>JALRFH010000057.1 GCA_023253715.1 Halieaceae bacterium
CGGCGTACATCGCGCCTGAAGTGCTCAAGCGTCAGGTGTACGATGGCAAGAGTGCTGATGTGTGGTCGTGTGGGGTGACGTTGTACGTCATGCTCGTCGGCAAGTACCCGTTTGAAGATAAGTCGGATCCGAGAAACTTTCGACGCACGATTACAAAGATTTTCGCGTGCGATTACGCGTTTCCACCGAACGTCGAGCTCAGCGACGGGGTTAAAGATTTAATTCGCCGCATTTTTGTCGTCGACGCCGCGAAGCGCATCGATGTGGCTGGGATACAAGCGCACCCGTGGTTCACGACAAACTTGCCCCTGGAATTGCTCGACGTCGACGCCGACGTGGACCAGTCGGATATGATGACGATTGAAGACATTCGTGCCATCGTCGACGAGGCTAAAACGCCAGGCGAGACAACCGCACACGCAAACGCCGCGCACGCGCAAGAAGATATTGGTTTTAGCGGCGAATTCGAGGGCGAATTCGACGACGACGACATGCACGCCGCGTGAGCGGCGCGCGCGCCTTGTAAAATTATATACGTGTATATGCAGACTAATCTGTTAATTACAAGCACGCCAACGCGCGGCGAACTCATCTAATCGTGTTTTGTACGTCTCTCCCTCTAAATGAAATCAAATAATGCATGCGCTCGCATAAGGACACAACAATCGGCAGCTCTCTTAAAGCTTGATTTCCACATCCACGCCAGACGGAAGTTCGAGCGCCATGAGCGCATCAATCGTCTGCGCCGTGGGCTGGTGCACGTCAATCAAACGGTGGTGCGTACGCGTCTCAAAGTGTTCCCGGCTGTCCTTGTTCACGTGCGGCGAGCGCAACACGCAATAAATGCGGCGCTTCGTCGGCAACGGCACCGGGCCAGAGATGCGCGCCTCCGTGGCGGCGGCGGCGGCGATAATCTTATCGCACGCGCTTTGCATGTGGTTCGTCTCAAACGAGCGAAGACGGATGCGGATCTTTTGCGCCGCAACCGGCGCCTGTGGATGAATCGTAAAACACAATCACGAATACACGGTTAGTTTCCTCGTCTCGCGTCTCGCGCGTTGGAATACAGGTTGATGAAAATCTGCAGCAGTTTTTGTGGGTCGGCAAAGACCAATAGCTCGCGATCGCAGTCGTTGGTGAATGAGACATGTTTTGTGCCAGGGTCTAATAGAAGAAGATTGGCGGCCTCGTCGGCGCAATCTGCCACATTACAAGGCGCCATACGATTGTCGCTACTCACGTCGCCCGCATGCGAGAAGCGGACCAAGGACTCGACGATACGTCCTATGCGTTGGGTTTGTTTCAGAATATCACTCGCGGTTTCATCGATTTCTTGTTTGGATTCGGCGTAAGCCAAGTTCTGAGCGAGGCAGGCAATGCCGGTAACGGGGTTGCCAACCTCGTGTGCGACGCCTGCGGCCAGTCGGCCAATCGAGGCGAGGCGTTCATTGTGCATAAGCTCATGTTCAAGCTGGACATATTCTGTGATGTCTTCCACCACCATGACTCGGTCTCGGGCGGTCAGCGTGGCGTCTAAAATTGGCGACTTGTGCAAGCTGACCCACCGCGACTGTTTGTTGGGAATATGTACTTTTTGCCGCACGACTTGGTCGGTATCCTGCGTACTAAATTGGGTTAGTATTCGTCCCCAAGGTTCCGCGACCTCAGTAATGAAAGAGCCTAAGACATCGGCAGCGGGAATTCGAGTAATGAACTCCATGCTTTCATTCCACATTAGAATCTCACCGTCACTACCTAACGAGCACACGCCGATGGGCAAGGTGTTGAGTGTTTCGCGGTAGTGATGTCGCAAGTTGTTAAGATCGGCGGCAAGCCCGGTGAACTGGAGCTGGGCACGATCGAGCTGCAGCTCGATTAAGTTGATGTCCTCGCTAAAGTCACCCGAAGAGCTTGAATAGGGCAGATAACGACTGACCATCGAGTGAGCAACTGAGGGACCCAGTAAGCCAGATAAGTTGGCTTCAAGTCGCGCTCGAAGTCGGCGAAGTGCGTAAGGGCGCGATTCGTCTTGCTCAAATTGTAATTCGCGCATCGCCCGATTAACCTCGGCTCGCGCGGTGTCTTCGCCCAACCCAGCCGCGAGGTTGACGATGAATTCTTCTGCGCTGCGCAAGTTTAACGATTGCCTCGCGGGCCGATTTAAATCGTCCATAGAACAGATTTCGGCAGCAATTTTCTCTTCACGACTGGTTGGTAAGATCATCGACAGCGATAAAAACATTAGAATATTGACTGCGAGTGAAACGGTGGTTGTGATGGTTGTATCTAAACCCGTTGATTCAAACCAGTCTGGATTCACAACGGGTTGTCCGAGTATGAGTGGCGCTAGTAACAACAAGCCCCAAATAAACAAACCGGCGCTCAGTCCGCCGAGCAATCCGATACGGTTCGCACTGGGCCAGTATAGCGAGGCAATAACGCCAGGCAGAAATTGTGCGGTTCCAACGAAGGCGATCAGTCCAAGTTGCGCCAGCGTTTCGCGGTGAGAGATGACCAAGAAAGAGGCAAAACCCGCCAAGATCAACAAGGCGATCAGCAGGCGTCTAATCCAGATTAATTGGCGATAAATGCCGTGCTCGGTATCCATCGGAATAATGCTTAGGGGCAGCACGAGGTGTTTTAAGCACATGTTGGAAAGCGCGAGTGTTGAGACGATTAAGGTGGCGCTCGCTGCCGATAAAGTGGCCACAAACGACAGCGTCAGTATGGTTGGAGACTGTGCTTGAATACCAATCCCCAATGCGGCGTATTCCGGAGCCAGGGGTTGGTTGGTTGCCAGACTTGCCCAAGCGATCGGCAAGACCGGAAGACTCAGTGCTAACAAAAATAGGGGCAATGCCCAAGATGCGATGCGCAACTCTTCAACCTTGGGGTTTTCTGCGAAGATCATGTGAAAAATGTGCGGCATGCAGACAGTGCTCGCAAAAAATAGCATCAAAGCTGTTCGTGTCGAGGCGTCGGTGTCTTCCCGGATAGAGGGCACCAAAACGTCCCGGTTGGCTGTAAACCAGGCGTCAAAAGCATCGTAGCCTCCGAACACTTGCCAGACTATAAAGATTGCCGCTAGCGAAAATGCCAGCAGTTTCATGATGGATTCGAAGGCGATTGCGGTGACTAACCCGGTATTTCTGCTTTTGGATAAAGGATTCCTGGTGCCAAATAAAATCGCAAAGACAATCACAATTAAACAAAACAAAAACGCCAAACCGTCATGCCGTTCAGATTCGAGTGTAACATCGGTCGCACCTGAAGCGATGATGTGGATGCTGTCGGCTACGGCCTGAATTTGTAGGGCGAAAAAAGGTAGCAAGGCCAAACACATCGCGATCGTTATACCGGCTCCGACGAATTCGCTACGAAACCGAAAAGTCAGTAAATCAGCCAGAGAGCTTAGCTGATAGATTCGGCACAGCCTAAGTACCGGCAATAGAATTAAGGCGCTGGCCATAAATGCCAGCGTTGCGCCCAAGAAATAGGTCAGGGCGCCGTAGCCCTCCCAATGGGCGAGTTCTACCGCGCCATTGGTCGCCATTGCCCCGGCAAATACTCCGAGCGATAAGATGTAAACGGCGGGGTGTTCGGTAATTTTCTTCGCAATCCAGCCTTTCTCAGCAGCGTGGGCGACACCGAATAAAATGCTGAGGTAGCCAACAATGGCAACCAGTGCCTGCCCTAAGCTAAAGCTCATCGGATGACCTTTCTAGCTGAAATAGGTAACTCACAATGACCAAGCCTGCCGCAAAGAGATGAGGCCGATACCACGCTGCATTGGCTTCAAATAGCCAGCTCGTGAGCATTGGAAAAAATAAAAACAATAGGCCAAATATCAACAGCAGGCCTCGGGTACCTTGCATCGCTCAAGTCCGTCAAAAAGGTCAGTTTATGATACTTTGGCCCTTTTGTAACCGAGGTTCCGGTAAGCGCCAGTGTTGTATCGCCCTCGCAATCAATGATTGGGGGTTGTCGGAGGGGAGCTGTGCTCCTAGCTCCAGCCCTAAGTGCTGTATCGCGCGTTGTAAATTCTCCAGCGCTTGGGTGTTATCAAGTCCGGTGGCGCCAGTTTGCTTGCTGAGTTTTTTGCCTTCTTCGTTAAGTACCACGGGGATGTGAGCGAACCGAGGCGGGCGTTGCTCCAGCAGGGCATACAAGGCTAATTGCCGTTGGGTTTCGTGTAATAAATCATCGCCGCGCACGATGTCTGTGACCTTTGAATCAACATCATCAACGACGACCGCTAGTAAATAGGCGGGCAGATCATCGCGGCGCCAGATGATGGCATTGTCGAAAGTGCGTTTTGGTGTCTCGACAAGGCCATAAACGCGGTCAATAAAATTTAGGTCAGTAAGGGGTAGTGCAGCGCGCAAGTTGTTATTGCGGGCCCCCAGATTTTTCTTGTAACAGCCCGATGTGCAGCGTCCGAGTTCATCTTGTTGGCGCCTAGGGCATTCGCAATAAAAGGCCTGGCCCGCGCTAATAAGCTGCTGGCATGTGTCCCGGTAACGCTGCCAATTATTGTGTTGCCAGATGGTGGCGATATTGCTCTGGAGGCCATGACTTGCCAAACATTTTATGATGCTGTCAGCCGCGCCGTCGACCTCTCTAGGGGGGTCGATATCTTCAAGGCGCAAAAGCCACTGGCCTTGGTTGTACTGGGCGTCAAGATAGCTAGCCAGCGCCGTCGTGAGCGAGCCAAGATGAAGTGGGCCGGTTGGAGAGGGCGCAAAGCGACCACGGTAGCGAACTACATCTGTGGTCGACATGCTCACGGGCGTTTAGCCTCGCTCTTGTTTCTCTTTGATTTCTGCAAGCGTTTTGCAATCAATGCACAACTCTGCCGTAGGTCGTGCCTCGAGGCGCTTGATGCCAATTTCTACACCACAGGCGTCGCAGAAACCGTAATCGTCTTGATCAATACGTTCGATGGTTTGATCGATTTTACGAATTAATTTGCGTTCCCGATCGCGGGTGCGCAATTCAAGACTGAACTCTTCTTCTTGAGTTGCACGATCAGCGGGATCCGGAAAATTGGCCGCTTCGTCTTTCATATGTGATACCGTGCGGTCGACTTCCTGCATCAATTCAGAACGCCAGTTTTGCAGAATCGCCTTGAAGTGCGCGAGCTGCTCATCACTCATGTACTCTTCGCCTTTTTTTGGCGTGTAAGGAGTGAAGTTTTTAAAGTGTGTGTCGTTACTTGGAGCCATGTTTAAAGTCCACGTAGTTCAATTAAAAACTGTCGTTACGCGCAGTCTTGGGCCGGTACCACGAAGCCCTTTCTGAGCGGGCGCTGAAACTACCAGATAAATGGCAAATGGGCTAGTATTTGATGATATTTTTTGCGACGAATAAGGCAGAATTTGTGAAAAACAGTGACGCTTCCCAGTTTTCTGCTGATTTATCGGTCTTGTTCGGGATTTCTGAATCGCATGTGATCGAGCGTGATGGACTGCAATTGCAAGCGGAGGTCTTGGATGCCTTTCACGCCTTGGCTACCGAGGCTCGTGCCGAGGGTTTTGAGCTGAGTGCAGCGAGCAGTTACCGGTCATTTGCCCGACAAGCGCTTATTTTTAATGGCAAGATGCGTGGTGAACGTGTCGTGCTCGACGATAACGATCAGCCTTTGGATCAAAGCCACTATTCCGACAGTGCCTGGTTGCACGCAATTTTGCGGTTTTCAGCTTTACCTGGTACCTCTAGGCACCATTGGGGGACCGATCTTGATGTCTATGATCGGGCCGCGCTAAGTGGTGCTTTGCAACTCACTGTTCAGGAATCACGCACTGTGTTTGCGGACTTGCATGCGTGGCTGGATGAGCGGATGGCGCTGGATCAAAGCTTTGGTTTTTTCAGGCCCTACGGGAGAGATCGGGGCGGTGTATCGCCAGAGCCTTGGCATTTGAGTTACGCACCCTTGTCTGCGTACTATGAGGACAGAGTGACGCCCACCGTTTGGCGCGAACTGATAAATGGGATGGGTAGTGTGATAGAGGGCTGGACGCTGATTGATCACCAGCTGGAGGAAATCTTTGATCGATTCGTAAGGGTGCCACGCGAGTGGCGCCCCGACCATTACCGATCGGGGCAGGCACCAGAGGTTTAGTGACGTTCTTCTTCGTCGAACTTAGCAACCGCTTTGACGATGGCATCGCGAGCATCTTGCGCTGTGCCCCAACCATCGACTTTGACCCACTTGCCAGACTCTAGGTCTTTATAGTGCTCAAAAAAGTGTTTGATCTGATTGATCAACAGTGGCGATAAATCGGTCACTTCTTTAACGTCTTTGTAGACGGGCGTTAGCTTGTCGACGGGTACTGCGATCAATTTAGCGTCGTGGCCAGCTTCGTCGCTCATTTGCAGAATGCCCACAGGGCGGCAACGAATCACGCTGCCGGGTACTACTGCATGAGGGGTTTGAACCAATACGTCTAATGGGTCACCATCATCCGCTAAGGTGTTGGGGATGTAGCCATAGTTACAGGGGTAAAACATAGCGGCTGACATGAAACGATCAACCATGATCGCGCCGCTGTCGTGATCGACTTCGTATTTTACCGGGTCGCTGTGCGCGGGGATTTCGATGATAACGTTGACATCATCAGGGATATTTTTTCCTGGTGGGATTAGGCTTAAGCTCATCTCTTGGGTCCTTGTTGAATCACGGGCTAATTTTCGCGCGCGAAGTGTAGCAAAAAGGCCGTGTTTTAGCACGGCCCGCATCTGTGGTTAATTCACATCAAAGGTGCGATTGGTTTTGGGTGCAACCAGTTGGCCTCGAATTTGTGTATAACTGGGCAGTCCGTTCTGATAGGGCGGATAACTCTCGCCGGCTATCAGGGGTTCTAGATAATCGCGAGCGGCTTGTGTAATGCCAAAACCATCCTCTGAGATAAATTCGCGGGGCATAAACTTTTCGACGTTGGCGACCTGGTTTAAAGGGGCTTCGGTGATGTGCCAATTGTATTTTGCGCCTGGTAAGCGAGTAATCGCTGGCATGACAGAATTTTTGCCGGCTAAGGCAAACTCAACCGCGGCTTTACCAACCGCATACGCTTGTTCGACATCAACCGCCGAGGCGATATGACGCGCCGAACGCTGCAGGTAATCCGCTACGGCCCAATGATGTTTGTAGCCAAGCTTCGACTTAATGAGCTCGGCAAGCGTGGGGGCTAGGCCACCCAGCTGTTTGTGGCCGAAAACGTCGGTGGCACCTGAATCCGCCAGAAAGTCGCCGTTGGCGTAACGCGCGCCTTCGGACGCGACAATCACGCAGTAACCACACTGTTTCACGCTGGCGTCCACTTTGTCTAAAAACGCCTCTTCGTTGAAGGCCACCTCAGGGAACAAAATAATGTGCGGTGGTTCCTCGCTTGTCTTGCCGGCTAAGCCTCCGGCTGCGGCAATCCAGCCCGCGTGTCGCCCCATGGTCTCCAGAATAAAAATTTTGGTCGATGAAGCGCACATCGAGACGATATCCAGCGAGGCTTCCATGGTGGCGATCGCAATGTATTTTGCGACCGAGCCAAATCCCGGACAGTTGTCGGTAATCGGTAGATCGTTGTCGACCGTTTTGGGAATGTGGACCGCGTGGATCGGATAACCCATGCTTTGGCTCAGTTCCGAAACTTTTAGGCAGGTATCGGCTGAGTCGCCGCCACCGTTGTAAAAAAAGTAGCCGATGTTGTGAGCTTTAAAGACCTCGATTAAGCGTTCGTATTCGGCGCGATTGTCTTGCAGGCTCTTGAGTTTATAGCGGCATGAGCCGAAGGCACCGCCTGGAGTGTGCTTAAGCGCTGCAATGGTCTCGGAGGACTCGAGCGAGGTGTCGATAAGCTCTTCTTTTAACGCGCCAATAATGCCGTTTTTGCCCGCGAAGACCGTGCCAATTTTGTCGCTGTGGGCTCGCGCGGTTTCGATGACGCCGCAGGCCGAGGCATTGATGACCGCTGTGACACCGCCCGATTGCGCGTAAAAAGCATTTTTGAGCATTACTGATCCCCTTGTTTGGTGGGGCGTATGATACCGTTTTTGCCAAGCGGTTAAACTGTGTGATCGATCGGATTCGACTTTTTTACATTGTCTCTGCGGCGTGGGTTCTGACCGTGCTAAACTGCTGGTCTTAGAACGGGGGTTCAGACGTGAGTAAACACATCCACATCTTGGGTATCTGTGGCACATTTATGGGCGGCTTGGCGCTTATTGCACGCCAAATGGGCTATCAGGTGTCGGGCAGCGATGCCAACGTCTATCCCCCCATGAGCACTCAACTCGAGGCGTCGGGTATAAGACTTCACGAGGGGTATGACGAGGCCATTCTCGAGCTCAAACCCGACTTGGTGATCGTGGGTAACGCCATGACTCGCGGGGTGCCTGTCGTTGAAGCTTTGTTAAACAGCAATATACCCTACACGTCGGGGCCTCAGTGGTTGGGCGAAAATTTGCTGAGAGATCGTTGGGTTTTAGCGGTCTCGGGTACACACGGCAAAACCACTACCTCGAGTCTGCTAGCTTGGATGCTCGAAGAGGCGGGTTTACAGCCAGGTTTTTTAATTGGTGGCGTCACCGCAAACTTCGGCGTATCGGCGCGCCTGGGGCAAAACCCGTTTTTTGTTATCGAAGCCGATGAGTATGACACGGCGTTTTTCGATAAACGTTCCAAGTTTTTGCATTATCACCCGCGCACTTTAATTTTAAATAACCTTGAGTTTGATCACGCCGACATCTTTGATTCGCTTAAAGATATTCAGCGACAGTTTCATCACTTGCTCAGGGTAGTGCCGAGTTTGGGGCAGGTGATTTACCCGGCTGGGGTGCCAGCCATCGATGAGGTGCTGGCGCGCGGCCTGTGGGCGCCCACAGAAACTTTTGGGGCAAATGCCTCGGCGCAGTGGCAGTATCAGTGGCGCAATCAGGCGCAAGGCGACTTCCTTATTAAGCAAAGTGATAACGAGTGGGAAGGCAGTACACCACTCAGTGGCGATTACAACCTCAGTAACGCGCTAGCCGCTATTATTGCCGCTCGTCATGTTGGCGTGAGTCCCGAGCATTCCATTGCCGCGTTAGCCACCTTCAAAAATACTAAGCGTCGACAAGAACTTATCGCGAATATCGGTGGCATTAAGGTGATCGACGATTTTGCGCATCACCCCACTGCGATTCAATTGACCCTCGAAGGCTTACGAGCTGCCTATCAACAGGCGCGTTTGATTTTGGTCATTGAGCCAAGATCAAACACGATGCGTATGGGGGTGCATGCCAATGCTCTGGCAGGTGCGACTGAGGTGGCTGATAAATGCTACTGGTTGCGCGCTAAGAACATGGGCTTTGAGTTAACCGATGACTTGGTAGGCGGACAGGTGTTTACCGATGTGGACCTTCTTGTGGCGCAGTTAGTGCCTGAACTTGGTCCCAGTGATGTGGTCGTATGTATGAGTAACGGCGATTTTCAGGGGTTAAAGGACAAATTAGTGCAAGCGCTTAAGGATCAGTATGAGTAAGGGTGTGTTCGCCAAAATTCGGGCCAGCTATCGTCACTGGGTGATCGACAAGCCCTGGCAGGTCTTGGTTTTAGTGGCGGTAATGACGGCTTGGGCCGTAACGGTGATTCCGAAAACAACCTTGGATGCCTCGGCCGATTCTTTGTTGCTGCAGGGCGATCCCTCTCTGGCCGATTTTAGAGATGTGTCGGAGCGTTACGGTGCGGCGGAGTTCTTGCTGTTGACATGGCAGCCCGAGGGCGAGCTGCTGAGCGATGAGAGTCTCATGCCACTGAGTGCGCTGGCGAACGAGTTGCGAGCTTTGCCCGGTGTTTTGTCGGTGGTTACCGCGCTCGATGTGCCCCTAGTGGAAAGCCCCAGGAAAAGCCTGAGTGACGTGCTGGGCGATAATCCATTGCCCACGCTTTCTGACCCTGCCACTGATCGGGCTCTTGCGATTGAAGAGCTTAAGAACAGCGTGATTTATTCTGAATTGTTGGCGAGTAAAGATGGCACCTTGAGCGCGATACAGGTGAATTTGGAGCCTTTTACTGCCTACGATCAAGCGCTGAAAACTCGTGAAGCCTTGCGTGTTGTGCAGGTCGAACGCAACTTAACCGAGCCCGAGTTGGTGCAACTTGAAGAAGCGGAGCTGGCGGTAAAAGCGGCCTCAGCCCAAGCCATGGCGCTGCGTAGTGAACTGGTGGCATCGGTGCGATTGATTGCGGAGCGTTACCGCCAGCACGCGGATATTTTTGTGGGCGGTGTGCCCATGATTGCCTCGGATATGGTGGCCTTTGTGCGCAGCGATTTGGTGGTGTTCGGTGCCGCTATTGTGGGTGTCATGATGTTGGTGTTAGCCGTGGTGTTTCAGCGCGCGCGCTGGGTCGCCATACCGGTTGTGACCTGCATTGTCACCGTAGCGGTTGTTCTGGGCATTTTGGCGGCAATAGATTGGCGTATGACGGTGATATCTTCTAACTTCGTAGCGGTGTTGCTGATTATTTCTTTGTCAATCGCCATTCACTTAGTGGTGCGTTACCGAGAAATACACCAAAGTAATCCCGATATGCTCGATGCCGACCGAATCGAAGCTGCGATGGCAGCTATGGCTGTGCCTTGTTTGTATACCGGTTTGACGACGATTGTTGCGTTTTTATCCTTGCTCGTCTCGCGCATCCAGCCGGTCATCGATTTTGGCTCGATGATGACTCTGGGTATTGTGCTTGCTCTTATTTTTGCCTTTACCGTGGTTCCCGCTATGATGCGTGTCTGGCCCGCTGGAAAACCCATGGTTCACACGGCGGACCAAAAACCGTTTACTAGACACTTTGCCCGTTGGGTAGATGAGCGCGGTGCCCTGATCTTGACGGTGACCGCGGCGTTGATCGTGACGGTAACGTTGGGCGTCAGTCAATTAAAAGTCGAGAATCGGTTTATTGACTACTTCAAAGAAACCACCGAAATTTATCAGGGTATGGAACTGCTCGATGCTGAACTCGGTGGGACGATTGGATTTGATATCACGCTAGCGGCGCCCGAGGAGATCGATTTGTTTGGCGATCTGGGTCTGGGTGGCAGTGACACAGAGACTAGGCTGGACGATTTTGCCGATGATGACCCCTTCCTCGAAGACGACCCTTTTGCTGCCTCTTCAGAAGCAGCCCCGTTTGCGTCCGATGACGATCCGTTCGAATCTGATGGTGATATTTTTGCAGAGGATGACCTTTTCGCAGACGGCGACTTGTTGAGTGACTCAACTGGTGTTGAGAAAACTCAGGAGGCGGGGTTTACACCGAGCTATTGGTTTAGTTTGCAAGGCCGACAAGAAATTGCCGCGGTGCAAAAGTATCTACAAAGCCGTGATGAAGTTGGGAAGGTGATGTCTTTGGATACCCTGTTCAGCACGGTGGAGGTGCTATTCAACGGCCCCATAGGCAGTGTCGAATTGGCTCTAGTGCAGCGTAGCATGCCCGCAGATATCGCTGATTTGTTACAAACGCCCTATTTTGATGCTGAGCGCAGCGAAGCGAGGATAAGTTTGCGCGTTAAAGAGACCAGTAAGACGCTCCGTCGCGACGCCTTCTTACGGCAAGTCAAAGACGATTTGATCAACGAGCTTGGTATTGAAGAAGAACGCATTACGATGTCGGGAATGCTGGTGCTGTACAACAACGTGTTGCAAAGCTTGTTCGCGTCTCAGATTATGACCTTGGGCGCTGTTTTTGCTGTGATCTTAGTGATGTTCTACTTATTGTTCCGGTCGTTGAGTTTAGCCTTGCTGGCGCTTGCGCCCAATTTACTGGCCGCGGGATTGGTTCTGGGGATTATGGGCTTGGCGAATATCCCGCTCGATATTATGACGATCACTATTGCTGCCATTGTGGTCGGTATGGGGGTCGACAACTGTATTCACTATGTGCACCGCTTCAAGCGAGAATTTGTGATCGATAAGAGCTATACCGCGGCCATGCATCGTTGTCATTTAAGTATAGGGCGCGCCATGTACTACACGACCTTAACGGTCGTCGTTGGTTTTTCGATGCTGATTTTGTCCAATTTTAAGCCGAGCACGTATTTCGGTGCCCTGACTGCCGTGGCGATGATCGCGGCGGTGTTGGGCGCGCTACTGTTACTGCCTCGTTTAATTGTGTTGCTGAAGCCTCTCGGCCCCGAAGCAAACCATGCAGTGTCGTGAGCACTGTGCCGCTTGTTGTTGGGTGCCACACATTCAACAACCGTACTACGGTATGCCCAATGGCAAAGCCGCGGGGGAGCGGTGTCTGCATTTGATGGATGATGACCGTTGTGCTTTATTCGGTGATCCGCGGCGGCCCAAATGGTGTAATGATTTTAAACCGGAGCCTGAATTTTGTGGTTCTAACAAAGATGAAGCCATGCAGATTTTAACGTGGCTTAACGAAGTGTCTGACCCTAAAAAGGTGTAACAATGCAGTCCGATTACCCTCTGTTTCCCTTGCCGACGACTTTGTTGCCTTATGGCAAGATGCCTCTGCAGATCTTCGAACAGCGGTATCTAAAGTTGGTTAAGCAGTGCATGCGCGAGGGCTCGACCTTTGGCGTTATCCAGCTGGTCAAGGGCAGTGAGGTCATGAAAGATGGCCGGCGTGTTCCGCCTGTCGTTGCCGAGCGTGGAACGGTGGCGCAAATTGTGGACTGGGATCAGTTACCCAATGGTCTGCTGGGTATTACCTTGCAAGGTCAAAATACGTTTACCGCCTCGAACCTGCGTGTTGCGGAAGATGGTCTGGTCTTGTGTGACGCAGAATTCGAGCCCGAGCTTACGCCTTCTCCTTTGCTTGATACTTGGGAGGGCTTGGCGGAAGTTCTTGAGTCGCTCGAGACACATCCCCACGTAGAGCGGCTGCAGCTGAATATTGATTATCGCGATGCTTGGCAGGTCGGCTATCATTTATTGCAGCTATTGCCACTGGATGAATCTTTGAAGTTGTCGTTACTTGCCCCGGATTCGCTAGAGCGTCTAATGACCACCTTAGATCAAGAACTGACACAACTGTCGGGCGAGTAATTGTTATAAATTGGCGTTAAACCCACCACATTGGCGCCAAATATTTACAATGTTGCAAAACAACTGAGCGGTGCGGTCGGCGTCGTAAGCGGCAGAATGCGCGGCTTTGTTATCGAACTCGATCCCCGCTTGCAAGCAGGCTTTTGCAAGTACCGTTTGCCCAAAAGCGAGGCCAGCCAGGGTGGCGGTATCAAAGTAAGAGAAAGGATGAAAGGGATTACGTTTTAAACCCGTGCGTTCGACGGCGGCGTTAATAAAGGCTGCATCAAAATGCGCATTGTGGCCGACTAGAACTGCGCGTGTACAGTTTGTGCTTTTAATTTCTTTACGGATGGCTTTAAAAATACTTTCAAGCGCATTGGCTTCTGACAGAGCCTCGCGAAACGGATGGTAGGGATCAATGCCAGTGAACTCCAGCGCGGATGCTTCGAGATTGGCGCCTTCGAACGGGACGACGTTATGGTGCACCGTTTCATGGACATAAAGCTCGCCGTCTGGCTCCATACGCACAATGGTGGCGGCGACTTCCAGTAAGGCGTCGGTTTGCGCGTTGAACCCGCCTGTCTCGACATCGACGATTACGGGTAGAAATCCTCTGAAGCGTTGTTTTATTTCACAAAGCTCTTCGTCAAGGTTCACTGGGTATCCTTAAGTACGCTCCACGCGATGGTACCGCCAGCGCGCATTGGAATCAGTTGGCTACCCGCCATTGGCAGGTTTGTTGGTACAGTTTGTGGCTGCTTCACTAAGGTAATGGTGTCATGATTCGGTGTCAGGTCGTAAAACTTTGGCCCGAACACCGAGGCGAAATTTTCTAATTTATCCAGCGCGCCAGCCTGCTCGAAGGCTTCGGCATACAGTTCGATCGCGGCATGGGCCGTGTATACGCCGGCACAACCGCAAGCGGCCTCTTTAGCGCCCTGAAGGTGCGGCGCAGAGTCTGTGCCTAAAAAGAAGCTGGGGTCCCCCGAAGTGGCCGCTTTAATTAAGGCCTCTTGGTGCGTGCGCCGTTTGAGCACGGGCAAGCAGTAGTGGTGTGGGCGAACGCCGCCGACTAATAAATCATTCCGGTTCAGTAGCAAATGGTGCGCGGTAATGGTCGCACCAACGTGAGCGGGCGACTCGGCAACAAATTGCGCGGCTTGTGCCGTGGTGATGTGCTCGAACACGATTCTTAAGTGTGGGAAGCGTTTGGTGATGGGCGCCATGTGCTGTTCGATGAAAACCGCCTCGCGATCAAAAATATCGACCTCAGATTCGGTGACTTCGCCATGGACCAACAGCGCTAAACCGACCTCCTCCATAACAGCCAGGACAGGGTAAAGCCCACTCAAATCGCCAACGCCAGCGTCTGAATTTGTGGTGGCCCCGGCCGGGTAAAGCTTGGCGCCATAAACAAAGGGTGATGCTTTAGCCTCACGAATATCTTCGGGGCGAGTTTGATCGGTTAAATACAGCACCATTAACGGGTCAAATTGTCGAGCGCTGGGCATGGCCGCGAGGATCCGTTGGCGGTAGGACTCTGCAGCGCTGACAGTGGTAATGGGTGGTGTCAGGTTGGGCATGACAATGGCGCGGCCCATGACTTGCGCCATATCGCCTACGGTACGAGTAAGCGAAGCGCCGTCGCGCAGATGCACGTGCCAATCATCGGGTCGGATAAGCGTTAAGGACTGCACAGGTAAACTCCTTGATTTAAGTCGTGATGCTACCTGAAACACGCGCTTTTCGAAACCAAGACTGGGAATTGATTTGCGGCAAGAGTAAACTACGCACCCTTAAATTCTAGCTTTACGGAAATTGTCATGAGCGACATCAACAAAGTGGTATTAGCCTACTCGGGCGGCTTGGATACGTCGGTGATTGTGCGTTGGTTGCAAGATACCTACAACTGCGAGGTGGTAACCTTTACCGCCGACATTGGCCAGGGTGAAGAAGTGGAGCCCGCGCGCGCCAAAGCCAAAGCCTTGGGTGTGAAAGAGATCTACATCGAAGACTTGCGCGAAGAGTTCGTGCGCGACTTCGTGTTCCCCATGTTTCGCGCTAACACCGTGTACGAAGGCGAGTACCTATTAGGTACCTCTATCGCACGTCCTTTAATCGCGAAGCGATTGGTCGAAATTGCCAACGAAACGAATGCCGATGCGATTTCTCATGGCGCTACGGGTAAGGGTAACGATCAGGTTCGATTTGAATTGGGTGCCTATGCCTTAAAACCTGGCATAAAAGTGATTGCACCCTGGCGGGAATGGGATTTGAATTCACGCGAAGCGCTCATGGCCTACTGCGAAGAGCGCAACATTCCGGTCGATTTTTCGAACAAAAAGAAAAAGTCGCCCTACTCAATGGATGCCAACCTGCTTCACATCTCTTACGAAGGCGGTCAGTTGGAAGACCCGTGGGTCGAAGCAGAAGAAGACATGTGGCGCTGGTCGGTCAGCCCAGAAGCTGCGCCCGACGAGCCTACTTATATCGAACTCACCTATCGCAAAGGCGATATCGTGGCGATTGATGGCGTCGAAATGAGTCCCGCTACCGTATTAGAGACCCTAAACAAACTGGGTGGTGCCAACGGTATTGGTCGTGCCGACTTAGTCGAAAACCGCTACGTAGGTATGAAGTCGCGTGGTTGTTACGAGACACCAGGGGGCACAATCATGCTGAAAGCTCATCGCGCTATTGAGTCATTGACGCTTGACCGTGAATCTGCCCATTTAAAAGATGAGCTGATGCCGCGTTACGCCAAGTTGGTCTACAACGGTTACTGGTGGTCGCCCGAACGCATCATGTTGCAAAAAGCGATTGATGAGTCGCAGACTTTCGTAAACGGTAAAGTGCGCGTGAAGCTGTACAAGGGCAATGCGATTATCGCTGGGCGTCAATCTGAGGACAGCCTATTCGATGCACACATCGCCACCTTTGAAGATGACGCGGGTGCTTACAACCAAAAAGACGCAGAGGGCTTTATTAAATTGAATGCGCTGCGCTTGCGCATCGGCACAAACAAAGGCCGCGATTACAGCTAACCTAGTTAAAACACCCAACCCTGACTTTTACAAAGGGTTTGGTGCATTACTCAAATTTACACCCACCGCCCCAGCATTGGGGCGTCTTGGGTCTGCAGATCCCAGTAGCTTGTCGCCACTGATCAAGATGGATTGAGTGCTGCCCATATTTTTTTGCTTCAGTAAGATGTGGCCCTTGGCCTCAAGCGCTTTGAGCGTGTCTTCATTGATTCCATCTTCGTAGGTGAGTTCAGGTTTGCGCCATGCTTGGTAAATGCGTGGACGGCTGGTCGCTTCGGCAATATTCAGACCGTAATCAATGACATTCACGAGGAGCTGCAAGAGGCTGGTGTGGATCAGACTACCTCCCGGCGTGCCGGTTACCATGAAGAGTTCATTATTGGTATCGAATACTAGCGTGGGTGTCATGGTCGAAACCATGCGCTTACCGGGCGCCAGGGCGTTTGCATGTTGCGGGTTGCGCAGTGAAAAATTGCGCATTTGGTTGTCTAATAAAATGCCTGTTCCCTCAACCACAAAGGCCGAGCCAAAGGAATAACCCAGCGTGTAGGTCAAAGAAACTGCGTTACCGTCAGCGTCTACGACCGATAAGTGCGTTGTGTCGTGACTTTCATAGGGTTGGGGGTCTAGGGGTTCCAACTCGGTTGTCGCAGTGGCTTTTGTCATCGAAATCCCCAAGGCGATCTGTTTTGCGAGCTCTTTACTGAGAAAACCCTTGACGGGTACATCAACAAAGTCAGGATCTCCAATGCCATTTTCTTGCAGGCGGCGATTGGCGTTAACGCGTTTCATAACCTCCGCAAGAACGTGCAGGCTTTGCGAGGATCCTTGAGGCAAGGCTTGCAAATCAAACTCGCTGAGCACATTGAGCATTTGCAGAAGGGCAAGCCCGCCACCACTGCTAGGTGGCATGGTGATAACACGATTGCCCCTGTACTCGGTTGCTATGGGATTGCGGTGTTTAACCTGATATTGGGAAAGATCTTTCAGGCTGATGAGTCCACCGTGCGTCTGCATGGATTCGGCAAATTTTTGGGCGATGGCGCCTAGGTAGAAGGCGTCGGCGCCACCGTCTCGAATTTGTGTTAGTGACCAGGCAAGATCAGGTTGCTTGAAGAGATCGCCTTGCTGAAAAGGTCGACCTTCGTTTGAATAATTCTGCCAGCTGTGCGGATGGAGTTTTAGAGCGCCCTGAGCCTCGCCCAAGGCGAACGCTAAGTCCTCGCTAACCGTAATTCCGTTTTTAGCTTGATCGATGGCAGGTTGTACTAGATCTTTCCACGCCATGCTACCGTGTTGTTGCCAGGCCATATAGAGACCTGCAATGGTTCCAGGAACGGCGGCTGCTTTCGGGCCAAACGTCAGCGAGGGCCAATCAATTCGCCCCTCGGCGTTGCGAAATTGTTCGACCTTTGCATTTTGGGGCGCTACCGAGCGGAAATCTAAAGCCGAGGCCTTGTGCTGGTTGCTATCGTAAATTAAGGCAAAACCACTGCCGCCAAGATTTCCCGCACGCGGTAATGTCACGGCAAGGCTAAATGCTGTTGCGACCGCCGCATCCGTCGCGTTACCACCCTGTTCGAGGATTTTGGCACCGACGCGGCTTGACAATACATTTTGACTTACGACCATTCCTTCGAGCGCCGATACGGGATGGTGAATTGCGTCGTAGCGAATAATGGGCTGGCTGACCTGCTGTGCTTGTGTTTGCACTACTGGGCTTAGCAGTAGTAAGACTGGGGCTAGAAGTCGAATCGAATACATGAACACAGGGTGGTTGCAGCTGCAAAGCATGGTTGGCATGACAATTGAGTGTCCTTGAATGCTGAATCCCAATGCTGTAACAACATCGCTATGTTCGACAAGTGTTTTATTCGAAAAACATTTAGGTTGCTTATTAAGTCGTTGTGCATAAAAGTCCGATTGTTTATGCTCGATAGGATAACAAATAACAAGGAATTTATGATGCGCAGTAAACCATTGGTGTTTGCCACTTTGGCGAGTAGTCTTTTTTTGGCCGCTTGCAGTAGTCCTGAGCAGGGAGATTCTAGTGCGGCAGCCGCGGAACCAAGTGCGCTAGGCACAGAGTCTGCTAGTATTGTCGTGACACCCACCAAAACAGCCTTATTCGGTGATTTACACGTACACACCTCGCAGTCGTTTGATGCGTTTGTGTTTGGTGTGCGTCGCACACCAGAAGACGCCTATCGCTATGCTCAGGGCGAAGCGATTCCGCAAGATGCGGGTGGCATGATTCAGTTAGCGGGACCTCCTTTAGATTTCTATGCCGTCACAGACCATGGTGAATACTTAGGCGTGGTGCCGGCTATGGCTGACCCCAAGAGTCCGATGTCGAAGACGGCAACGGCCCAAGCGGCTTTTGGTGATAATGCCACTGCGTCAGATGCGACTTTTTCAAAGATCGGTTTGTCGTTTGTGACGCAGTCTCCACTTGAGGATATTTACGATCGCAGTTTTATTGCCGGTAACTGGCGCAAAACAGCGGACATTGCCGATCAGTTTTATCGTCCAGGCGAATTCACGACCTTTGCAGCTTATGAATTTACCGCGATGCGGGTGGTTGATGCAGCGCAAACGGGTGCCGCTAACTTACATCGAAACGTCGTGTTCGAAAACTCCGCCCCCGACGATATCTTTACCACCCTAATGTCAGGTGATCCCGCTGAGCTGTGGAATTGGATGGAGCAACAGCGTGCTGCAGGGAATGATTCACTAGCCATTCCGCACAACTCTAATGCCTCGAACGGCCTAATGTTTTCCGCCACCGATGAAAACGGCGAGCCCTTATCACAAGAGCTGATGGAGCAGCGCGTTCGCAACGAGCCCATCATGGAAATTACCCAAATTAAGGGTACTTCGGATACGCGACCTGCGTTTTCACCTGACGACGAGTGGGCTGAATTCGAGCATTATCCCTATTTGATTGGCTCGAATATGCTAAACCAAGATGCTGAAGGCAGTTACGCACGCCCCTCGCTCAGCAAGGGTATTCAGCTTCAGCAGGAGCAGGGTGCGAATCCCTTCGAATTTGGTTTTATTGGCGCCAGCGACACGCACCTAGCGGCGGGCACCTACGTTGAGTCCACCTACTGGGGTAAGTTCCCCTCGGAAGGGCGCGACCCTAAATTGCGCAATTCGGTACCCAATGGTCCAGAGGGGACGGAGTGGGAAGACGCCGATACAACGGGCGTTGAAGGTCTATTAATCGGTCGGTCGGCTGCCTCATATTCTGCCAGTGGTCTGGCTGGTGTTTGGGCCGAATCGAACACGCGTGAGGCGATCTTTGCAGCTATGAAGCGTCGCGAGACCTTTGGGACTTCTGGTCCCAGAATGCAAGTACGTTTCTTCGCGGGTGACTATCAGGACGATCTGCTAACCAAAGTTGATTCGCTTGAGACCGCTTACGCAGAAGGTGTACCCATGGGGGGGCGTTTGAGCGAGCAATCACAAGCGCCATCGATGATGGTGTGGGCGGTACAGGACCCTCTATCGGCGCCCTTGCAACGCGCACAGGTAATTAAAGTATGGCGCAACAGCCAGGGTGAGCACCAAGAGCGGGTGTTCGATGTGGCCTGTTCTGGCGATGCTCAGCCTGATGCGAATTATCGCTGTCCCGATAACGGCGCAAGTGTCGATTTACGTTCTTGCGATGTTCAGGCCGGTACTGGGCAGGCAGAGTTAAAGGCGCTGTGGCAAGACCCAGAGTTTGATGCGTCACAATCGGCGGCTTATTTTGTTCGTGTGCTCGAGAATCCAACTTGCCGCTGGAGCTCTTGGGATGCTGCGCGAGCCGGTATTAAGCCCAATCCAGAGCTTCCCGCTATTTTGCAGGAGCGAGCGTGGTCGTCGCCGATTTGGGTGAACTAGAGCGGGAAGTAGGTAGGGCCGGGAAAGTAGTCGGCCCCAAGGTTTAAAAGGTCTCAGCGACCGTTTTGGGCTCTTCGATAATGTAGCGGAATTCGCGGTTATCGGGTGAGGGCAAAATGACTTTGGGGTGCACTCTCTCGGCGCTCAACTCAAAGCCAATAATAATGATGTCCTCGCCTGGACCGATCAGATGTGCGGCGGCGCCATTGACACAGATATCGCCCTTACCGCGCTCGCCTTCAATCGTGTAGGTTTCTAAACGCGCACCCGATGTATTGCTGACCACCAGCACTTTCTCGCCCGGCCACAGACCTACGGCATCTAACAGGTTTGCATCAATCGTGATACTGCCCACGTAATCCAAGTCGGCTTGGGTGACCGTTGCCTTGTGAATTTTCGAGCGCATTTGCCAACGCATGAGTACTGACCTACAGAGTCCAAATGAGGGGCGTATCATTCCGTATTACAAAAATTTGTCAACCATGGCGAGCGCTCTTACCTCAAGATTTCATGAAAAAATAGGTGTCAGAACGAGTAATTGCAGGCTTACTCATGCTTTTCAGTCGCAAAGCGCTAGGCGTTACGTATGGTCAGCCCACCATCTACCGTGAGCGCCACTCCCGTCATGTAGCTAGACGAGGGCAGAGTGAAGTTCACAATGGCGTGCGCAATTTCCTCAGGTTCTGCGTAGCGCTTGAGCGCGGTTCGGCGTTTGGCAAACACAACTTTGTCGGTATCTGGAATCGCTTGTGTCATGCCTGTTAAAGTTGGTCCAGGGCATACGCAATTTACGGTAATGCCCTCGGGCCCAAGCTCGACCGCGAGTGCCCGAGTTAGACCAATAACACCGTGCTTAGCGC
Source organism: Halieaceae bacterium (assembly GCA_023253715.1). Taxonomy (GTDB): domain Bacteria; phylum Pseudomonadota; class Gammaproteobacteria; order Pseudomonadales; family Halieaceae; genus Aequoribacter. Next base: position 20,819 of record JALRFH010000057.1, read on the forward strand.
TGGTGTAGGTGCTGCCATAGGGCGTTGCGCCAAGACCCTCGGTCGAGGCTAGGTTTACGATGCGGGGGTGTTTGGATTGTCGCAACGCTGGCAATGCTGTGCGTACCAGACGCACTTGGCCTTTTAGCATGACATCGAACGAACGGTCCCACAGGTCCTCGTAGTCGTCGCTGTCGATTTTGGTAAACAGCGAAATGCCAGCATTATTGATGAGGATGTCTAAGCCGCCAAAGTGAGCGATTACTTCGCTGGTAACGTCGATAATTTGGGGGGCATTCGCGATATCCAGAACCCAGCCTTTAGCCTTGCCACCAGCATCGGTAATTTCTTGAACGACCCGATCGACACCTTCTTGTGTGATGTCGGTCACGGCCACGTGGGCGCCTTCGTCGGCTAGCAGGTGTGCGGTTGCGCGCCCGATGCCACTGGCCGCGCCGGTGACGAGGGCGGTGTGATTTTGGATGGACCGACTGAGTTGGGATAGAGGCATAGTAGGCCCTTTATAGCGTTCGTCGATGTGCGAGGTTGTTTGTTTTTGTTATTGGTCTGCTGCCACGACTTAATCGACGATCAAATAGCAGGGCGTATTGCTGGCTTTTCGGCTTCATTGCTTGTGTGTTTCATACGCCAGTTGAGCCAGGTGGCAGCCACAGTAAAGGTTATGGCCATAACGAAGATCATATGGGCAATTGACGCGTTGGGATAGGGCGCCATGGCAGCGCGTGAAATCGATATTAAACCCATCGCCACACCTGCCAGGCAGGCGAGCGCAAGCGCTTTGACCGTTAGGTCCTGCTCGCGCGCGGGTAGTCGCTTGTGGTGGCGATATAAAACGATTAAGACGCTGCAAAGCGACAGTCCGGGCAGACTAGCCAATAGTGGGTGCCAGTCTGACGCGGTATGTGCCGCGGGCTCGGTAGCAGCGAATACACTCGTTATAAGAATGGCGGATAAAACAAGTTCAATTGTAAGTCGCAGTGTGTTGTTCATATTATTGTCCTAGGCCTGCAGTGTGTGTAATCCATCTCGATCGCGCTGCGTAAGTTATTAAGCATCTAGTAAAAAGTGTATCCGAGCAATAGTTTTCGCCGATGAAGGAGGTGCGCATGCGCTTGTTTTGGGTTGTCGCGGTACTCTGCATGACCGCTTGTGGTCACGCGCCTATCCATGCGCCTGTGGATGCAGTGGAGTATGGAGCCATTCCGGAACTTGCAGATCCCGAGTCATCTCTGTTACCCACAGCCAGAATTGCTCGGGCGGTAGGTTTTAAGCCGGGCGAGGCGCCCAGTCCGGCACTGGGCTGGACGATAAATCGCTTCGCGGAGGGGCTAACGCATCCGCGTTGGTTGCTCGAACTTCCCAATGGTGATTTGCTGGTCGCCGAAAGCGACACCCCGCAAAACAGCGGTGGGTTTGACGGAATAAAGGGCTTCGCTGCTAAATGGATGATGCGCTTCGGTGGTTCCAATAGGGGTAGTGCGGACCGTATCCGCTTGCTTCGAGATGCCGATCGGGATGGTATCGCCGAGCGCAGTATTTATTTATTAGAAGACCTGCACTCGCCTTTTGGCATGGCCTATCGCGAAGGTTATCTGTACGTAGCCAATACCGATGCCTTGCTTCGATTTCCGTATGACTTGGGTGAGGACAGCGTGGCTGGTCCAGCTGAGCATTTAACCGATTTGCCGGCTCTTCCGTACAACCACCACTGGACAAAATCGCTACTGTTTGAGCCCGGTGGCCAGAGTCTTTGGATTGGCGTGGGTAGCAACAGTAATATTGCCGAGAACGGTATAGAAAACGAGAAGATGCGAGCAGCAATACTGCGTTTCGACCTTGAGATTGGTGAGCTTGGTGTCTACGCAAACGGTTTGCGCAACCCGGTAGGCATGGCGTTGCACCCCGAAACAGGCGGGTTATGGACTGTGGTTAATGAGCGCGATGAGCTTGGCGACCAGCTGGTACCTGATTATCTGACAGAAGTCATCGAGAACGAATTCTATGGCTGGCCCGTGTGGTACATGGGCGGGAACAAAGATGAACGAGTTCTAGCACTGGGGATCGACAATGGTATGAGACCAAGAGACCCTGATTACGCGCTCGGAGCACATACGGCATCGCTGGGTTTAGATTTTTATGACTCTCCGCACCCAAGGCTCGATAATGCTGCGATCATTGGGCAGCGGGGGTCGTGGAATCGCAGTCAGTATGCGGGCTATAAAGTGATTGCAGTTGAATTTGAGGGCGGTCGACCAAAAGATGCGCTGCCCATCACCTTACTCGATGGCTTCTTGAACGAGACAGGCCAGGCTAGGGGGCGCCCGGTTGGGATTCAGGTAATGCAAGATGGCTCGATCATGATCGCTGATGATGTGGGCGGCATAGTGTGGCGTTTAGCGCCGGGGCAAAACCCCTAGTCTGGTGAGTTGGTCATTGAGTCGAGAGTTTTGCGTTTAAGTTGTGATTTTTAGTTTTTATAGTGTGTCCTGGCAGGCTCTTGGTGTGATTGTGATCTAACTCAGGCTGGGTGCGTATCACAGGGCATCGAATAAGAGGTCTGTTGCCATGTTAGAAACTCAGATTACGCAGTGTCCTTATTGCTGGGAATCCATAGAGCTGGTTATTGACCACAGTGTTTCTGAGCAAGAATACATCGAGGACTGCGAAGTGTGCTGTCGGCCCATTCGCCTGCTTGTTACGGTCGACGATGGCGAGGCATACGTAACCGCGATGCATGAAGATGAATAATAAAAAAGCCCCGAATGATTTAAATGTGGGGCTCTGCTATCCGGATACCATTGTTTACTGCTTCACTCGTAACGCTTTGGGGTCATAGAGGGGAGCGAGCGACACATCGGCGGCATAGCGATTGCCAGCGACCTCGATTTGGTAGCTGCCCGATTTTATCCACTCTGGGGTTACGCCATCGTCGCATTTGACATAACCCAAGCTCACCGCCGCACCTAATGAGTGCCCGTACATAGCTGAACTGGTGTAGCCTACCAGCTCGCCGTTACGATAAATGGGTTCGTTGTGGTACATCATAGGCTCAGAATCACGCAGTTTAAATTGCGCTAAACGCTTGGTAATGCCCTGTGCTTTTTGTTCAACAAGCGCGTTTTTACCGATGAATCCATCGGGTTTATTAAAGTCACAGCAAAACCCCAGTCCGGCCTCTAGTGGAGTGTCGTCTGCTCCGAGGTCGTGCCCAAATTCACGGTAGGCTTTTTCTATGCGAAGGCTTTGTAGGGTGTGATAGCCGCAGTGTTGTAAACCAAACGACTGGCCGACTTCAATCAGCGTGTCGTATACATGGCAGGCAAATTCGCTGGGAATGTACAGCTCGTAGCCAAGTTCGCCCATGTAGGTTATTCGAAGGGCCCTGAGGGTTGCATAACCGATCTCGATTTCTTGATGGGTGCCAAATGGAAATGCCTCATGGCTCAGATCTTGTGGCGTGAGACTTTGCAGTAGGTCACGAGATTTGGGGCCTTGCAGGTTAATACAGCACAAGCCGCTGGTGACATCCGTTACAAAGGCGTGCGCGCTGTCGGGTATGTGCCGCCGCAACCAGCTGGCAACGTGGGTATGCGTCGCTGGCGCCGTAACAATCAGATATTCATCGTCGGTGATTCGACTGACGGTTAAGTCCGCTTCAATGGTACCCCGTTGGTTGAGCCACTGGGTGTATACGATTTTACCGGGTTCGACATCGACATTGTTGTTACAGATTTTATTTAAGACCTTGGCGCTGTCACGGCCCTGCAGCTTAAATTTAGAAAAACTGCTTTGATCAAAAAGCCCCACATTGTCGCGCACGGCCCTATGTTCCGCTGCCTGCCAGTCAAACCAATTTTGTCGTCCATAACTGTAGCGATACTCTGCAACCTCGCCCTTTGGGGCGAACCAGTTGGCGCGCTCCCAGCCGGCGAGTTCGCCAAAACAGGCGCCTTGTTGTTTGAGTCTGTCGTGCAGAGGAGACTTTCGCACGCCTCGACTGGTGGTGTACTGACGAAAGGGCCAATGCATCTCGTACAAAAGACCTAAAGACTCTGTTGTGCGATCGTATAGGTATTTTTGATTATTCTGAAAAGATATCATTCGTGTGCTGGATACTTCCCAAAGATCGCTGGGCATACAACCTTGGGTAATCCAATCGGCTAATACTTTACCCGCGCCGCCCGCGGATTGAATGCCTACTGAATTAAAGCCTGCGGCCAAATACAGTCCATCAATTTCAGGGTCTGGACCCAGCCAGTATCGGTCGTCTGGGGTGAAGCTTTCGGGTCCATTGAATAAAAGTTGTATGCCAGTTTCGGATAGCGAGGGTATACGGTTCATGGCTCGTTCAAGCCACGGCATCATCCGCTCCCAGTCGGGTGGTAATTCATCGAAGCAAAAGCTGTCAGGGATACCTTCACCGCCCCAGGGCATGGCCTCTGGCTCGAAGAGTCCTAGCATCAATTTACCGGTTTCTTCTCTGTAGTAAGCATAGTTGTCCATGTCGCGGAGCACAGGGAGTTGCGAATGCATGCCCGCCATAGGTTCGGTGATTAAGTAATAATGCTCCGCGGCGTGAAGAGGAGCGCGAGCACCAGCGAGTTTGGCGACTTCGCGGGCCCACATGCCCGCGCAATTTACAACGATATTGGTGCGGATTACGCCGCAGTTAGTTTCTACGCCGCGGATTGTATTGCGCTGTTTTATGATGTTTGTGACGCTGACACCTTCATAAATTTTAGCGCCGCGTGATTTAGCGCCCTTGGCAAGCGCCAGGGTAGTGTCTACCGGATTGGTTCGCGCATCTTGCGGAAAATAAAAAGCGGCAAGCACATCATCAATTTGCATCATAGGCCACAGCGCTTGTGCCTCGGCGGGGCTGAGCTCGTGGGTCTCAACGCCAAAACACGTTGCCATAGAGGCCTGCCGGCGAATTTCTTCGACGCGTGCGGGGGTGGTCGCCACCGATATGGCGCCGCACTGATTAAATCCGGTGGCCTGACCTGTTTCGGCTTCGAGTATTTTGTACAGCTCTTGCGAGTAGCGCGCGAGTTTGGTCATGTTCTCGCTAGCGCGTAACTGTGCGACTAAACCCGCAGCGTGCCAGGTTGTGCCGCAGGTGAGTTGCTTGCGCTCGAGCAGCACTACGTCCGTCCAACCCAGTAAGGTCAAATGATACGCCAGGCTGCAGCCGATAATACCGCCGCCGATAATAACGACCTGGGCCTGTTCTGGAAGCTGTTGAGTCATAGTCACAACCTTAATAGTAGGCGGGGTAAATACCCCAAATAGAAACTGATGGAACTTTGCCTTCGTTAATACATCGGCGTTTGGAATGTCTGGGTACTTGAATGCTGTCGCCTTCAGTCAGTTGAAAGCAGTGTTTGTCGATGGTGATCGTTAGTTCACCCTCCATAACATAAACGGTCATGTCCGCCTTAGATGTCAGTGCGCTGGGCCCAGTCGACGCCCCGGGTGCAAAGCTGGTTCGAACAAGCTGAAAGTCGGTGCTTACTTGAGGTGACAGAAGTTCTTCGTGTACGCCATGATTTTCAAGTTTTAATGCGCGGTGATAACCCTTGCGAACCACCAGTCCTATTTCGTCGGGAGCTTCAGGGTCTAGGCCCTGAAAAAACCAACTTACGGGTACTCCTAAGACAGTCGCAATTGTGTCTAGTAACTGTAAAGACACCTCGGTGCGCTCGTGTTCCAGGTTGTTAACAAAGCCTGCAGAGCGATTAATCTGACGCGCAAACTCAGCCGTGCTGATTGCTTTAGCCTTGCGAAGGGCCCGTATTTGATGCCCGATGTTTAAATGAGATGATTTTGACATGATGCCCGATCTTGATGTCTTGGATTGCTTCGAGTACTCTCGAGTGAATAATATTACAAATTTATTCATTTCAGAAATACTGATCGCGATATAAGTTAAAGCGATGTGCTTAGGCGTTTGTCTGAGGGGACGGTCAAATGGAACCAATCAATGCCGCTATTCTTTGGGCTTCAGATTTTGTTTGGACCTGGTTGGTGGTTGGACTATGCGTTGTCGCAGGCGTTTATACCACCATTAAATTGCGTTTTGTGCAATTTAGAATGCTGCCGCACGCTATTATTTTGCTGAGAGGGCGCTATTCTGAAGGTCAATCAGATAACGATATTTCTACTCTGCAGGCCTTGGCGACAACGCTTGCTAGCACGACAGGGGTTGGTAATATCGCCGGTGTGGCGGTAGCCATAAGTTTGGGTGGTCCGGGGGCTATCTTTTGGATGTGGGTGATGGCCTTACTGAATATGTCCATTAAATTTGTAGAAGCGTCGCTTGGCAGTATGTATCGCCACCCTGAGGCAGGTAAAGATGGCGCACCTCTCGTGGGCGGCCCTATGTACTACATCGCCGAGGGTTTAGGTGCGCGCTGGAGGCCCATCGCGATAGCTTTTTCGCTTCTCGGGTCTGTTTCGTTTTTGGGCGCGTGGAATACGTTTCAATCAAACCAAGCTTCGGCCATAGTTCTAGATCAATTTGGAGTTCCCACATGGCTTACGGCTTTTGTTTTGATGGTGTTCTCGGCCTTGGTTTTGATTGGTGGAATTCGTCGAATTGGACAAGTCGCCGAAAAAATTGTGCCGGCTATGGCACTGCTGTATCTCGGGGGCGTAGCAGTGATACTACTGACTCATTTGGATGAGATACCCAGTCTCTTTGCTTTAATCGTTCGCGAAGCCTTTCACTTCGAGGCTGGTGCCAGTGGTGCTCTAGGAATGATTATTTTGATTGGTGTCAAGCGCGCAGTGTTTTCCAATGAATCGGGGTCTGGTTCTGCCGCTATCGCTTTTGCGGCGGCACATTCAAACCACCCAATTCGTAAAGGTGTTATCGCGGGCATTGGTCCGTTTATTGACACTGTTATAATTTGCACAGCAACGGCCCTAGTAATTTTGTTGGCGGGCATGCATGGCGATGGTCGGTATCAGCCATTGGCTGAGGCTGAGGTTGCTTTCACTTCTCACGCGGAGGCTGCTATGCGCTCTGGGTGGGACTTGATCGACGCTGAGCCGTTCTCAATGTTACAAGCAACTCGAGTAAGCTCAGGGCTCGCAATTCCGCTTGATCCGCAGATTCATGCTGATGGTTATTTGCTGAGATATCAGGGAGGGAGTCTTGTTTTGTCATTCGTCTCCGATACAGGCTCTGTGGCTTATACCCGGGAGCTGCCAGTGGCTAGCTCTGCATATGATGCGCATGTCATCTTACCTCAGCGCCTGCCAGGTGATGCCCAATGGTTCTTAGTGTTTAGCGGGTCAGATGTGCAGATAACGGGGCTAGTGCCGCTTCAAGAACTCAATGGCATCGTGCTATCCACTGCAGCGTTTGCTCAATATTTTGGGTCATGGAGTGGCTTATTTATCTGCCTATGTGCGGTCTTGTTTTCTTATACTTCTATCATTGCGGGCAGTTACTACGGTGAGGTGTGCGCCCAATATCTGTCGCCAAAATTTTTAAAGCCCTACGTCTGGATTTACGTCCTGGCTATTATGGTAGGGGGCTTGTTCGATTTGAGCACAATTATCAACGCGTCTGATCTGGCTTTGGGTTTGGCTTGTGTGCCGAATTTAATCGCCATTATTTTGCTCACGCCCCGAGTGGCAAGAGAGCAAGAATCCTACCGAAAAGCTATGAACATGCGCCATGCGATTGTTGAAGACAACTAGTGAAATCTAAGTACGTGCTATGTGTTCAGTTTGGTGTCACCCGTAAAGTTTCGGTTAAGAAGCTAACCAACCGATCAATGACAGATTGTTGGTCAAATTGTGCGGCTAGGCTGGGCGCCTCCATGGGGTAGAAGTGTCCAAATCCTGGCACCCAAGCCTGTTTTAGGGGGGCGCTGTGCGATTGAAAGAGCTGCGCGATGCTCGCGCTGCCCAAACGGATGCCGGGCAAATCCCATTGCCCCGCAAACATCAGTATGGGCGGAGCGTCTTTTGACACGGTTTTGTTGAGATCATAACCCCAGCTTGTACCCGACAAGGCAACAACCGCTTGAACGTCGGCTTGTTTACCATAGGCAAGATTAATGGCCGTGATAGCCCCTGCTGAGAATCCGCCAACTGCAATTTTGTTGGGGGCGACGTGAAATTCCTGTGCGTTGGCGCGAATAAAATTAAGCGCTGTTTCCATGTCTTGAATTGCTGCAAAGGTTCCATTCCACAACTGTTCTCGTGAATTTTCGTCCAGACTGGGCAGGCCCATTTTTTGGCGCACGAATTCTATTCGACTGGTGATTGCAGGGTTCTTCAGCAGCGCTTTAGGCATGAGTTTGCTGTTATCTAGGTCGCTCGGTAATGCAGGGTCATCGGGCACTAAGCGGTAGTCGATAGAAAAACATGCAAAACCTCGACGTGCCAGCGCTGCACAGTAGTCCGCCATCGAGGAGTCGCTCGCGCCATCTTCGCTGAACTGAAAGTCGCCCCTTTCGCCGCGGTGGAATGCGCCTCCGAAAGCAAGAAGGATAGCTGGTCGTGGATTCTCATCAGCTTCGGCTCCCTTGGGAATGTAAGCGTCCAGATACAGGTCGCGTTCTAGTGGCTGAGTCGATACATTAACAATGCCAGTACCGTAGATTACATTGCGTTCTAGTTTGTATTCATTGGGTTGTGCTAGGGCCCTTTCAAAAAGGCACGCGATGGTAAGGGCTAGCATCAGCACTTGGGGGAATAGGGATTTTGAGCTGCGCATCAGAGTCTTGGCCTTTTTAACGTATCGTCACAGCATACCAATCGCGCCGCTTTAAAGGGAAGCGTTGTGAGTCGGCTATGTGGGCGACTTCTCTTTGTAGTGTGTGGCTTTTATAGCTTACTTTGGTTTAAATATTGCCGCTTATGCGCTCAAGCGATGGCTCCTGCAGGGCACTCAACTGCTCACGCAGCTCGAGAATATGTTCCCCCCAGTACCGCTCGGTATTAAACCAAGGAAATGCTCTTGGAAACGCAGGGTCACTCCACCTGCGTGCAAGCCAAGCAGCGTGATGCATCATGCGCAGTGTTCGCAGACTCTCGATGAGTTCGAGTTCGCGATCATCGAAGTCATAAAACATTTCATAGCCTTCGAGCAAAGCTTCAAGTTGTTGCGTTTGCTCTTGCCGATCGCCGCTGAGCAGCATCCACAGATCCTGCACCGCAGGCCCCATACGACAATCGTCAAAATCAACGAACACGGCGCGATCGTCACGCCATAAGATATTGCCTAAATGACAGTCCGCGTGCAGGCGAATGGCTTGGTAAGGGCGGCTTTGAAAGATGACGTTGACGCTTTCGAGTATATCGCGAGTTAAGGTGGCGTAAGAGTCGACTAAACTGGCGGGTATGCACTGGTTGTTGAGCAAAAACTCGCGACTCTCGGTGCCATAAGATTCAACCGTAATCGCCGGGCGATATTGGAAGTCGCGTTGCGCGCCAATGGCATGGAGTCTGCCCAGCGATCGCCCCAGAAGTTCGATGGTCTCGAGGTTACTGGGTTCAGGGGCATGACCACCAAAGCGCGTGAACAGTGAAAATAGGAACCCGTTATCTTCGTAAAGTGACAGGCCATTTGGTCCGATCAATGGTGCTACGACAGGCCATTCTGCCGCCGTTAATTCGGCGCAAAACGCATGCTCTTCCGCAATTTGTTCCATTGACCAACGGTCGGGTCTGTAGAACTTGGCAATGAGCGGTGGCTCGTCTTCAATCCCGACCTGAAAGACTCGGTTTTCGTAAGAGTTTAGCGCGTTTATACGTCCATCGCAGCGATAGCCCTGGGCTTCGATTGCGTCGAGGATCCGTTCGGGGCTTAGTGCGCTGTAGGGATGTGTGGCCATAGTAATGAAGAGTCCCAGGGGTCTGTTGGCATTATACGCGGATTTGCCAATGTATTTTTACGATGTTTGAGCAGAGAGCGAGTCGCAACGCGGTGGGCTAGTGAGTGCTACTAGTCTCGATGAGCTAAGTGTGAGAGTGTTTGCACAGGAGCTAGTGTATTAGGTTAGGTTTCAGGCATGCTGTCTTAGTGAAAGAATAAAAATATGTGAGGGTCGTACATGGTAAACGGCGTAAATAGAGTCATTTTGGCAGTTAAAGATTTGGAGGCGGCCAAGAGATATTATGAGACCCTACTGGGAGCCGAATTCTATTTGGCTGATTGGACAGGTGAGCCTTTTGGTATTCAAGTCGCGATTAGTTGGAATGCCGGGATTGAGCTTTGTGCGCCCATCGTTGGTAAAGAGGACGTCTGTTTTTTGACGCCTGTTCTTCGTGAGCGCGGGGAGACTGTTCTAGGTGTTGTCTTTAATGTAGAAGATGCTGACATGGGGTTGAGCCGAGCGAGCTCGATGGGTATTGGCACTGTTAATTCTGTGGATTATAGCCAAGCAGAAATCGATGCCCATTTGGATGGGTTGTTCACTCGATATAAAGAGTATTTTCTAAATACATCTGCTGAGATTGGTTACGGTTTGACCTTGGGGCAATTTGAAAGCCGTCAGCGTTAACGAGGCAGAGCTGGGGTACTCCTCTCGACAATGCAAAGCATTGTCGTACCCACCTGACTTAAACAGTGCGAGTTGAACAAAAAAATAATGGTGCCCAGGAGAGGACTTGAACCTCCACGCCCTTGCGAGCACCAGCACCTGAAGCTGGCGTGTCTACCAATTTCACCACCTGGGCAGGGGATGAGACGTCTGATCGACGGGACGCGAAATATACTGCCGAGCCTGACACTTGTCAAAGACATTAACAACAAAGGTGCCAATTTGGTATTGATAATTAATCCATAACGGCTCTATAGTTAACAAAACGTTAACAAATGGTGGTCGAAATGCTAAAAACAATAACAACAACCTTGGCTTTGGCATCGCTGGGGGTTATCAGCACTGCTAGTGCGGCACCCAATGAAAAAGCCTTTGAAAACGCAAACCCCAAAGCGGCATTCTTACGATGCGGTACCAAACACCCAAGCCCGGAAGAGGCCGAGCGCCTCGAAAAACGCTTTCAGCTGGATAAGCTTTCGAAAGCAGGTAAAAAACCTTCGGGTACACCAGGTGGTGGCGGTAATTCCGGAGGCGGCGGTGGCGGTGGTGGTACCGACCCAGGCCCAAGCTTGCCTGCGGATGGCAGTATTTTGGTGGATACCTACGTACACATTATTTGCAGCGATACTGGTGCGTGCGCCGCCAATGCGAATCAGGTAAACGATCAGATGAACGTGCTGGTCGCGGCTTTTGCCAATACGCCCTATGCCTTCCAATTGGCAGGTATTACGTACACGAATAATTCGTCGTGGCTGGCTGCAGGGCCGGATACTGCAGCTGAAATGGCGATGAAAAGCGCCTTACGTCAGGGTGACAAAGGCGATTTAAATTTGTACATCAGTAATCCAGGTGGAGGCTTATTGGGTTGGGCGACTTTCCCCTCTTGGGTCGATAATTTAGCAGACGATGGCGTGGTATTGCTGGGGGCGTCATTACCCGGTGGTAGTGCATCACCTTATAATTTAGGTGACACCGCAACACACGAGGTCGGCCATTGGTTGGGCTTGTATCATACCTTCCAGGGAGGTTGCCGCGGTGCCGGCGATTACGTGAGTGATACTCCAGCGGTAAGCCGAGCAAATTACGGTTGTCCTGTGGGAATCGATAGTTGCAGAAAAGACCCGGGTGACGACGATGTGTTCAATTATATGGATTACACCGACGATGCCTGTATGTATC
>JALRFH010000059.1 GCA_023253715.1 Halieaceae bacterium
GGCGCTAGTACTCACTGCATGCAGTGCAGTCGAAGATCCTAGCTTATATCCTGTCTACGACGAGACCTCAGTCGCGCCTGCGCCCGTCAAAGAGATTACTCCGGCCTCACCCACCAAGAATGTATTTTTCGGGGATCTGCACATTCACACCTCTTACTCTACCGATGCCTACACCATGGGAGTTCGTGGTCTACCCGATGACGCCTATACTTTTGCCAACGGGGGCACCATTAAGCACCCTCTTGGGACGGCGATACGCTTAAAACAACCCCTGGACTTTGCGGCCGTAACCGATCACTCCGAATTTTTGGGTGTGGTGCGCGAGGCAGTGCCGGACACCATGCTTGCCAAGCGTTCGATCCGGGAGCGACTGCTAGAAGACGGGCGCCTAATGAACACCTGGTTGTTTCTGAGAATCGCGCCCGGCTTTAGTCTTAAAGATCTACAAATCGACAATATCGACGAAATCGTGCGGAACACTTGGCAAAGCACCATTGAAGCTGCCGAGCGGCATAACGACCCCGGCCGATTTACGGCTTTTATTGGCTATGAGTGGAGCTCTATGCCTAATGCCGAAAATTTACACCGCAACGTCATATATCGAGGCAATCAAGGGCCCGATATCCCCTACAGCTCACTCGATTCAGAAAACCCTGAAGACCTTTGGACGGCGCTAGAAAACCAACGGAAGCAGGGGCTTGATAACATTGCCATCCCACACAATGGCAATTTGAGCAATGGCCGCATGTACGAAACCACGACGTACCGAGGCGAGCTGATTACGCCAGAGTATGCCGAGCGCCGAATCGCTAACGAGCCCATCAGCGAGATCTTTCAGGTAAAGGGAAGCTCCGAAACACACCCAACATTGTCACCCAATGACGCCTTCGCCGACTTTGAGATCGTCAATCAAATGTTGGGGCGTGAAACTCAACATTCGATACCCAAAGGCAGCTTCATGCGTGACGCTCTTCGCACCGGCATCGAATTTGCCCACGAACGTAACTACAACCCCTATCGCTTCGGTGTCATTGGCTCAAGCGATGGTCATAACGCCAGCTCTCCCATTGAGGAGGATAGCTATCACGGTAAATTGCCCCTACTGGATGGTAGCGCGGCCATTCGCTTAAAACAGCTGTACCTGCTACCCGAGGAGGCGCAGCGCGCTGAGCGCTGGGGAGCGGCAGGTCTAGCCGCGGTATGGGCACGCGAAAACACACGCGAAGCCTTGTTCGATGCAATGCGCGCCAAAGAAACCTATGCGACCTCTGGCACACGAATTCAACTGAGATTTTTTGCGGGCTTTAATCTAGACGATGGGCTCTTGTCCGATCCCAATTGGATCAAAAGTGCATATGCTCGGGGCGTCCCGATGGGCGGCAAGCTCACGACCAAAGCCGACGAAACCCCCACGTTTGTTGTGCAGGCCAGCAAAGATGCCTTAGCCGCCAACTTGGACCGCATCCAGATCATCAAAGGCTGGGTGGACAACAACGGCGCGTCACACGAGAAGATCTTTGATGTAGCGATGTCACCGAATCGGCGGCCACTAGCCACTGGCTCACAACAAGATGACGTCGGAAATACTGTAGATATCGCCGCAGCATCCTACACCAACACTATCGGTAGCGCGCAGTTAAGTGCCACCTGGCAAGACCCCGAATACGACGCAGAGCAACACGCATTTTATTATGTGCGCGTGCTTGAGATACCCACACCTAGGTGGTCGACCTATGACGCTAAAGCTCTGGGCATTCACGCACCCCAACCCACCAGCATTCAAGAGCGGGCCGTAACCTCAGCTATTTGGTTGGCACCGCCGGATTGTTAGTGCAGCAACACCTTCCATCTGCATAATGATATGCAGCAAGTCTAGATGTCACATGCGGCCAAGGCGCTTCGCTGCCAAAATCTGCACCCACAAAGGCATTTCTATTCTTTACAAATTGCTCAACAAACCTTATGCTTCGCGTCCAAATTTTAGGACCATAGCTCAGTTGGTTAGAGCGCTACCTTGACATGGTAGAGGTCGGCGGTTCGAATCCGCCTGGTCCTACCAAGAACCTGTAAGTCATTGATTTTTCTGGATCGCACCAGCCACGATGGACACAAACTGCCTTGATTTAAGGTATTAGTCTATCAGCGAAACAGGAGGTCATTATGACATCTTTTAGGGCCGTCGCAGAGGCATGGATTGCCTCACGCGAGCACTGCTCGGGCTCACTGGGCAGAATTAAATTCTGGATCGATCAGTTCGGAGATACCATCATCTCGGAGATATCCGACGACGACGTCGATCAGGCATTAGTAAATCTCGAAAGAAGGGGCAAGCTCAGGGGCGGTATAGGGGCTCGGGCGGGAGAACCAACCGGTCAACCTCTATCTGGCGCGACAGTAAATAGATTCGTGTCAACCCTTGGAGGCATCTTCAAGTACGCACGGTCAGTGCGCGCCGTCCGCAGGTCAGTGATACCGCCGACAAGGGGTATCGAGAAGTATCCCGAACCAGCCAACCCAGACAAGTATTTGCGGGCAGAGGAAGTTGACCGACTTATCACTTTCGCGCGTGTAATTGACTCGTCGTGGCGAAGGCTCCCAGCGCTAATCATAATGGGCTACCACACGGGCT
>JALRFH010000064.1 GCA_023253715.1 Halieaceae bacterium
CATGGGGCGCGCCATGGAAACAATGTCGGCATCGCCGCGTATTAACACCTCTTCAGCCACTTCTGGCGTGTTTATGCGGTTAGAGGTGATCATCGGGACAGACAATTCTTTTTTCAGGCGTCCTGTGACCTGAGTAAACGCAGCTCGAGGTACACGCGTCGAAATAGTCGGTACCTGAGCTTCGTGCCAAGTGAAATGGGTCGAGATGATTGTTGCCCCCGCGGCTTCGATGGCCTTTCCGAGTATGACCACCTCTTCGCGAGACATGCCTCCTTGCAGCATGTCCATAGCTGGGATTCGAAAGATCACGATAAATTCTTCGCCCACAGCTGCCCGAATGCGTCTGACGACCTCGACCGGGAAGCGCATGCGATTCTCGAAGGAGCCGCCCCATTCATCAGTCCGTCGGTTGGTGCGTTCGACTAAAAAGGTGCTGAGAAGATAACCGGCAGAGCCAATAATCTCGACGCCATCGTAACCTGCTAGTTGCGCGTGTTTAGCACAGTTCGCAAAATCATTGAGTTGTTTTTGGATGCCCTCTGCGTCCGGTTCTTTGGGGGTGATAGGAGAAATTCTAGAGCGCACCGCGGATGCTGCCACAGCATCGGCTGTAGGTGCTAATGGGCCGGCATGCAGAATTTGCATGCAAATTTTCACGTCGGGGTTAGCTGCGTGCACGGCGTCTGTAATTAAGCGGTGTTGCTCGGCTTCTTGAGCATTAGAGAGCTTGGCGCCATGGCCGCCCTCTTCGTTGGGGGATATACCACCAGTAATGATCATGCCAACCCCAGCGGCGGCACGCTCAGCAAAATAGGCTGCCATACGTGGGAAACCATCAGCAGCTTCTTCTAAGCCTGTGTGCATAGAGCCCATGACGGCACGATTTTTTAACGTAGTAAAACCTAAATCAAGTTCTGAGAATAAGTGTGGGTAGCATGTCTGCGATGTCATGTTGGTCTCCGCCCGAAAATTTAGTGGCAAAAACATTAACATCCCTTAACGGGAAAACGCAGTGATTTTTTGTTAGTGTGTCGGCGTCCGCGTTGACAATGATTGTGTCAGTACGTACGTCAACAGCGAAAGCCCATGCCAACAGAGCTGAATAAGGGTAACGAAATTGAAACTGGGAGGCGGACTTGATTCGTCAAAGCACGAATTATTCGATAACGATCGGATGGCTCGGCAGCTTACAAAAGGTGCTGTGGGTGGTAGCACCTATTTTTGCCGTTTTTGCCATGCTGTCGATTTATCTGGTGTTCCACTATGCCAAGTTTGAAGTGGCAGAAAGTCTGGAATCACGATTGCTGTTAGGTACGCGCGCGGCAGAGCAAGTGGCGCGGGAAAAATTTCAAATCACACGCGATGAGTTGCTATTTTTTAGCCGGCTCTCGGCTAACCGAGGCATGGCTCGAGCGCTGCGGGGTGGGGGGGTTGATCCGACGACCGACGTTATTCTAGAAGATTGGATTCGAAATTTTAACGATGTTGCGTTTCAATACGCCGAGAGTAAAAGCCGAATACTGCAAATTCGTATCATTTTGGCGAACGAGCAAGGCAATGAATTGCTCAAACTTAAGCGTCCGCCGCAGGGAAAACTGAGCCGTGTACCGCAGCGCGAGCTTCAAGAGAAGGGCTCATACAGCTACATGCCTGCAGTGCGGGCTTTAACGCTTGATCAGGTGTATTGGTCGCCCATTGAACTCAATGTTGAAAATGGACGCATTGAAAGGCCGCCGCAGCCAACCATTCGGGGGGCCACGCCCATTGCCGATGACCAGGGTGACGTGTGGGCCTATCTTGTCATTAACTATGATGCGTTGGTTTTGCTCGCTGATTTGACCCGAACATTTAACCGCGATGAGCATACAGAGTTGTTTGCCTATCGTCCGAATGGGCACTACATTTTGCACCCACAGTCAGGTCGGGCCTTTCAGCATGAGCTCCAACCTGCGCAGGCACTCACGTATCGACAAGAATTCGAACTCTCTGACGCTGATTGGTCTGACAGCTCGAACTTGATGCTGGCCAAAAGGCGCTCAGATGGCTCAGAGTTCGTGGCGCTACACAGCAATGCGGCGCCATATGAGGCTTTAACTGGCGATGTTAGGGGGCGCTTTACGATCCATGTGCCAAGAGAGCGCTTTGATGACATGGTGTGGAATACAGCGTTGCCCATGATGCTGGAGATGATGAGCATTGGCCTGTTGTTTACTGTGGTTTTGACTCTCGTTATGGTTCGTGTTGCGCGCCAAAAAGATCTTGCACAGGCCTTGGGTCTAAGAGGATCTTGGCAGCAGGCAGAATCTGAGGCAATGATTGTATTGATGCTTGAGAAGTTGCCTTTAGCGATGGCGATGTTTGATACCAGTATGAGATACCTAGCCGTCAGTGAACGTTGGTGTCAAGAGTATGGAGTGCAAGCGCAAGAACTGATTGGGCGCGATCATGAGGCCTTGTTTCCGCATGTACGCAATACCTTTAAAAATCTATGTCGGCAAGGTCTAGATGGAAAGTCTTCCGAGGTCAGCGAGCACCTTATTGACTCAGCGGGGCATGCGTACACTGTGGTTTGGCGGATCGAACCTTGGCACCGTCTTGATGGTGAAGTGGCTGGAATTATGGTGCTATCCTATCGCCTTGACGCCTCTTAAGCACGGATCAGCGTTTACCGGTAATCATGGTTCTGATCAACGAGATGCCTGTGAGCTTTTGCATCACCAATATTGCGGTAATGTGAATGCTGGCGGCAATCACCAGCGCATCGGCAACCCAGCGATGGGTGTTTTGCAGAAAGTCATTGCCAAACAGGGCGTCCACCTCCTCGTGTAGCCACCCGGTAATGCTCAAGTAGCTAATGGCCAAAAAAACGAAGTAAATAAATACCGCGCCCAGCGGGTTGTGCCCTGCGAGATGCTCGTTTGCGCCGGAGCGTAAGAGGTTTAAGTGTTCGCGAATTGCGCTAGGCGTTGGGACAAAATTCTTAAGCAGGGCATAGGGGTTTCGCCCCCATAAGCCCCAACCCAAGCGCAGCACCAAAAGCGTAAAGATGGAATAGCCTGCATAGTTGTGGAGGTCGTCACCTCCTTCCAAAAACCAGTAATTCGCGACGACCACTGTCACTAAGCACCAGTGCCAACTTCGAACCAAGCGATCCCAAATAAGCATGGGCGAGAGCTTACTCTTCTTCGCGTTTAACAATACTGCCGTCGGTTGGATTAAAGTAAATTTCGACTTTGGTGCCATCGGCTTCAAATCCGTAGATTTCGTAGCAGTTGCCGCCTGTTACTTTGAACTCAGTGATTTTATAACCGCTGTTTAGCAGCTGGGCCTGAAAATCGTTGGCATTTAGCCATTCCGATTGGGGCGCTTGTGTGAACTGGGTTGATCCGTGTTCT
>JALRFH010000072.1 GCA_023253715.1 Halieaceae bacterium
TCATCGAAATCTAAGCGCAAAGCCTCTACCGCGCAGTCTAGGATACGCGCAGGCGCTGGAAGCAAACCGCGAGTTTTTGAGTACAGCATGGCAGGCGCGATCATGACCAATTGCGATACACCGGGCGAGTTAATGCCCCCACCGGGCACTTTGTAGCCCTTAGTGTCCCAAGGCTGGGTTGCCGCAGCTTGGATATCCTCTTGCGCTAAAATCCACGCTTTTGCATTGGGCACCAGCTCGTCTAAGGTATCAACCGTCGCATGGATCATACCCGCCGCAAGCGCCTTGTCTGGAGTGACTCGGGTACCTTCAGTCAGGTAAGGCAGAGCAGCCGCTAGGCCCAACAAACGAGTCATACGGACAACGCCTCCACCGCCAGGCAACAGACCAAGCGTAACCTCGGGCAAGCCCAACTGAACCGAGCGGTCATTCCAAGCAACGCGGTAGTTACAGCAAAGGGCAATCTCGAAGCCACCACCTAGGGCCGCTCCATTGATGGCTGCTGCTACGGGTACAGGTAATTTCTCGATACGGCGCAACACCGACTTAGTAGCCTGCAGTCCTTGAAAGAACTGCTCGACTTCCTCGGGCTGAACTTTGACTAAATCGTTCAAATCACCGCCGGCAAAAAATACTTTCTTGGCCGAGGCGAACACGACACCACGCAAATCGGTTTCGGCCTCCAAACGCTCAACCGTTTCGGTCATCGCCGTTTGGTATTCTGCATTCATGGCATTGACCGGACCGGTCATATCCATAGTAACGGTTACGATGCCTGCGTCGTCCTTATCGTAATGAAATACACTCATGATTGTCTCCTTAACTTTGCAGGTCGCTTATACGCGCTCGATGATTGTAGAAATACCCATGCCGCCGCCGACACACAGCGACAACATCGCGCGGCGCAGATTGCGGCGCTCGAGCTCATCCAGCATCGTGCTAACCAACATCGCACCCGTGGCGCCAAGCGGGTGACCCATCGCAATGGCTCCTCCGTTAACGTTGGTCACCGAGTGGTCGATACCCAAATCTTGCATATAGCGCAAGGCGACCGAGGCAAAGGCTTCGTTGATTTCCCACAGATCGATGTCCGCTACGGTCAAACCTGCTTTAGCTAGGCACTTTTTAGCCGCTGGACCAGGCCCCGTTAACATAATGATGGGGTCTGTTGATAAAATTGCAGTTGCCACAATGCGGCCTCGGGGCGTTAAGCCTAGGTCTTTACCGGCCTTTTCGCTGCCGATTAATACGGCGCTTGATCCGTCAACAATACCCGATGAGTTACCGGGCGTGTGCACATGATCAATACGCTCAAGCTGGTTGTACTTACCTAAAATCACATCGTCAAAACCCATCGAGCCCATCATTGCGAACGAGGGTTTCAGTGAGGCAAGGCCTTCCATGGTCGTGTTGGGCTTAATGAAATCATCGCGTTCCAGCACGGTAACGCCGTTGATGTCTTTAACCGGCACGACGCTCTTATCAAACCAACCGTTATCCCGCGCTTGCGTCGCACGCTTTTGTGATTCAAGGGCAAAGGCATCGACGTCCTCGCGGCTCCAGCCACCCAGGGTCGCAATGGTATCGGCACCAATGCCTTGAGGCACGAAACCAGTCTTTAATGAGAACGCTGGGTCTGAACCCATGGCGCCTCCCGCCGAGCCCATGGGCACGCGCGACATACACTCAACACCGCCAGCTACCACTAAGTCTTCCCAGCCAGAGGCAATTTTTTGTGCAGCGATATTTACGGCCTCTAGCCCTGAAGCACAAAATCGATCGAGCTGCACCCCCGCCACAGACTCGTCCCAGTCGGCGTTCTGCACAATCATTTTAGCGACGTCGCCGCCCTGCTCACCCACAGGCGTCACACACCCCATGACGACGTCGTCGACGTAGCTGGTATCAAGTTGGTGACGCGCTTGCAATTCTCGCAATAAGGTCGCGCCCAAATCCACGGGCTTGATTTGATATAGGCTGCCGCCGGCTTTACCTTTGCTGCGGGGCGTTCGCACCGCATCATAAATGTACGCTGTATGTGGCATATTCACTCTCCTTAATTTTTCAGCGAGACATAATGCGGATCTACATCAAAATCCACAATGACCGATTTGTTATAAAAATAGACATAAAGTTACACGCGGTCCTGGATCAAAGCATCACGAGGCCGCTGACCGAACATCCCTTGACAAGTGATCCTATTGTCGCGGTCATTCGTAACTTCACACATGACCTGGACCTTGGAAAACATTCTAAAAACACCCGATGCGCTATCTCGAATTATCGAAATGGCCTGGGAGGATCGTACGCCTTTTGAAGCCATCGAATCGACATACGGGCTTGCGGAAGCCGACACTATTCAACTGATGCGCAAGCAACTTAAACCCAAGGCTTTTCGAAACTGGCGCGCTAGGGTATCTGGTAGAAAAACCAAACACGCCAAACTTAGAGACCCCGAGGTATCGAGGGGTTATTGCCCAACGCAATACAAACAGCGCTAACCCCTCTACATCGCAACACTACAAAACCGATGTTGAACCAAACTCAGCAATCAGCGAACTCTTAATTTGTTCTTGCACGGCAAGCGCGTCAAACCCTGAGCAATAGGACCAACTTGAAAACCGCTCATAATCGGGCTGACCTACTTTCGTTAGCGTTTCCCAGCCGAGCAAACAAGCCTCCATCCGCGCCAAATGATCCAGGCCTTCAATTTGGTTCAGTAAACTCTCCAGCGTATTCGTATCTTGTGCAACTCGCAGCGCTTCGTTGACATCCAAATGGACAAACCTGCGGGAATCCGCATCAAACTTTGGCCAACCTACGGGGGTTATTGCCTTGGAAGATCGCGCAAACTCAGCCCATGACGCCATCATTAAGGTCATCATCTGCTCCCGCTCGGGGGAATCAGGGTAAACCCATCGAGACACTGGTCCGTACTGAAAAGCTCCAGTCAAAAACGCGATATCGGTGCCATGCGCCGCTCCGATAATTTTTGGAAAGTCGGCAAAAAATGACGACTCTTGATCGTCCCAGTCAAAGCGATACGCATAAAGATTTTCATATCCGGCTTTTTGCAGTTGCATTAGCGGCTCATCAGCGCCTCGAACCTTCCATGCCGCCGAGCGAATACGAATCCAATCACTGTAAAGTTTGGGATCTTTTATGGTTAGACGCGGCGGCAACAACTTCGTAAATGGGTAGGTCGTATCGATGAAATAGCGATGCATTCCAAGCCACAAAGTGACCTCGTCGCGATTTGCTCCCGCGATTACCGGAACCCTCTTCGCATATTGAGGGTTGCCCAGTGCAGCCATAAACCCCTCGCTGGGAATAACAACACCATCAGCGGTCGTCAGAGGCACATCACCTTCGCCGTCCAGCTCATAAAAAGCGTGGTAAAGCATCTTCGCGTCAAGGCCACGCAGATCGTCTGCCTCGGCCGCAGGATCGACTTGCAACTGTGTCAACAGATCCCAACTGGTTCTCCGCATCGTGCTATCTGCTCGATCCCGATTAAATGCCTGCTCTCGCGTAGCCGATTTTACGTAGCCCGATTGCGATATCGCTTTGTGAAATAGCCCTGTACTTAAAGGAGACGCCAACAACGCAAGTACGTTATGACCGCCGGCTGACTCGCCAAAAATAGTGACATTTTCTGGATCACCACCAAAGGCCCGTATATTCGTTTTGACCCATTTTAACGCCTGAATAATATCTAAATGACCAAAGTTAGACGCCGCATCGAGCCCCTCTTGACCCGTTTGAATCGCTGGATGAGTGAACCATCCTAAGGGACCCAAACGATAATTAAAGGTGACCACGATCACGTCTTCACGTTTCACCAGCTCATCAAAATTGTAAAAGCCCTTGTATCCCGACGTATTACCACCCCCATGTATCCAAACCATTACGGGTTTGGACGACCCAGCAGAGTCCTCTTGCGCCTTGATGTCTAGATATAAACAGTCTTCTGTTCCGACGATACCCTCGCCGGGCACGCCGCCAGCGTCGTAAGCCTGCTGAATACAGGCGACAGTGTCTCTTGTGTCAGTCCGTAATTGCGCAGGGATAACCGCTTGATGATTCTCGTAAGGGCGAGGCGCTTTCCATCTGAGCGCCCCAACCGGTGGCTGAGCATAGGGGATATCCCTGTAGGTCAGCACGCCATCCTGCTTTGAGGGTATCGTCAGCCCAGAGCTTGTCCGAACCGCTGCAGCGTCCCATGCTATAGGACCAACTTGCGAAGATCCGCACGCCGTGACAAAAATCAACACCAAGCAACAAACAATCACCCTAGCCATACTCAAACCCCGTGTTTTTGGTTGGTACGTATCATCCGCCAAAATAGGCCAATAGGCCACTACACGTAAACGTCTTACGAAATATTTCTCTTGATGAGACGTCGACTTCAGACCCTGTTCACGCTGCCAAAAGTGTTGCAGAATCGAAACACAACAATACTAAAAAAAGGCTAACACATGACCTATTTCGGTTTGCTGGGGAGCGTCGTTTTACTTATTTGGCTGGCGCTGCGAAACGTCAACATCATCTTTGCGTCATTGCTGTGCTCTTTCATTGTGATTTTGACCAACGGTCT
>JALRFH010000096.1 GCA_023253715.1 Halieaceae bacterium
GGCCATCAACGATCTTGGGTCTGTCGAGGCCAACGCCCACCTGCTGCAATTTGATTCGGTGCACGGCCGGTTTCCAGTCGAGGTAAAGTGTGGCGATAACTGGATTGATGTGAGCCGCGGGCCGATCCATGTCAACGCAGTTCGCAACCCAGCCGAGCTGCCTTGGGGTGATGTGGACATCGCTTTCGAATGCACCGGGATCTTCACCGACCGCGAAAAGGCGGCACTACATCTGCAAAACGGTTCGAAGCGCGTTCTCGTTTCGGCCCCGTCCAAGGGCGCGGACAAGACAATCGTATGGCGCCTTGTAATGGGGCAGATTGCGCCGACGAGGCCGCCAATCTCCTTCTATTGGACCCTGGCACAAAACATGTCTCATTCACCAACGACTGTGATCGCGAGCTATTGGTCTTTGCCGACCCACAAAAACTGCTGCAGATCTTCATCAACCTGTATTCCAACGCGCGAGACGCGTGTGAGGTAAACGGCAAAATTACCACCACGGCTCGAATAAAAAAGAATGGGCGCATTGAAATTATGGTTGAAGATGATGGCATCGGAATTCCGGACCATGAGCTAGACCGTATTTTCGAACCCTTTTTTACGACCAAAGGCCCCGGTGCGGGCACAGGGCTAGGTTTGGCGCTAGTATTTACCATGATGGAGGAAATGCAGGGCGAGATCGATGTACGATCAACTTCAGCACCAGATCACCCGACTGGAACACGTTTTTTACTCACCTTGAACGAAGGACGTTATAATGTCGCTTGAAGTTCGTCACAGTGGCATTACAATCGAGAGTTCAACGCACTTATCGAGGCAGGTTTATGACTAAATTACTGATCGTCGAAGATGAATCAGTTATCCGTTCAGCGCTTAAACGGCTACTGGAACGTAACGATTACGACGTCAGTGAAGCGGGTTCCGTGCAAGAAGCCGAGACCAGTTTCGATTTGCAAAGTTTTGACCTGATTATTAGCGATTTGCGCCTTCCTGGTGCGGCGGGTACGACACTCATAAAAAAAGCTGGAACGGTTCCCGTTTTGATTATGACCAGCTACGCCAGCCTGAAGTCTGCTGTCGACTCTATGCGAATGGGTGCGGTCGATTACATCGCCAAGCCTTTTGATCATGGTGACATGATCAACGCCGTCGAACGAATCATTAAAGACAACGCAGACGCTAAAGCAAAACACAAAAAAGGCAACCAGGAGCTCAGCCATACGACCACTCGCATGCAAGGCTTTATTGGCGATTGCGACGCCATGCAAAACTTGTGTGACGACATCGCAAAAATGGCACCAACCACCTCAACGGTTTTGATCTTAGGAGAAACCGGTACTGGCAAAGAAATGGTGGCGCGTAGCTTGCACGAGCAAAGCCAACGCGCCGCGCAACCTATGATCTCGGTAAACTGCGCTGCAATTCCAGAGACATTGATTGAATCTGAGCTGTTTGGCTACGATAAAGGAGCTTTCACCGGCGCCAGCGCCAATCGGGTAGGCCTGATTGAAGCCGCTGATGGCGGTACACTGTTCCTCGATGAAATTGGCGAGCTTCCCATGGAGGCACAAGCGCGGTTACTACGCTTTATTCAAGAAGGCGAAATTCGAAGGATCGGGGCTGTGCAGTCACGCAAAGTGGATGTGCGTTTGATTTGTGCAACGCACCGCAATCTCGAGCGCTTGTCGCGTGAAGGCAAATTTCGGCAAGATTTGTTTTACCGCATCAATGTCTTGCGCGTAATGCTTCCCCCCCTTCGAGAGCGTGGCAAAGACATTCTGCACCTTGCAGAACACATGCTAAAACATTTTTGTGACAAGTTAGCCAAACCGGTCAAAACATTGTCGCCCAAGGCGATACAAGCGATTACGACCTACCAATGGCCTGGCAATGTGCGTGAGCTTGAGCACGCAATAGAACGGGCGGTCGTACTGTCGGATGGCGACGAACTTGACAATGAGCTGCTGGGCATAGACTTAGAACTGGTTAACGTCAGTCGTTTGCGAAGCAATCCAAGCGGATCGAGCACAACGAACAAAAGCTCCATCCGAGCAATCGCTCAAGATCCTCCCGAAGATTTATCGTTGGAGGATTATTTCCAACGCTTTGTACTCGAACATCAAGACACCATGAGCGAGACGGAGCTTGCTCAAAAATTAGGGGTCAGCCGCAAATGTCTGTGGGAGCGGCGCCAGCGGTTTGGCATACCGCGCGCCAAAGCGGGTGCCGATAAACGTGTTGGCGCACAAAAAGACTAAACGTAACCGCGCCTACCTTAAGGAAACGTTACCCATCGACACCTCAACCAGAACTGAAACGACACATAAGGTAACAACCTTTACGCATTCAACTCCCCGCCAAACCAAGGAAAAAATACTAAGTGAATGATTTAGAAGGATTTTTAAAAGTTTGGCACAGCTGGTGCAATTCTTTAAGTGGCTTAAAAAGAATAATAAATAAAGTCTCAATAATAATAATAGCGACACTGTGGACCTGGATGGGGAAGCTTGCTTCCCCGCGTATTTTTTTCCCCCCTAAAGTAAATCTTCTTTGAGCGTCGAGCCCCTATGAAGCCGACCATCATTGATCGTAATTTTGATATCAATAAACTGCACGACTCTGCGGTGAACGTGGCTTCGCGTCTCAACGACAAAGGGTTTGAAGCTTACGTTGTGGGTGGCGCTATCCGTGACCTCCTACTAGGTAAGACACCCAAGGACTTCGACGTAGCCACAAGTGCTACACCCGAGCAAGTGCATGCTCTTTTTCGCGGGTCACGAATTGTCGGACGGCGCTTCCAAATAGTGCACGTGCGAATGGGCCGAGACATCATCGAGGTGACAACCTTCCGCGGCCACCACAGCGATGCCGAAAACTCCAATACCGCCAAACAAGGTCGCAGCGGGGTACTTCTCCGAGACAACGTGTTTGGCACATTGGAGCAAGACGCCATCCGCCGTGACCTAACGGTTAACGCTCTTTATTACGATCCCGTCGAAGACACCATCATTGACTACACCGACGGTTTAAAAGACATTGATGCCGAGCGCCTTACAATTATTGGCGATCCAGAAACACGTTACCGAGAAGATCCCGTTCGAATGCTGCGCGTCCTGCGTTTTCAGGCAAAACTGGGCTTTAGCATCGAATCGAATACAAAGAAGTCTCTGACCGATTGCGCCCCCCTGCTGGCACAGATTCCAGCGGCTAGATTATTCGACGAGTTTTTGAAAGGGTTTTTGTCTGGCCACGCTAAACCTTTGGCTGAAATCTTACTTCAAACACCTTTGTGGCAAGAGCTGTTCCCAGACTCTGCTCAGCACATCGGAGTAAAGCCTCATTATCGTCCGATGCTCATCGCCGCCATGGGCAACACCGACCAACGCATTCATGCTGGGCAGCCAGTCACTCCTGCTTTTTTACTGGCAGCCATCCTCTGGCCAGCAGTTGCCCAAGGGCTAGAGCTCGCCCTCGCGCGCGGCGAACCACCGATACCCGCGATGCAGAGCGTAGGCCAAGAGGTCATTCTTAGAGCTATTGAGCGAGTGGCGATCCCTAAGCGCTTTAGCATTATGATGCGTGAGATCTGGGATTTACAGATGCGGATGGATCGACGCAGACATCGAAAGCCTCTTGAGTTTGCCCAACACAAGCGCTTCCGAGCCGCCTACGATTTTCTGAGTCTAAGAGCGCAAGCAGGTGAAGATGTCAGCGCTGTAGTGGACTGGTGGACTCAATTTCAACTTGAACACCCTGAGTTAGAATCGCATCGGCACCAACAACAAGATGAGCCACGTAAACGTCGCCGCAGACCACCCAGACGACGCCCGAAATCATGAAACGAATCTACCTAGGCTTGGGTAGCAATCTCGGCCAGCCCGTGGAACACCTCGCCGCAGGCCTACGCGCGCTTCAAAATTTACCGCAAGCCTGTTTGATCGCTGTCTCTCGCATCTACCGAACGAAACCCATTGGCGGGCCCGAGCAAGATGACTATTTCAACCTCGCGGCACTGATCACCTATTTTGGCGAACTCGACGAGGCTTTGAGCGACTGCCAAGCCATTGAGCACAGCAACTTGAGATGTCGGACCGAACGCTGGGGCCCTCGCACCCTAGACATCGACCTCTTGTATTCACCCGACGGCCAAAGCAACAACGCTAAATTGCAGCTTCCTCACCCACGAGTGATCGAGCGTTTATTTGTTCTGGCGCCATTGTTAGAGTTACCAGAAGCAGATAGGATCAGCATCAACGACAAACTGCTGCAAGAATGGGCGTCCTTGCAGGATGAAACTCAGGTTCAATTAACGTCTTTTTATTGGAACGGCGCGGACATCGTGGAGTCAAACAAAGTATGACAGACGAACTTTCCTCTTTATTGCGAGGCCGAACGCTCCCGCCGTTTATCGCGATCGAGGGGGTCATAGGTGTGGGCAAGACCACCCTAGCGCGAAGGTTGGCCCAAACCTTTCAGTATCAAACAATACTGGAAGATCCTGGGGCTAATCCTTTTTTAACGAAGTTTTACGAAGACATGCGCCAGCATGCCCTGGCCACACAACTGTCCTTTTTATTTCAGAGGACTCAAGCCATACAGCCTCTGCGCCAGAGCGACATTTTTGCGCCCTTGCACGTCGCTGACTTTATGCTTCAAAAGGATCCTCTCTTCGCTCGCCTAACACTCAATGCTGAGGAGTACGAACTCTATGGCAAGGTGTATCAGCAAATGACGGTAGATATCCCGAGGCCCGACCTTGTGATCTATCTTCAAGCACCAACCGATGTACTACTGAGCCGCATAGAGCGACGGGGTGTTGTATCAGAGCGCCGAATTAGTGCCGACTATCTCAACAAGCTAAATCAGGCCTACAGCGAGTTTTTCCTGTATTATGATGATTCTCCTCTCCTGATCGTAAACGCGAGTGACATCGACCTCGCGTCATCGGACGCGGACTACCACAATTTGGTAAACTACTTCCTTGATATCCGCAGCGGGCGGCATTATTTTAATCCAACATTTTTTGGGTAGAACACATGGCGAAATTTACGATCAGCAAGTTAGACCAAATGAAGGCAGATGGCGATAAGTTCGTGTGCATCACGGCCTACGACGCCACTTTTGCCCGTTTAGTCAGCGAAGCGGGTGCTGAAAGTATCTTAGTGGGTGATTCATTGGGGAATGTCTTACAGGGCCACGACAGTACGGTACCGGTATCGATCGAATCAATGGTGTATCACACTGAATGCGTGGCTCGCGGCGAACCCAACTCGCTGATCATTGCCGATATGCCCTTCATGTCCTACGCCACGCCAAAAGACACCTTAAAAAACGCCGCTAAGCTAATGCAGGCGGGTGCTCAAATGGTTAAGCTTGAGGGCGGCACCTGGTTAAGTGACAGTATCAGTCAGCTAGTAGAACGCGGTATTCCTGTCTGCGCTCACCTCGGTTTAACACCGCAATACGTCAACGCTTTTGGCGGTTACCGAGTACAAGGTAGAACCCCTAAAGAAGCCAAATCAATTTTGGCTGACGCAGTGGAAATTCAAGATGCGGGGGCGGGCCTGCTGGTTCTAGAATGTGTTCCCGAAGAGCTAGCCACCGATATCACGAACAAATTGGATATCCCGGTGATTGGAATTGGCGCGGGTCCCGGAACTGATGCACAGGTTCTGGTCATGCATGATTTACTGGGGCTCAATCCTCGTCCTGCAAAGTTTGTCGCCAACTTTATGACTGGACAAAATACCGTTCAAGGCGCGTTGAAAGCCTTCGTTGACGCCGTGAAAAACGGTGAATTCCCGCGCGAAGAGCACTGCTACCACTAAGCCGCAGGGCAAACAGGTCCAACAAATTTTCGCTGCACTTTATTGCCATATTCCATTGTTTCAGCCCACTCACTGCGGCATACTCTGCGTCCACTGGGCGCCCCGCAAGGCAGTTTAAGGTCTGAATGATGCAAACACTGACGTCAATAAAAGCACTACAAGATGTGATCCAAGAGCAACGCTTGGCTGGGCGAACAATAGGCTTTGTGCCAACCATGGGCAACCTGCACGACGGCCACCTAAGTCTTGTACGCAAAGCTAAAGAGCGCAGTGATTTTGTTGTCACGAGCATCTTCGTAAACCCCTTACAATTCGGCGCTGGCGAAGATTTAGACAACTACCCAAGAACCTTAGAAGCGGACTCTCTGCAACTTGAAGCACAAGGTAATGACGTTGTTTTTGTGCCCAGTGTCGGGGAAATGTACCCGACTGGCATGAGCGCTCAGACGCAGGTGAGCGTGCCCCAATTATCCGAAACCTTGTGCGGGGCTAGCAGGCCCGGCCACTTTAATGGCGTCACAACCGTGGTCACGAAGCTGTTTAATATGGTTCGGCCCGACATTGCCGTATTTGGTGAGAAGGATTTTCAACAACTATCGATTATTCGGAAGATGGTGAATGATTTGTGCATGCCAATTGAGATTATTGGCGTGCCAACAGGTCGCGCTGCCGACGGCCTCGCCTTGAGCTCCCGCAACGGCTATCTAACGGCAGAAGAGCGGTCGATAGCACCAGAACTTAACCGAACCATACAAGCGTGCAAAGACGCCATCTTGTCTGGAGCGACCGATTTCGCACACTTAGAAATGAGCGCTCAAGAACGCCTGCAGGCGGCCGGCTTTAAACCCGACTATTTCGCTATTCGAGACTCAAATACACTGGCCGAAGTCACCGAGCAAACCCAAGAAATCGCGATTCTGGCCGCTGCCCGCTTGGGGGCAACGCGCTTAATCGACAATACTCGTCTCGCCGCACCAAAATAAACAGCGAATAACCGTAACAAGCGTCGAGACACATATTCGACCTTAGTCTGCTTGCACCCGCCGTCACACTGGGTATTATCTGTGGTCTCTAACCGAAATTACGAGACCGCAGTATGTCACACAGCAATGTCTACCCCGTTCCCGAATCGTTTAAAGACGCTCATATTACCCCTGAGCGCTACCAACACATGTATCGCCAGTCGATCGACGACCCCGAAACATTTTTCGGCAATTTGGCGCACGAGTTTCTGCAGTGGGATTCTGTTTGGACTGATGTGTGTCGCTATGATTTCCCGAAGGGTGAAGCCCAATGGTTTGGTGGCGCGTCACTAAACATCAGCGTGAACTGCATCGACCGTCATCTTCCCGAGCGCGCGAGCCAAACGGCACTGTTGTGGGAGGGTGACGATCCTAGTGAAAGCCAGCACATTACTTACGCAGAACTAAAAGACGAGGTCTCGCAGCTTGCGAACGCTTTGACCGCTCGCGGTGTCAAAAAGGGCGACCGAGTTTGCATCTACATGCCCATGATCCCACAAGCGGCTTATGCCATGCTTGCTTGCGCGCGTATCGGCGCAGTGCACTCTGTAGTGTTCGGCGGCTTCTCCCCCGAAGCCTTAAAAGACCGCATTCTCGACTCCGATTGCCAGACGGTTATTACAGCGGACGAGGGTTTACGAGGTGGCAAACACGTTCCTCTAAAAGCGAACGTCGATAAGGCCCTAACGTCCTGCCCTAATGTACACACCTGTTTGGTTGTCAAACGCACCGGTGGCGCAGTGGGTTGGAGCGAAGGTCGCGATTTGTGGTATCACGAGTTTGTGGCTAACCAGCTGACCGAGTGCACGCCCGTAAGCGTTAGCGCAGAAGACCCTTTGTTTATTCTGTATACCTCAGGCTCTACCGGCAAACCCAAAGGCGTTTTGCACACGAGCGCCGGTTATCTGCTGCAAGCCGCCGCAACCTTCAAATACGTGTTTGATTACCGCGACGGCGAAGTATTTTGGTGTACAGCGGACGTAGGCTGGGTGACTGGCCACAGTTACATTGTGTATGGGCCACTGGCCAATGGCGCAACCTCTTTAATGTTTGAAGGCGTCCCCACATACCCCAATGCCAGCCGCTGCTGGGAAGTCATCGACAAACACAATGTTTCGATTTTTTATACCGCACCGACCGCCATTCGCGCCCTACACGTGCAGGGTGACGAGCCTGTCAAGCGCACCTCTCGTGCCAGTTTGCGTCTATTAGGCACGGTGGGTGAACCCATCAATCCCGAAGCTTGGGAGTGGTACTACAAGGTAGTGGGTGATGGTCGCTGCCCCATCGTTGACACCTGGTGGCAGACTGAAACAGGTGCGCACATGATTACGCCCTTACCGGGCGCACATGCGCTGAAACCCGGCTCTGCGTCGTTTCCCTTCTTTGGCGTGGAACTCGCGCTATTGAATGAAGACGGCTCCGAAATTGACGGCGCAGGAGCTGGCTATCTTGCTGTTAAGCGCTCATGGCCCAGTCAAATCCGCAGTGTGTATGGCGATCACCAGCGAATGATTGACACCTATTTCAGCACCTACAAGGGCTATTACTTCACTGGTGACGGCGCCATGCGTGACGCCGACGGCTATTATTGGATCACAGGGCGAGTGGATGACGTGCTGAACGTTTCTGGTCACCGCATGGGCACTGCAGAAGTTGAAAGTGCCTTGGTACTGCACGAGGGCATCGCTGAAGCTGCCGTCGTTGGGTTCCCACACGACATCAAGGGCCAGGGGATTTACGCCTATGTCACCCCCATGGCGGGCGTCGAAAAAAGCGAGGCTTTATTCAAAGAGCTTGTCGACTTGTGCGTCGCAGAAATTGGGCCTATCGCCAAACCCGATATTATTCAATGGGCCCCTGCTCTACCCAAAACACGTTCCGGTAAAATCATGCGCCGCATCCTGCGTAAGATTGCCGAAAACGAACTCGACGCTTTGGGTGATACCAGCACCTTGGCAGACCCCAGCGTCGTCGAGAACTTGATACAAGAACGCCCGCAAACCTAAGCTCGCGGGCGTTGAGTCGTTTTGAAAGCCGACCCCAGGGTCGGCTTTTTATTAGGCTTTAGGCTCTTCCGATTCGTCAGCAGCAGGTGCTTCCTCAGCGTCTGCTGGCGCATCTTCCGTCGATTCTTCTGCAGGCGCATCTTCCGTCGATTCTACGGCTGGAGATTCTTCCACAGCAGTCTCTTCTACCGACTCGTCTGGCGCTTCGCTAGCTTCTTCCTCTGCGGTGTCTGCTTCGTCTTCCAGCAACTCTTTGATCGACAACTTAATACGACCACGCTGATCGACATCTAAGACTTTCACGCGCACCGTCTGACCTTCTTCCAAAAAGTCGGTGACTTTTTCAACACGCTGATTTGCAATTTGCGAAATGTGTACCAGGCCGTCTTTGCCAGGCAGGATTGTCACAAAAGCACCAAAATCAACAATACGTGCAACCTTTCCTTCGTACACTTGCCCAACTTCCGCTTCTGCAGTGATCTCTAGAACCATCTCCACCGCACGATCGCGAGCGGCTTGATTTTGACCAAAGATCTTAACCGTGCCGTCGTCATCGATATCAACCGTAGCACCCGATTCTTCAGTAATAGCGCGAATAGTCACACCGCCTTTACCAATAATGTCACGGATCTTGTCCGAATCGACTTTCAAGGTCACCATGCTCGGCGCATCGGCAGAAGTCACTTCACGTGCGGTGCTGATTACAGAGTTCATTTGACCCAAAATGTGCAAACGTGCGTGCAAGGCTTGCTCAAGCGCGATTTCCATAATCTGCTCGTTAATGCCTTCGATCTTGATATCCATTTGCAGTGCAGTTACACCCGCAGCAGTACCAGCTACTTTAAAGTCCATATCGCCCAAGTGATCTTCGTCACCCAAGATGTCGGTCAATACAGCAAACTGGTTGCCTTCTTTAACTAGACCCATGGCAATACCCGCAACCGGTGCCTTCAAATGTGTTGACCCACTGTATTCCTGTCCATTTTAAACTGTCTAGTGTTGTTGTGTTTGTTGTATATTCAACTGTGCTAACACTGCTAGCATCAAATACAATATCCCAACTTGTGCCATTGTATTGAATAATATCATCTTTGCTAGCAGTTGATCCTCCCCAACCGCCAGGACCTAGTGGAAGATCTGTAGTAATTAGATACTTGTCACCATTTGTTGC
>JALRFH010000133.1 GCA_023253715.1 Halieaceae bacterium
ACCACTTCCATGATATCCACCTCACCGCTTGACGCCCAGTTTCCATATGGCGAATCGGTAGGCAACATCCAAACAGCAGACCACAGGCCTTGGCCCTCTGCTGCTTTGGCACGCACTTCGACACGACCGTATTTGAAATCAAACTTTTCTGCGGTACGCAAACGAGCCGACGTGTATGGGAAACCGGCCTGTACCTCTTCTGCTTTTGCTGTGATCGTCAGCATGCCATCGGCTACCGTAGCGTTCTCCGATTGGTACCACTGAAGCTCGTTATTGCCCCAGCGAGTCAAGCCGTATTCGCTACCGTCGCCGACTTGTGCCTCCCAGGTCGTCGCATCAAGCGAAGCACCATCGAAATCCTCGGACCAAACGAGTGTCCACTCGTTATCAGGTTCAGGATAGAATGCTTGAGTCACTGGTGATTTCGCACTATCACCGCCACCACCGCCACAAGCGGTCAAAACGGCTAGCGCCGCTGCTACTCCAAGGTAGCGTTGCGTCCTTCTAATTGGATCAGACATGTATAACCCCGTTTATTTTACGTTAATGCAATTAGGCAGCGTCGTTATCCCACAAACACCTTCACAAGATAAGCAATACGCGACACGGGGGATTTAAGATGAGATGAAAGGGAAATTCGTCATCTCACAACGGTAAGCCGCACCAATACGGCGCATTGAGGCACGAATCGTACAGGTTAATCTCAAACTACCGCTCAATCGAACACACGAGAAAGGGGCCCATCCTGTTTAGGATGGGACTTGTTCAAATACCTGAACCTAGGCCTCGTCAAGTAGTTTAATCGCAGTCAAGTTAATTACTGCAAACACCACTTCCGGCAGAATAAATTCAAGCGCAAGCGATGCGTCGTGAAACGCCCAAGCAAGGGTGCGACCAATCGCTGCAAACACAACCAGCAATGTCGGCGCATAAAACCAGCGAACATCTTTCTTAAATAAGCCCAAGAACATACATAAAGAGCCGGTGATAAATAGACTGCTAATATCCCCTATTTCTGTACTTAATCCGGCACCTGTGGACAAAGTCATACCGAATTCAGCTGCAGACCCCGCGGGGTCAAACCACCAACGCAAGCCCATCAACATAAATACTGTGGCCATCAAAAACACTAAGCCCTGAATTGCTTTTACCATTGCTTTCTCCTTGTTATTTGAGCAATTTTAAATCCACACTTCTTCGTTGTCGTGAAAACGTATTCTACGATTCAGCCGCGCATCCACAACTGCACGCATGCCGCACTGCTCCAACATATCGAGTACCGCTTCATGGTCCTCAGCAGATAAGGCATCGATCGCATCCTGCACTCGTTGCAGTAAGTAAAAGCGATACGGCGCGGAAACCCCCTCAATCGTTTGTCCACGCAACTCAAAACGCGCCGGAGCCATCATCCTTTCAGCAGGTGTCCCTGACTCTGGCAAATTGTTGGTTAACCAATCGTTTATAACCTCTGCCTGGGCGACCGTCTCGGGCACAAAGTCTTCGGCAACGACGTTTAATACATTGAGCAGGGTGCTTGGCACTTCATCATCGGCAAGCCAGTCATCTGTCGCGTGAAAGAATTCAGGCGCATCTTGATCAGGGCGATTCATACGTTCGACCCAGCGATACACTTTTGTCGCTCTATCTTGCATAAGTTTAAGCGGGTAAGGGTCGCGACCGAGGTGGGCGAACAAGGGGGCTATCATGCCATAGTCACCAATGCACGGCTTGCCTCCCAGCAAGTAAGGCATAGTGGAAAAATGCGCTTGGAGTGCGTCAAGAACATCACAATAGTGCGCTTCCACCACGGGCATCGTAGATTCGTTAACACCCCACAACTGTGCCACATGCCGCATTCTGTCCATCATGCGCTGGCACTTTTCCTCTTTACCCGGTTTATCCCGCTGGACGTGCATGAAATGTTCGGTCAGAAAGTCTAAATTGGTCTCTGGAAAATTCCAGCGGTAATGCATAGCGGCGCGCAACAGACCTTCGGCGCCGATAACATCAAACAGCAAACTTACGATGTTTTGCTTAGGTGTTGAGGGGTGGCTCTGATACCCGTTAGCGTGCTCGAAGTGCTCGATAATTTGTGCACCGTCGCGGACCACCAATCCATCAGGCGTGGCCAATGTTGGAATCGTAGGCTTTTTAGCCAGCGGCAAAATCTCGTGTTTGAATGACTCGTGCCCCGACGACAACTCTTTGAAAGGTATTCGCTGTTTGACCAAATACGAGCGAGCGCGCCCTGCGAATAAAGAATGGCCGACCGCATATAGGCGATAAAGCTCTGGCACTACTGCCTCCAACTGTTATTTATTATGCTTGGCACGATAACTGCCAAAACCAACAAACACAATGATTAGGCGATAGCAACTCCAAATAGATACCCGACTATGGAGGTAAAGCCCATGGCGGCGGCACCCCAAATTGTGACACGAACGACACCCAGCCCGATATTAGCCCCACCTAAACGTGCACCTGTGGCACCCAATAGCGCTAAACCCAACAAGGTCACACCGGTCACAGCAATTGCAATATGCGCGGTCGCAATAAACATTACAGCCAACAATGGGAGAATAGCACCCGCAGAAAAGGTCACAGCAGAAGTCAGTGCCGCTTGCAGAGGACGCGCTGCGGTCAAATCCATAATGCCAAGTTCGTCCCGCGCGTGCGCACCCAGAGCATCGTGCTCAGTAAGCTGCGTCGCGACTTCCATCGCGGTGTCGCGTTCCACGCCACGAGCCACATAAATCTCGGCGAGTTCTTTCAGCTCAGCTTCCGGCGCGTGCTTTAAGGCTTCTTTTTCTTTTGCGAGATCAGCGCGTTCTGTATCTGCCTGCGAACTAACCGACACGTATTCACCTGCCGCCATCGACATCGCACCAGCAACCAACCCAGCGGTTCCTGCAAGTAATATCTCTGATTGACCAACGCCAGACGCAGCCACCCCCACAATCAAGCTGGCAGTAGAAACCAAGCCGTCATTGGCGCCCAGTACTGCCGCGCGCAACCAGCCGACGCGATGGATGTAATGATGTTCTGGATGGGACATGGGAATGACCTTGGCCTCACAAAACAGCATTATAAACGGTTTGGCAAGGATGTGGGGAGTTTATGTTGCCGCTCCTCCACCGCAACAAAAAAGGCACCGATAGGTGCCTCTTGAAGATGGCGGTGGAGGAGGGATTCGAACCCTCGATACCGGTTAAGGTATGCACCCTTAGCAGGGGTGTGGTTTCAGCCACTCACCCACTCCACCGAAATTCGAGGCGCGATTCTATCACATTGATTAATAATTCAAAGGGCAAATCACCCCTTGTGCTAATTTTCCTCGGCTTTCTTTGGTGCCTCAGCCGAATCAGGCTGAGACAACTCAGTCCGAGTGATCGACACGCTCTTCGGTGCATCAATACCAATACGCACTTGCCCGCCTTTGGAAGCGACCACTGTGATAGTGACGTTATCGCCGATTGTTATACTCTCGCCGACTTTCCTGGTCAGTATTAACATCCTGTACTCCTGCGAGCGAGTCGCTCTACTCCTCGACCGGTTCAGCGTCTAAGCCGAATGCCGTGTGCAAAGCACGCACAGCTAGCTCGAGGAATTTTTCTTCAATGATCACAGAGATCTTAATTTCAGAGGTCGTAATCATGAGAATATTAATCCCGACATCGGCTAAGGCCAGAAACATTTGACTAGCCACACCCGCATGCGAGCGCATTCCAACACCTACAACCGAAACCTTAGCGATTTTACTGTCGCTTTCGACGCTTGCCGCACCAATGTCTTCAGCCACACTCTGAAGAATTTCTTGTGCTCTAGCCAGATCGCCGCGGGCGACTGTGAAGGTAAAGTCGGTGGTATTGTCGTGACCGACGTTCTGCACAATTACATCGATTTCGATGTTTGCCTCACCGATGGGACCCAGAATTTTGTAGGCGATACCGGGCATATCTGGCACACCCGATACGGTTAATTTAGCCTCATCCCGCGTAAAGGCGATACCTGCGATTGTTGGGGTTTCCACGTCATTAAACTCCTCGATGGAAATCAGGGTACCAGGCCCCTCTTGAAAACTGTGAAGCACCCGTAACGGCACTTGATATTTACCGGCAAATTCAACGGCGCGGATCTGCAATACTTTAGAGCCCATACTCGCCATTTCAAGCATTTCTTCGAAAGTAATACGGTCTAAACGTTTAGCACTGCTTACAACCCGGGGATCGGTGGTATAAACGCCATCTACATCGGTGTAGATTTGGCACTCGTCAGCTTTGAGCGCCGCAGCTAAGGCAACGGCTGTGGTATCTGAACCACCGCGGCCGAGGGTCGTGATATTGCCCTTTTCGTCAACACCTTGGAATCCGGCGACTACTGTGACGTATCCCGCTTTCAAGTCGGCGCGCAAATTCTGATCGTCGATGTGCTGAATCCGCGCTTTAGTGTGCGCGCTGTCGGTGAGGATCTTTACTTGCCCGCCAGTGTAAGACTTTGCTTTTACGCCGCGTTTGGTAAGCGCCATTGACAATAGCGCCGTTGTTACC
>JALRFH010000165.1 GCA_023253715.1 Halieaceae bacterium
CGAGCGCGATAGCGAAACAACAATTCACCCATACGGCGATCCTCAAACGGGAAACTACTTCGCGCCAGCATCTGAGTTGAAGCTGATTTCACTTGATCGCATAGACGTCTATCTGAGTTTGATAGGAACCCGCCGTATAAATCCCACTCCGGATCTGAGGCACCAAAATTCCGCGACTGTGAATACACCTCTCGCAATTGAGCGACAACTTCTCCACCCCTGACTTTCACCAGTGCCTGCAGGTTTTTTAGGTTTTCTCGCAGGATTGATAAATCTAGCCCCGCTCGCGCTGCAACCTCCTCCGTCATCATTTTTGCAGGAGCGACGAAGGGCACTTTATTAATATGAATCGATTTTAGCGCCGGGCGCTCGCCTTCAAGCTGGTCAGACGGGGTATACAAGCGCTCGCGTAATTCATCGGCTGAGTAGTCCAAAAGCCTCTCTGGCGTCTGACTCAAATCAATACAGATGATCTCGTTCTTATTAGTCGGATGCTGAATAGCCGGAACCATCAAGCCAATATTGGCTTGGCGCGCACCGAACATTCCTGAGACATGCAACACCGGACGCCACTGCCCAAGCGCTAACTGTTCAGCAACCACATCTTTACGCCTAAGACTTAAATAATATTCAAATAGCTTCGGCTGCTTGGTCTTTATCAACCGCGCCAACTCTATCGTGGCCTTTACGTCCACTAGGGCTTCGTGCGCCCCGGCATGCTCGATGCCATTAGCCTCTGTCAAACGCTCAAGTTTGGCGGACATCGTACCTTCTTCAGACATCGGCCACTCGATCCCCTCTGGCCGGAGCGCATAGCTTGCGCGCACCAGGTCGATTAAATCCCAGCGAGAATTCCCATCTTGATATTCCCGAGCATAGGGGTCATAAAAATTGCGGTATAAGGTGTAACGCGTCACCTCGTCATCAAATCGCAGTGAATTGTAGCCAACACCGCACGTCAATGGCTGACTGAATTCTGCGTGAATTCGAGCAATAAATTCCCGTTCAGAAACCCCTTTCTGCATAGCTTCTTGTGGTGTTATTCCCGTCACCAGAATCGCCATGGGGCTTGGCAGATAATCGGGGGTCGGACGAGCGTAAATAACCAAGGGGTCGCCGACGATATTCAAATTGGTGTCGGTTCTTAATCCCGCAAACTGGCAGGGACGGTCCTTTGCCGGACTCGCCCCGAACGTTTCGTAATCGTGCCAGTAGAAGGTATTAGACAAGCTCGAGTGCCTGTTCTTCGATTTTAGCGCGCCATTCCTGCGGACCCGTTTGGTGCACGGATACACCGTTCACATCAACCGCAACACTGACGGGCATGTCTTTGACTTCAAACTCGTAGATGGCTTCCATACCCAACTCTTCAAAGGCGACCACACGCGAGGACGTAATGGCTTTAGAAACGAGGTAGGCGGCGCCACCCACAGCCATTAAATAAACTGCTTTGTGCTTTTTAATGGCATCGATACCCGCTGGACCGCGCTCGGCTTTACCAATCATGCCCAACAACCCAGTTTTTTCGAGAATAAAGTCGGTGAATTTGTCCATACGCGTCGAGGTCGTAGGCCCGGCAGGACCAACAATTTCGTCGCGCACTGGGTCAACAGGACCTACGTAATAAATAAAGCGTCCTTTCAAGTCGACGCCCTCAGGCAGCCCTTCACCACTCTCGATCAGCTCTTTCATTTTCTTATGCGCCGCATCTCGACCAGTCAACATTTTACCCGACAGCAACAAAGTATCGCCCGGTTTCCATGAGGCTGCTTCTTCTTGCGTCACGGTATCCAAATTCACGCGGCGAACCGATTCACCCACTTCCCAGGTAATATCGGGCCAGTCACTTAAGTCAGGAGGGGTTTGTAATGCGGGACCCGAGCCATCGAGCACGAAATGTGCGTGGCGAGTTGCTGCACAGTTGGGAATCATCGCGACAGGTAGCGAAGCCGCGTGGGTTGGGTAGTCTCTGATTTTAACATCCAACACGGTAGTTAACCCGCCCAAACCTTGCGCACCGATCCCCAAACGGTTGACCGCATCCATAATTTCTAGGCGCAATTCTTCCGCACGGTTCGACGGACCACGTTGACGTAGCTCGTGTATATCGATGGGATCCATAAGTGATTCTTTGGCCATGACAGCCGCTTTTTCCGCAGTGCCACCAATACCTATACCGAGCATTCCTGGCGGACACCAACCGGCCCCCATGGTAGGGACCGTTTTTACCACCCAATCCACGATACTGTCAGACGGATTTAACATGGCCAATTTGGATTTATTCTCAGAGCCACCGCCTTTAGCGGCCACCTGAACATCCACTGTATCTCCCGCAACCACCTCCATGTGAATTACCGCTGGGGTATTGTCTTTGGTGTTGCGACGGGCTCCTGCAGGATCCTCTAAAATCGACGCACGTAATACGTTGTCTGGATGCGTATAGGCCCGACGCACACCCTCGTTTACCATGTCCGCTACCGACATCGTGGCATCCC
>JALRFH010000237.1 GCA_023253715.1 Halieaceae bacterium
TATGTATAAAAAAATTAAAGCGCCCGTTCTGCCCAAGAGACTCAACCCATAGGTTGGCCGTTAGAGCCCCTTGAATCATTTTTCGCTGGTGTTTTTTGTGGGGCTAAGGCACTCTTTAGAGCGAATAAATAATAACTAAGGAACAGCTATGTCTTCTCCGATTCTTGCGCCTGCGGCGGTATTAATTGCTTGGTCTATGATTATGTGGGGGTGGCTGTTAGTCACTCGTATCGGCTCGTTTAAAGCGGCTGGTGTTGATCTAAAGACCGCCAAAAAAGGGGCTCGTGGCTCAGATTTGGAAGCTGTATTGCCTCCCGAGGTAATGTGGAAGTCGCACAACTACAACCACTTGATGGAACAGCCAACGCTGTTTTACGCCGTGGTGATTATTTTAGCCCTCGCAGGATTCGGTGATGGTCTGAACGCCCAACTGGCATGGGGATATACCGTGCTGCGCATTGCCCACAGTCTATGGCAAGCCACTATTAATACCGTTCCGGTCCGCTTTTTACTCTTTTTACTATCCAGCCTGTGTCTGATTGCATTGAGCCTTCATGCGGTAATGGCAACCCTATAATTTGCACGAGGTTTGTATGTCGTATAAACATTTAGTTCACCCATCACTTGAGCCGATGACTTCTCCAGAGATGGCTTTTGAGATAAATGCCGAAACGCTGCAAACGATGCGCGATCAGCGTTCGCAGGCGATAGGGCTTGAATTCGTTCAAGAATTGCCAGTGCGTTCTGAAACCGTATTTACCACCTTAGACGATGGTCACGAGTTAAAGTTGGTCATTTATCAACCCCAAGAGCGCTCCGCTGACGTATTACCCGTGGTTTATCACATCCATGGTGGCGGCATGGTGATGGGTACGCCTGAAATGATGGAGGTGCGTAACAAACTTCTGGTCGATAAGTTAGGTGTCGCTGTGGTCAGCGTCGATTACCGATTGGCGCCCGAATATGCGCACCCCGTTCCCGTGGAGGACTGCTATGCGGGTTATCAGTGGACGCTCGCCAATGCAGCATCTCTTGGGTTTGATGCATCCCGTATCGTTTCGATGGGCGAGAGCGCCGGAGGTGGCTTGGCCGCCGCTTTAAGTTTGTTGTTGCGAGATCGTGGCGATCGCTCACTTTTGGGGCAATACCTGATTTATCCCATGCTCGATGATCGGACAGCATCCACCGTGGAACCTGCGCCTCCCGTGGGAGAATTTATCTGGACGCGCGCATCCAACCGCTACGGTTGGGGGGCCTTACTTGGGCATGAGCCTGGAGGCGAGGGCGTGTCTCCCTATGCGGCGCCTGCGCGAGCTGCCGATTTATCGGGATTGCCCACCACCTTCATGTACACTGGAGCGCTGGATTTGTTCATGGAGGAAGATGTGGAGTACGCTAAGCGACTAATGTGTGCGGGAGTGCCTACCGAGTTGCATGTTTATCCCGGTGCCATTCATGCGTTTGAAATGTTGCTTGCGGGTCCCGTTGCCGAACAAGCATCGACAGATATTTTGAGAAGTCTTCGAGCACTGCTGCAACTGTAGTTCCATTGCGGGGCTGTCTTGCCGTTGTGGCAACAAAAGACAGCCCTTGTGGCCGTTAATGACTCCCCAAGGGGTTTGTAACCACGGCCGTAAGTCGTATAGTGAATCCTGAAATAATAATGATAAGGGTTACACTATGAATGCCCCCGCTAAAAATATTTCGCTTGCCACGCTAGATGTGAGTGATTCGACAATTTACCAACGCGACGCCTGGGCGCCGTATTTTGAGCGCCTGCGAGCTGAGGATCCCGTACATTATTGCCCCGACAGTGACTTTGGACCTTTTTGGTCTATTACGCGCTACGAGGATATCGTGGCTATCGATTCTGATCACAATCGATTTTCGTCAGAGCCAACTATTGTGATCGGTGATGTGGGCGAAGAAATTCCCATACGCAATTTTATTTCGATGGACCAGCCTGGGCACGACGTTCAAAGGCAAGCTGTTCAGCCAGTTGTCGCTCCCAAAAACTTGGTGGAATTTGAGTCTTTGATTCGCGGGCGGGTTGGGGAAGTGTTAGATGGCTTACCTGAAGGCGAACCCTTTGACTGGGTAAGCCGAGTCAGTATTGATCTAACAACCAAGATGTTGGCCACGATTTTCGCGTTTCCGTACGAAGACCGCAATCTGTTGCCTTACTGGTCTGATCTGGCGGCGGGCACACCCGAAATTACCGGTGGAAGCTTTACCGACGAAGAGCGTGGGGCGGGCCTGGGAGCATGTTTAGAATATTTTACGCGACTGTGGCATGAATGCGATGAAACCACGGGACGCTTTGACTTAATCTCGCTGATGAAACGGGACCCTAATACGAGTGACATGGTTAATGACCCAATGTTGTATCTGGGTAACTTGTTGCTCTTGATTGTAGGCGGTAATGACACTACCCGTAACTCGATGAGTGGCGGCGTGTATGCGCTGAACAAATTTCCAAAAGAGTTCGATAAGCTAAGAGCTGATCACAGCCTAATTCCAAATATGGTTTCCGAGATTATTCGCTGGCAAACGCCTTTGATGCATATGCGTCGTACAGCGAAATGCGATGTAGAATTCCGTGGTAAGCAAATTAAGCAAGGCGATAAGGTGGTCATGTGGTATTTGTCGGGTAATCATGACGACAGCATGATCGAAGATCCCTATTCGCTGATCATTGACCGCCCCAACGCGCGCCGACACATGTCGTTTGGTTTTGGAATTCACCGTTGTATGGGAAACCGCTTGGGTGAAATGCAATTGCGTATCTTGTGGGAAGAAATTCTTAAACGGTTCTCTGACATCAAGGTTTTACAGGAGCCCGAGCGCGTTAAGTCCAATTTTGTGCGGGGCTACAGTAGGCTAATGGTTGAGGTGACGCGTTTGTAGGGCAGTTCTACTTTTGTTTGCATTCGTGGTTAGGCGTGCTAATCTGAGCATATTCGAAAATAATAATATTTAGGATGTTCTCATGATTTACTCGCACTTCCGTCATTTTTTTCTGATCGTTTTATTGGTCTGTTCTGTTACTAGCCAAGCCGCAGAGCGATATAAACCCTTTGTGCTCGCGTATACCTCGGACTCGGTCTTTGAAGAGGTTGTGGCTGAAGTGAAATCCAAACTACAGAAAGCGGATTTTGATGTGCTGACGGATTATCGGCCTTACGAGGGGGCAGCGGCGCTGGTGGTATCTTCTCGTGACTTAAAAGGGCTTTCTAACGAAGGTAAGCTCAGTGGTTTCGCTTCCACCCTGCGAGTGGGCGTCAACCAAGTCGAAGATGGGGTGCAGGTGAGCTACCTCAATCCCGAGTATTTAGGTAAAGCCTATCGAATCGAGGCGGACATGGGCGCATACACTCAGG
>JALRFH010000022.1 GCA_023253715.1 Halieaceae bacterium
TTACATGTTCGGTGGCGTAGCAAACGGCTATACCTCGTGGGACGAGGTTTTGGATCAGATGCCGAAAGAGCCGATTGATGATCAAAGTAAGGGCACGGCCATGCTGTACTCATCAGGTACAACGGGAAAGCCCAAAGGCGTATTGCCAGTGACTCCAGACAGCGCTTATGACTCTCCGCATCCCCTGGGCGCCTCATTAGGTGTCTTTTTCGGCTTCAGTGCGGAAACGACCTATTTAAGCCCCGCGCCCCTCTATCACGCAGCGCCTCTCCACTACAGCATGATGACTCACGACATGGGTGGGACCGTGGTCGTTATGGAAACATTTGATGCTGAGGCAGCGCTGGCCTCGATCGAGCGCTATGAGGTCACCCATAGTCAGTGGGTACCCATTATGTTTGTCAGGTTGTTGAAATTGCCAACGGAGGTCAGAACGCGTTACGATCTCTCGTCGCACCGTTTTGCTATCCACGCAGCAGCGCCTTGCCCAGTTGAAGTAAAACAACAGATGATCGATTGGTGGGGGCCGATCATTAACGAATATTACGCGGCGAGTGAGAGTATCGGCGCGACCTTGATTACCTCAGCCGAGTGGCTTGAACACAAGGGATCGGTGGGGCGCGTTACCGCCGGTAAACTGCATATCCTCGATGATGACGGCAACGAATTGCCGGTCGGCGAAGTTGGTACGGTATATTTTGAGGCCGCGGCTACCCTCGGTGCGCGCTTTGAGTATTACAAAGAACCCGAAAAAACGGCTGAGGCCTATTTGAACGATGCGCTAGCGACAACCGGTGATGTGGGTTACGTCGATGAGGAAGGTTATTTGTACTTAACTGACCGCAAACATTTTACGATCATTAGCGGCGGGGTAAATGTTTATCCCCAAGAGATTGAAAACACCTTGATCAACCATGATTTGGTCGCCGATGTGGCGGTTTTCGGCGTGCCCGACGAGGAATTTGGTGAGCGCGTTCACGC
This sequence comes from Halieaceae bacterium, assembly GCA_023253715.1. Taxonomy (GTDB): domain Bacteria; phylum Pseudomonadota; class Gammaproteobacteria; order Pseudomonadales; family Halieaceae; genus Aequoribacter. The sequence goes on from JALRFH010000022.1 coordinate 982, forward strand.
TGTGGTGGAGCCAGAAAACTGGGTTGACGCTACAGACGAGGTGGCCATCGAGCTGGTAGAGTGGCTCAAAGAACGCTTATCCTCGATTAAAGTGCCTAAAGCGATCGACTTTATGGAAAAGCTGCCGCGCATGGATAACGGTAAATTGTACAAGCGACACCTGGTTGATGCCTACAAAGCGGCGGCTCGAGCAGACGATACTAAAACAGACTAGCGGGAGCTGAGTATGTCGAAACAATCTGAGCTCAAGGACCAGGAACAAGCCTTAGATACGGCTTTAACCTATCCCGAGTGGGAAAGCGCGGCCTTGCGCCATGATGAACTCTCAGGTGCCTTACGCTGGCGTCAACGGGATCAAACCAGCCTATACGATTACGCTCAAATTCGATTGCGACTGGATCGCCTGCGAGCACTGCGTGTTAAGCAGGACTATCAGGGCTTGTTGTTTACTTTGAATGAAGGTATCCACGGCAATATGGGTGGTATGGGTCGAAACACCTTGTATCAGCGTTCAAAATTTGGGACCAAGACACTCATTGAACAGTACATTGATGAAATCAGTGACGCGCTCTCGACCTTGGCTGAGCTCGACGACTCGATTATCAGCGTAACAGACAAACTCGACTTTTTTTATCGAGCTAATATTTGTTACGGCCGTTCCGCGTTAATGCTGAGTGGCGGTGGCGTGTTGGGGTTCTATCATATGGGTGTGGTTAAGACCCTATTGGAACAAGGCTTGTTGCCCCGGGTGATATCCGGGTCGAGTGCGGGGTCGCTGGTCGCTGGTATTATCGGTACCCACGACGATCAAGCTTTGAAGCGCTTCTATGACCCTAACTTAATCCAACATGAGGCCCGCAAAGAGGCAGGTGTATTGGCCCGGCTTTTTGGCAGTGGTGCCACCATTGATATTACCGAGCTGCGTGACATTATTGCGCGCTTAATCCCAGATTTGACCTTTCAGGAAGCCTATCAACTGACCGGGCGCCAAATTAGCATTACCGTGGCCCCAGCAGAACCACATCAACGCTCGCGCTTACTAAACGCCATTACCTCACCGAATGTCTATATTCGGTCCGCCGTTGAAGCCTCATGCGCCGTCCCCGGTGTGTTTCCTCCGGTTATGTTGATGGCAAAAAATGTGCACGGGGAAGCGCAGCCGTATTTACCGTCTCGTCGCTGGGTCGATGGCTCTATTGCCGATGACTTACCAGCGAAGCGCCTATCGCGTTTGTACAGCACTAACCATTTCATTGTGAGTATGATCAATCCTCTGGTGACACCGTTTTTGAAGCTCAGGGGGCCCGAAAATCGATCTCGCCTGCGCAAGGCTCTCGGTGACTTGGGGGTTGGTGTGTCGCGGGAAGTCTTGAATTTTTACCGTGGGATTGTGCAGAAAGAGGGCGATCGTTGGCCCCGGCTTAACTTGTTGGTCAATGGGGTTCACAGCTTAATTGACCAAGATTACAGCGGTGATATTAATATCGTACCCAAGTTTCAATGGCGCAATCCCGCGAAGTTGTTGACTCACATGTCCGAACAAGAACTCTTGGAGTTGTTCCAGGCGGGTGAACAGGCCACCTTCCCCCACGTCGAAACGATCCGTAGTTGCACAAAAATTTCCCGTCTCATGGAACAGATCCTAGAGCGGTTTGAAGCAGGCGATTTAAAGCCCAAAACGCCGGTAAAAAGGCCGAGGATGGCGCGGCGGAGACCCGCGCCCCGAGTCGTTAAAGCCGCTTAGGCTTTGGGGATCATGTTTACACCCATGGCTGCGAGGGGGTAGACGAGGTCGCCTCGGGCGTCGGCTTCAGCGCTTGAGGCGGTTCCGATTTGCGCACGCTTTCTAATGCCCTGTACGATTGCGGCTAGGCGAAACAGCGAGAAAATCATGTAGAAATCCCAATGCTGGATATCTGTACGGCCAGTGCGCTGGCAATATTTGGCGATATATTCATCGTTGCTGGGTATGCCCAAGGCCACGCGGTCGACGTCGCTCAAACCGCGCATACTGCCGTCTGAGGGTAACATCCAAGCCATGCATTGGTTGGCGAGGTCAGCGATCGGGTTTCCCAGCGTCGACAGTTCCCAATCGAGTAAGGCGATAACCTCGGGTTTGTCATGGGCAAACATCATATTATCGAGTCGATAGTCACCGTGTACGAGTGAGACTACGCCGTCGTCTTCGGGCATCTGATCTACCAGATACTGCATGAGGCGTTCCATGTCTGGAATGGTGTCGATCTCGGAGGCTCGGTATTGCTTGCTCCAGCGGCTCACTTGCCGTTCGAAGTAATTTCCTGGACGGCCGAAATCACTTAAACCGACCGTCTCGACGTTGACATTATGCAAAGCCGCAAGGGTCGCGTTCATGGCGTCGTAAATACCAGCGCGTTCCTCCGGTGTTTCAATTTCTGGCAGAGTCGGATCCCACAAAATTCGACCCTCTTTGTATTCCATGACGTAAAACATTGAACCGATGATGGAGTCATCCTCACACAGGACGTAAGTTTTTGGTACGGGAACATCGGTGTCTGCTAGCGCGCTAATGACTCGGAATTCACGGTCTACGGCATGGGCAGATTTTAAGAGCTCACCCTTGGGTTTGCGACGTAATACAAAATGCTGATTGCCGCTGCTTAATTTAAAGGTTGGATTGGATTGCCCGCCGGCAAACTTCTCTGCTTGAAGGTCATCACCCAGGCCTGGAATGTAGTCTTGTAAGTAGTCGCCCAAGCGTGTCGTATCGATGTCGTGATTGCTCATACCGCGTCCTGTTGTTATGCGAGGCCCGAGTTTAGCATTGATCTATGGTGCTAGGTAAAGAGTGAATTGCCCTGCGATCATTGCAGGGTCGCCATAGTGCAGGTATGCTCGCTGACAATAAAAATAGGAGCTAAACGTGTTTGATGTATTAAATTCTGTGTGGGAAGAAATGGTTGCCACCGGCAGCCCCTTCGAAATCGTAACGCGCGACATCCATGGTGTGCCGCAGCGCGACTTTAAGACAGCACCGCCGAACTTAGGCGCATTTTGGCGTGCAACAGAAACCCACGGTGATCGCGACTATCTCGTCTATCAAGATGAGCGCGTCGGTTATGCCGAAGCCCACAAAGTCACGCGTTCTATTGCTCAATACCTGCACCAGACTGGCGTTAAAGAAGGGGATCGAGTTGCCATAGCAATGCGTAACTACCCCGAGTATATGCTGATCTACTGGGCAGTTGTATCGATGGGCGCCAGTGTGGTCGGAATGAACGCATGGTGGGTAGAGGACGAAATGGCCTATGCCTTGAGCGATGCTCAACCGGTGGTTGCGTTCATGGACAAAGAGCGCCTGGAGCGCTTTCGAGGAATTCGAGCACAATTTCCTGATTTGCAGGTGATTGGGGTGCGTATTCCAGACGCTGACCTGGGATTTGCTAAACCCTACAGCGAGGTGCTTACCGCTGATTCTGTGTGGCCAGAAGCGACACTCGATAGTGACCAGGATGCGTGTATATTTTACACGTCTGGAACCACGGGCCGCCCCAAGGGAGCTCAGCTAACCCACCGCAGCTGTATCGCTAACGCGTTGAATATGGTCTTCATGACAGGGGTCCAAGCGGAGGCTTTACGGCGCATCGCCGGTTTGGAGCCAAGCCCTCCAGCGCCTCCGCCAGTCGCCTTAGTCGCGACGCCATTGTTTCATGTGACGGCCAATAATTGCGTAGCCTACCTCGCGACCCTTGCGGGCGGGAGTCTCGTGCACATGTACAAATGGGACGCGGTAGAGGCTATGCGTTTAATCGAGAAAGAAAAGGTGACGGCCTTAAGCGCGGTCCCCGTGATGTCACGCGAGATCATATTACACCCCGATTTTCGCAAATACGACTTAACGAGTTTAACGACCATGGGGGGCGGAGGTGCGGCTTTGCAGCCTGATCTTGTGCATAAAATCGATCAAGAAATGACGGCAGCTCGCCCCAATACGGGCTATGGTATGACCGAAACCTCGGGCATTATTACGTCGATGGGCGCTGATTTTTTTGTCGCAAAACCCGCGAGTTGCGGTCGCGCGGTACCAACACTCGAAGCGAAATGCGTTGACGAGGCTGGGCAGGCCTTGGGCGCGGGGCAGATCGGCGAACTGTGGGTTCGCGGTGCAAATGTGATCAAAGGGTATTTGAATCGTGAACAAGCGACCGCAGATTCCATTACTGAAGGATGGTTGCACACCGGCGATGTCGCGTATATCGATGAGGATGGCTGTATTTTCTTGGTTGACCGTGCCAAAGATATGGTCATTCGCGGGGGCGAGAACGTTTATTGTGCCGAGGTTGAGAATGCTGTGTTCTCACACGATGCAGTTGCTGAATGCGCTGTCTTTGCCGTGCCCGATGAGCGTCTGGGCGAGGAGGTCGGAGCGGCTGTGTATGTTCGTCCTGATCACGAAGTCAGTGCTGACGCGTTGCGTGCTCACGTCGCCTTGCAGCTTGCGCCGTTTAAGGTGCCCAAGCACATTTGGTTCGTTGCCGAACCGCTGCCACGCAATGCCAACGGCAAATTCGTGAAACGTAGCTTACAAGAATCCTTAGCGCTTGCTGACGCTGAGTAGATCGCTCTACAAGCCTTTGCGATAGGTGTAGGGGGTTACCCCGGTCCAAGTCTTAAAGGCACGGATGAACGCACTGGATTCAGAAAATCCAGTGCGGTACGCAATTTCTTCTATGGATAGCCCCTGCTTTCCAAGCAGGTGCAAGGCATAGTCACGTCGCATAAACGCCTTTATTTCGCTAAATGAAGTACCCTCAGTATCCAATCTTCGGCGCAGGGTTTGTGGATGTAGATCGAGATCGGCGGCGACTTTGTCCAATTCGGGGGGTTGGTCGATGCGCTTGCGGAGGATGCCGTATACCTTGCCTGCCCAGCCACTGGCAGCGTGGCTCTGAGTTAACATAATCAAATTGGGGTGGCGGGCGTAGTGTCGCAGCGACAGTGGGGTCTGTTCGATGTTACCGAGTAAGGCTTTTTTACTCAAGACTAAGCTTGATGATGTACCGAAGGTAACCGATGTACCCAAAAACATGCGATGGTAGTCCTGTTTAGAAAAACGTTGCGGTGCTTGAAGGCAGACTCGGTGGACCGGAATAAATGCGTTAGCGAGCCAGCTAAGGTACCTGTGGCAGTTGAACAAAAATGTATGGTCCAAAAAATTTTTGTCATCACCGGGGTGACTGTGCCGCAAATGAATAGTGACGTCTTTACTGCTACTGCGTGTATCGCAGTGCAGGTCGAAATCAAATAATTGATAGAACTGACACAAGCGCTCGCTCGCCTCAAGGAGAGTGCCTGCACCCAGGGTGGCGTGGCACATCATGGTCCAGGTCCCGAGCGGTAGTGGGCGCGAATGGTAGCCCAAACTCTCATCCCGCATTGCCCGCATGGTGTGCGTTTGCAGATCGGCAAAGCGCTCCATCGATATACGCGCTTCTGGTTCGAGTAGCAGTCGCGGTGATATACGGTTTTGAATCAAGAGTTGGTTGGGGTCAAGTCCAGCTGCAACCGTATTAGCGATGGTTGCGCGAACAAAATCTACCGATATGGATAGCTTTCTAAGCATGATGATAAGCGCCTGCGTGGGTCTTTTGTTAGTTTATGTCAATTTACCTGTATTTCTTTGTCATTGCAGGCTTTTGTTGGGTTTCTTATTGTCGCTGGCTGGAAATAGACCTATACGAGGATTGAACCATGCTCCCACGAGCTTTTACTGAAGAGCAGCAAATGTTTCGAGATGCTTATCGTCGATTTTTGGCGGCAGAGATCGTCCCACACATGGAAGACTGGCGTGATCAAGGCCGTGTCGACCGTTCGGCTTTTGAAGCGGCGGGCAAACAGGGCTTTTTAATGGTCTGGCCAGATGAAACATACGGCGGTATGGGGGACGACGACTTTCGTTTCGAACAAGTTATCATCGAAGAAACCGCTTACGCCCGTTGCGGAGATTGGTATAACACCTTGCACTCGCGTTTGGTGGGTCCTTACCTAACGCGCTTTGGTAACGAAGAGCAACGCCAGCGGTTTTTGCCAAAAGCGGTCAGCGGCGAATGTATTCTGGCGATCGCCATGACCGAGCCGGATGCCGGGAGTGATTTGGCAGGTATGAGAACGACGGCAGTCGAACACGACGACCACTGGGTATTAAATGGATCAAAAACCTACATTTCGAACGGAATCAATGCCGACTTGGTATTTGTTGCGGCCAAAACCGATCCAGAGAACAATCCGCATCATATGACTATTTTTATGGTTGAGCGGGGGATGGAGGGCTTTGAACGAGGACGTAATCTCAAAAAAATGGGCTTGAAAGCTCAGGATACCGCAGAGCTATTTTTTAACGACGTAAAAGTGCCCAAGGCTAATGTGTTGGGTGAAGCGGGCAGAGGGTTTATTTACCTAATGGAAGGTCTAGCGGAAGAGCGCTTAATCGGAGCGGTTGGCTACTTAGCCTCCGCGCAGTTGTCTTGGGATCTGACCTATGATTTTGTACGCGAACGTAAAGTGTTCGGCAAACCGCTTGCGGCGCATCAAAATACCCAGTTTAAAATGGCGGAGATGCGGACTCAGCTGGACTTGGCACAGACCTACGTGGATCAATGTGTCGCGGCATTTAATGCGGGGCAACTCACCGCGGTCGATGCCGCCAAGGCTAAAATGGTGACCAGTGAATTGCAGGTGGCGGCAGCTGACTTGGGTGTACAGATGCACGGTGGTGCAGGCTACATGGATGAGTACCCCATCAGCAGGCAGTTTACTGACGCCCGTATATCACCCATTTATGCGGGCACATCGGAGGTGATGAAAATCATTATTTCTAGGGACTGCTTGTCTGATAACTACATTCCCTTTAACACCCGAAATTTTTAAGACCAAAGCGTTAGGAGTTTACTATGGAATTACGCGGAAAAGTGGCGATCGTTACCGGCGGTGCGTCTGGATTGGGTCGGGCGACGGTCGAGGCCTATGTTGCCAAGGGGGCCAAGGTAGCCATCTTTGATATGAACGAAGCGAAAGCGCAGGAAGTCATTACCTTGTGTGGTGCGGACAACGTCGCTTTTTGGTTGGTAAACGTTGCCGATGAGGATTCCGTTTGCCAGGCTGTTGCGGCAGTGGTTACGCATTTTGGCGCGCTGCATATTTGCAATAATTATGCGGGCATTGGCAACGCGGTAAAAACCTTATCCAAGAAAGGCGTGTTCCCGCTCGATCAGTACATGAATGTCATTAATGTCAATTTGGTCGGCACCTTTAATGTATCGCGTTATGCGGCTGAACAAATGGCCAATAACGCGCCAATTAACAGCGATGGCGGTCGTGGCGTCATTATCAATACCGCGTCCATTGCGGCTTATGAAGGCCAAGTGGGTCAGCTCGCGTATAGCGCCAGCAAAGGTGGTGTGGTGGGCATGACTTTGCCCATGGCGCGGGATTTAGCCAGCTACGGAATTCGCGTGAATACCATTGTGCCAGGCTTGATTCATACGCCGCTGTTCGAGGCCTTGCCTGAGCCGGCTTATCACTCCTTGGAGGCGAGTGTGTGTTATCCCCAGCGGCTGGGTAAGCCCGAAGAAATCGCGCATTTGTCGGTCTTTATTGCCGAAAATGATTACGTCAACGGTGAATGCATCCGCCTTGATGGTGCCATAAGAATGCAACCGCGCTAAGGAGAATACGATGGGACCTCTGAATGGATTTACGGTCTTAGAATTGGGTGGAATTGGACCCGCGCCGATGGGTGGAATGATCTTGGCGGACATGGGCGCAGAGGTGATCCGAATCGATCGCAAGGGGGGAATGGATCCCCGACTGATGAAGGACGTGAGTGCCCGCGGAAAGAAATCGATTGTGGTGAATTTAAAAACTGCGGAAGGTGTCGAGACCTTTTTGCGTTTGGTCGAAAATGCCGATGTTGTGATCGATCCGTATCGTCCTGGTGTGTGCGAAAAATTGGGGATTGGGCCCGATGTGTGTATGGCGCGTAATCCGAAACTAGTGTTCGCTCGAATGACGGGTTGGGGGCAAGAGGGCCCCATGGCGCAAGCTGCCGGTCACGACATCAATTATATTTCGTTGACGGGTGCGCTGTTCGCGACCGGTCGACGAGGGCAACGCCCCGTGCCTGCGCTCAATTTGATTGGGGATATGGGCGGCGGTGGCATGTTGCTGGTAAACGGGGTTCTGGCAGCACTTCTTGAGTCCTCGCAATCGGGTAAAGGGCAGGTATTGGACGTCGCTATGGTTGACGGCGCAGCACAGCTTATGTGGATGATGCATGGATTTGAAGCCGTAGGCGCTTGGGATGCAAGTCAGCGCGAGGCTAATATGCTGGATGGTGCGGCACATTTCTACGACACCTACGAGTGCGCCTGCGGCGGCTATGTGTCGATTGGCTCGATTGAGCCGCAGTTCTACGCATTATTACTGGAATTGGCGGAGCTTGATAAAACCACCTTTGCGGATCAAAACAATCAAGCCTTGTGGCCTGAACTGAAAGCCAAACTGACTGAGGTCTTCATGACCAAAACGCGTGATGAATGGTGTGCCATTATGGAAGGCACTGACGTCTGCTTTGCGCCGGTGTTAAGCTTTAAAGAGGCGCCGCTACACCATGCGAACATCGCGAGACAGGTTT
>JALRFH010000076.1 GCA_023253715.1 Halieaceae bacterium
CATTCGCAAATCGGGAAAAAACGCGACAGCCCCCCATTTTGTTTGGCCCTAGGTCATTGCGTCACTTGCCCTTTTTGAGGTGGGTGCAGGCCGAATGGGTGATTATGAGCATTGCTGCTGGGAAACCTTGGGAATCGGGCAGTTCAAGCCAATGCATGGGGCAACGCCGTTTATCGGCCAGAGTGGGCAGCTCGAACGCGTGAGTGAGTACCGAGTAGAGCTCGTCTGCGACGATGCCTGCATCAAGGAAGCTGTCAAGGCACTGTGCCATGCGCACCCCTACGAAGAACCCGCCTTTGATGTCATTAACCTGATTGATCCGGAGAGCTTGTAATGTCTGAATCTGCGCAACGACCACGCCCGGTGATTATTGATCCTATGACCGGTGAAGAGCTCGTTCGTTCGCCCTGTGTTTCAATTTGTGCTCTCGACGAAGACGATGTGTGTATAGGATGTTTTCGGTCGGGGAGCGAAATTACCGATTGGTTCATGGCGTCTAACGCAGAAAAAAAAGCCATAGTAGAGCGCGCCCAGCAACGCCGAAGGGCGCAGGGTGGTAACGGTCTCAGTTAGTCTTGTAGGCGCGTACCGATTGAATGACCTTACTGTCTAGATTGACGATTTCAAGGCGGTGTTGATCGATGGCCATGCAGGCATTAGCGTCGGGGAAAGATTCTAAAATTTCCAGCATCAAACCGCTGATGGTGCGCGGTCCTTCAGTGGGCAAAGACCAATCCAGTGCTTTATTGACGTCGCGAATCGAGGCGTTGCCTAGAATGAGATAGCTCCCGTCTGCTTCAGGTGTAATGTAATCATCTTGCGCGATCAGGCTTGAGGTGAATTCTCCGACAATTTCTTCAAGGATATCCTCTAGGGCAACCAGCCCCATGACATCTCCATATTCATCAACCACGGTGCCCAAGCGTAATTTTTGCTGCTGAAAATTTAATAATTGGGTATGTAAGGGCGTATTCTCTGGCACAAAGTAGGGTTGCTCCATTTCGCGTAATAGCGCCTCGCGATCTAGGCCGTTCGCATCGACAATGCGACTGATATTGCGCATGTGAAGAATACCTTCGATGTTGTTGATGTCATCGCGCCACACGGGAAGTCGGGTATGCTCTGAGGCCTGAATCGTTTTCATGATCTCTTCGTCGGTGTCATCCAGGTCAATGCCGTAGACTTCGTTGCGAGGGACCATAATGTCATCTACGCTCACTTCCTCCAGATCTAGAATGTTCAACAACATACCCCGATGCCGGGTTGGAATCATGTGGCTGGATTCGTTCACGATGGTGCGCAGCTCATCCGATGAAACTGAATCGTTCCCGGTGTTTTCAGGATTCACTCCCAACAGTTTCAATAAGCCGTTGGTGACGCCGTTAATCGCCCAGACTAATGGGTACATGAGCTTCATGAGCGGGAGCAGTACTAAGCTGGCGGGAAAGGCAACGCGCTCTGGGTGCAGGGCCGCAATGGTTTTGGGTGTGATCTCAGCGAAGATCAGAATGACCAGGGTCAAGGCTAAGGTGGCAATCGCTATGCCTGCGTCCCCAAATAATCGAATAGCAATCACTGTTGCAATGGCTGAGGCTAAAATGTTAACCAGATTGTTGCCGATAAGGATCAAGCCAATCAAACGGTCTGGGCGATCCAGGAGCGCGCTGGCACGTTCTGCACCCCTGTGCTTTTCATTGCGCAAGTGCTTCAGGCGGAATCGATTCAGTGACATCATTCCTGTCTCTGAAGACGAGAAAAAACCCGATAGAATGATGAGGACAAGGAGGGCTGCAAAGAGCAACTCTAAGGGCGCTTCGTTCAACGCTGTGTGAATCTCGTGTGGCTATTGAAGGCTAAGTGTGTCGAACTTCCTGTCGTCACGCAAGCGAGAATGTCATCGTTTTCTAGTTTAACAGCCATTCAAGCACAAATTTCGAGCCAAAATAGGCCAGCAAGATGAGTAAGAATCCGATTACAGTGAGTTTGACGGCGGTTCGAGAGCGCCATCCGAGTCGGTTGTGGCCCCACAGTAAACTGGCATAGATTAACCAAGCGCACACGGTGAACACCGTTTTGTGGGCGACGTGTTGAGCCAGCATGTCGTCCAAAAACACAAAGCCAGAAATGATTGCAAGGCTGAGCAGCGCAAACCCAATCCATAACAGTTCGAACAACAGGCGTTCCATTTTTTGCAAGGGGGGCAGCCAACGGGTGATTCCCAAATTATGGTGGGTGCGCAATTGTCGGTCTTGTATGGCGACCAATCCTGCTTGCATGGCGGCGAGTGCCAACAACGCATTGGCGGCCAGTGAACAGGCAATGTGGATGACGACGCCCGGTTCTAAGGTGTTGGTTGCGACCTTGCTGGGCGCCAGTAAGCTGGCGAGTACGGCCAGTGCTGAAAGTGGGAACAGGCCGATCAAAACCGTTTGTAGGGGACGAATCAGCAGTAATAGTGCGGCGACGATGTTCGTCAGTAAGAACGCGAGTGATGACGCTTCTATAAATCCCAAAGGCACCAATGCGTGGCGAGTCATCGCACTAAACACCAGATAAGCGTGCAAGATAATGGCGATACAGCCGCTGATCAAAGCGGGTAATGAGCTGGCGCCACGATGCTTGGGTGCGTATTGAAGTTGATGCCCCGCAGCAAATAAGTAGGTTGCGGTAGTCGCTAAAGCGATAATCAAAGCGGTCATGAGTGGGCGCTGGCCTGTGGTTGACGTATAATCCCCTTTTTACCCAGATCGAGTCATATAATCAATAGGGCGTTGGCCCTGGAGAGTTCAGCATGTTTCAAAGTTTGTCGGATCGCCTGTCGGCAACCCTAAAGTCCATTTCCGGGAAAGCGAAACTCAGCGAAGACAATATTCAGGGCACCCTCCGAGAAGTGCGTATGGCACTTTTAGAGGCCGATGTGGCGCTCCCCGTGGTAAAAACGTTTACCGATGCGGTTAGGCTTCGCGCCTTGGGTCAGGAAGTGTCGCAAGCCTTAAGTCCCGGTCAAGCCTTCCTGAAAATTGTGCAATCTGAACTCGAAGCCACCATGGGTTCGGCCAATGAATCGCTCAATCTTGCATCGCAACCGCCGGCTATTATTTTGATGGCGGGATTGCAAGGTGCGGGTAAAACGACATCAGTTGCTAAGTTGGCTCGGCGCTTGATCGAGCGCGATAAAAAATCCGTCTCTGTCGTCAGTGCGGATGTGTATCGTCCTGCGGCCATAAAGCAGCTTGAGACTCTGGCGCAGGAAGTGGGTGCGCGGTTTATTCAAAGCGATGTCAGTGAATCCCCAGTTGCAATCGCCAAACGCGCGGTGCAAACAGCAAAGACACAATTCAGCGATGTGCTTTTAGTGGATACCGCGGGTCGACTGGCAATCGATGCAGATATGATGGCGGAAATTCAAGCCCTGCATGCAGCGATAAACCCGATCGAGACCTTGTTCGTGGTGGATGCAATGACGGGCCAAGATGCCGCCAACACGGCTAAAGCGTTTGGCGATGCGCTGCCGTTGACGGGTGTTATTCTAACCAAAGTTGATGCGGATGTGCGTGGTGGTGCAGCTCTGTCGGTCCGCTCGATTACGGGTAAACCCATTAAGTTTTTGGGCGTCGGTGAAAAAACGCAGGCCCTAGATCCCTTTCATCCGGACCGAATTGCATCGCGCATACTGGGCATGGGTGACGTCTTATCGTTAATCGAAGAAGCAGAGCAAAAAGTCGATAAAGCAAAAGCGGAACGCATTGCGAAGAAAGTGAAGGCAGGGAAGCGCTTTGATTTGGAGGACTTTAGGGATCAACTGCAACAGATGAACAACATGGGTGGTGTTACCGGGATGCTGGACAAATTGCCGGGTATGGGTGGTATGGCTCAAGCCGCTCAGGGTATGGACCCAAAAATGTTTGTTCGAATGGAAGCAATGATTAACTCGATGACGCCGAAAGAGCGGCGCAACCCAGATCTCATCGCGGGATCGCGTAAACGTCGAATTACCATGGGGTCCGGCACTCAAGTTCAAGATTTGAATCGTCTGTTAAAACAGCACAAGCAAATGCAAAAGATGATGAAAAAGATGAAGGGTGGTGGCCTCGAGCGGATGATGCGTGGTATGGCCGGCAATATGCCCAAAGGTGGTGGTTTTCCCTTTCGGTAAAGGAATACAAAATTCCAAAAACTTGTGAAAAAACAGGCTTTCAAAGCGACTCGTTTTTCCGTATGATACGCGCCTTTCCGGCAAGGGTGCCGGTATTGCCCCTATAGCAGCACAATGTGCGGGGCGTCCAAACTAACAGGAACACATTTATGGTAACAATTCGATTGGCAAGAGGCGGAGCAAAGAAGCGTCCTTTCTACCACTTCACTGTGGCTGACAGCCGTAACTCGCGCAACGGTCGTTTCATTGAGCGAGTGGGCTTTTTCAACCCGACAGCTCGTGGACAAGAAGTGCGTTTGCGCGTTGATTTTGATCGCGTTGATTATTGGCGCAGCAATGGCGCGCAAGTATCAGATCGCGTTGCCAGCTTGTTGAAAGAGGCGACTAGCTCAACCGAGGCTTAATCGCTGTGGTGGGCAATGATCTCATCTGTGTCGGTCGAGTACTCGGAGCGCATGGGATCAAAGGATGGGTGAAGGTCAGAAGTTTCACCGATCCAGAAGAGCAACTGTTTGATTACGCGCCACTGTATTTAGTGCAAAGAACTAAGCACGAGTTGGTAGACGTTGAAGCCCGCAAGGCCCTGACCAAAGGTTGGTCGGTGAAGCTAAAGGGGGTCGATGATCGGAATGCCGCGGAGTTGTTGCAAGGCGTCGATATCGTGATGTCCGCTACGACGCTCCCAGAGCTCGGGGACGGGGATTACTACTGGCGAGACCTCATTGGTATGAGTGTCCTAGCCAACGGGGTCCTTCTCGGTGTGGTCGCGAACATGCTGGAGACAGGCGCTAACGACGTGCTGGTCGTGAAAAGCACGGAAGAGAGCGTTGATGAGCAAGAGAGGTTGATCCCATTTTTGCTCGACAGATTTGTATTGGGCGTGGATAAAACGTCAAAAACCATTGAGGTCGATTGGGACCCACAGTGGTAAGGGCAGGTAAAACAATGCAGTTAATGCTTGTGACACTGTTTCCTGAAATGTTGAATGCCCTGACACAGTCAGGAGTGACTGGCAGAGCGTGCGAGTTGGGGCTGGTGCAGATAGGCGCGGTAAATCCAAGGGATTTCGCATTTAACAAGCACAAATCCGTGGACGACCGTCCTTATGGCGGCGGTCCCGGAATGGTTATGGCGGTCGAGCCTTTGCGATTAGCTATCGCTGAGGCTCGTAAGCAGGCGCCTGGTGCCAAAGTGGTGTACATGTCGCCACAAGGCCGACCCTTAACGCAAGCGTGCGTGAGGGACTTGGCGGACAACGACGCGTTGATTTTTGTTGCGGGTCGTTACGAAGGAATAGATGAGCGTTTCATTGCGGCAGAGGTAGACGAAGAGATCTCGATTGGAGACTACGTCTTAAGCGGTGGTGAGTTGCCGGCGATGGTAGTGATGGACGCTGTTTGCCGCTGGGTGCCGGGAGTACTTGGGCACGATCAGTCGGCTGAGCAAGACTCGTTTGTGAACGGCTTGCTTGATTGCGAGCATTACACTCGGCCCGAGATTTACGAAGGGCAGGCGGTGCCGGAGGTGTTACTTAGCGGTAACCATGAACGGATACGAAAATGGCGTTTGCAGCGCTCGTTGGTCAGAACATTGGAACGGCGTCCTGACTTACTACAACAGCGCGAGTTGACGCAGGAAGAGAATACATTGTTGCGCGAGTACTTGGCGCAACAGGAAACAGATTAAATCGATAGAACCGGCGTGAGCGGGTTTCAAAAGGAGTAGCAACTATGAGTAACATTATTTCTCAGCTCGAAGCAGAGCAAATGAGTAAAGAAATTCCTGAGTTTAGCCCCGGTGATACCGTGGTCGTTCAGGTTCGTGTAAAAGAAGGTAACCGAGAGCGTCTGCAGGCCTTTGAAGGTGTTTGTCTGGGCATTAAAAACCGTGGTGTGAATTCTGCATTCACCCTGCGCAAGATTTCGCATGGTGTCGGCGTTGAACGTACTTTTCAAACCTACAGCCCCTTGGTCGAGAGCATCTCGGTCAAGCGTCGTGGTGACGTACGTCAAGCAAAACTCTACTACTTGCGTGAGTTGAGTGGTAAAGCGGCGCGCATCAAAGAGAAGCTGTCAAGCTAAGCTTGCTCTCCGCGAGCGAAAGCTCCATTCTTGTCCAGCAAAACGCCGACCTAGGTTGGCGTTTTTTGCGTTCTGGCCTTGCCTGCGTTCTTCCTGTTAGAGTGGT
>JALRFH010000083.1 GCA_023253715.1 Halieaceae bacterium
TAAATAGGAACAGGCCAAACAGCACTTCCATCGGGATTGCTTTAACCAGCGGCAGTAAGAAAATTGAGAAGCCGATTAAAAGGTGAATCAGAAGACCCGACACGCGGTTTTCGGTGACCACACTTGAAGGAGGCCACACCGACCCTTGGGATCACGTCGAGGCAGCCATGGCCTTATCGATAGCGGGCGAATATCAAGGCGCAGAGCGTGCCTACGCCTGGCTGGCGAGCCAACAATTACAGGATGGTAGTTGGTGGGCGCGCTATGAAGGTGGCGAACGCTCGCAGACGACACGGCGTGAGACCAATTTCTGCGCCTATGTGGCCACCGGGATTTGGCATCATTTTTTGATTACGGAGGATCGAGCGTTTCTTGAGCGCTACTGGCCGGTCGTACAGAAGGCAATGGATTTTGTTTTGTCCTTGCAGACCACCTACGGTGATATTACCTGGGCGCTTGATGATGACGATGAAGTCCCGGTTGACGCCTTGGTCACCGGCTGTGCCTCGATCTACAAGAGCTTGGAATGTGCGCATAATATTGCGATCACCTTGGGCCATGATACCCCATATTTCGAGGCTCGGGATCGTTTGGGCCGTTGTTTGCGGCAGCACCCCGAGCGTTTTGATCGCACTTGGGAGAGCAAGGCGCGCTATTCGATGGACTGGTTTTATCCTGTGCTGACAGGCGTATTTTCGGGTAAGGCGGCGCGCGAGCGTCTGCGGGCTCGGTGGCAGGAGTTTGTAGAGTCCGGTCTGGGTTGCCGTTGCGTCAGTGATCAGCCCTGGGCGACCATCGCTGAAACTTGCGAGTTGGTGCTTGCTTTGCTGGCGGCGGGCGATGATGCGCTGGCGCGAGAAGTCTACTCATGGGTGGCACAATGGCGCCACGACGATGGCTCTTATTGGACCGGTTATCAGTTCAAAGAGTGCGTTTTGTGGCCTGATGAACGTCCTACTTGGACCGCGGCTGCGGTTATTTTGGCCGCCGATGCGTTAACGCATCACACCCCCGCTGCGCAGTTGTTTACAGACGTTAATTTATTGGACCCAGGCGCCGTGCTTGCCCCTGATGTTGTGCGAGCCTAGGCGCCAAGGCGTTGCAGTATCCTCAAGCTTTCGCGCGATTCAAGTAAGGCCCAGAGTCCCGATTGTACAGCCGCATCAATAATGGCCTTGGGCGCTTGGCCGCCTGCCCGCGCTGTTGCGTAGTGGTCGTGCACGGCGAGCATGCCGCCAATCGCAACATGTCCAGACCACAAGCGATAATCGCTTAGCGCATCGTGCATG
The DNA here is from genome assembly GCA_023253715.1 of Halieaceae bacterium. Taxonomy (GTDB): domain Bacteria; phylum Pseudomonadota; class Gammaproteobacteria; order Pseudomonadales; family Halieaceae; genus Aequoribacter. The sequence continues at coordinate 1,290 of JALRFH010000083.1, forward strand.
CTGTGACCTCCATCGATAAAGACCATGCCTAGGCTTTGCTGCCAGCGTTGTCCGATGGCTGTTGCATTCCCGACCAAGGCCACTACACAATGCTCGAGTTTCGCGGCTTTCAAGGTTTGTCTGAATGTGTGCAAGGTATCGGTTTGTCCCTCAGCGTCCGTCAGACTGGGGTCGTAAAAGAATTCGCCGGGTTGATGCTCGACCGACCCTTGGTGGTGATCCAGTGCAAAGACCAAATTTTGAGTTTGCTCTGCGGCAGCGCCTAAGAAGATCGTGGATTTGCCGCAATAACTGCCAATTTCAAGAATACAGCCAAGTTTCTCTACGGTGCACGCAGCGCGATGCAGCGCTTCTCCTTCAGCTTGACTGAGAAAGCCAGGCACCTGGTCAGCTAAGGCTTGGCGCGAGGGGTTTAAAATCATAGACGCTTGCTCAAAAGCCCAACTATAGCATGGTAAACCGCAATTCTGTCTTGGCTTTAGACGATCGCCCCGTTATCCTCGGCGGATCCGACAACGTACGACATTTATGCGCTTTCTTTATACTCTAACCTTAATGTTGAGCCTGCCCTTCCTCATGATGAGGCTTTGGTGGCGCGGTCGTTTGTTGCCCGCTTATCGGCAGCGCTGGCGTGAACGTTTAGGCCTTGGGTTGCCGAAGACCAGTTTCAGCGGGGCATTGATTTGGATTCACGCTGTCTCGGTGGGTGAGGTAGTGGTTGCTTCCAAACTGATAGAACGTCTGCGACGTGATTATCCTGAGCATCGAATTTTTGTGACCACCACAACGCCGACGGGTTCAGAGCGTCTTGTGCGTACTTGGGGTGATCAAGTGCTGCATTGTTATTTGCCTTGGGATTTACCTTGGGCTATGGCGCGCTTGCTCGAGCACATAAATCCCAGCCTTGTGTTGTTAATTGAGACTGAGATTTGGCCCAACTTGGTTGCCCAGGCTAAATCAAGACGGGTGCCGATCGCCCTGCTAAACGCGCGATTATCGGCTAAGTCTGCTCGGGGCTACGGTCGATTTGCTGCCCTCTTAAAACCTACGCTGCAAGCGCTCGATTTGATTGTTGCGCAAACCAAGGCTGATGCGCGTCGTTTTGTGGCCTTAGGTGTTGATCACTCGCGTTTGGCGGTTTCGGGCAATATTAAGTTCGATCAACATTTGAGCCCCGAATTGCGAGAGCAGGCGGCCAATATTCGTGAACAGTGGGGCGGTGCGGCTCGTAAAGTGTGGCTGGCAGCCAGCACGCATGAAGGCGAAGAGCGACTGATTCTGCATGCATTCCAACATGTCCGTGAGCAGCACCCGGACGCACTCTTATGCATTGTACCGCGGCATCCGGATCGGTTTGATCGCGTATTTGAGTTGGCTTTGGCTGCTGATCCCAAGGCCATCCGCCGATCAAAGGCCGCTTCTGTACCGCACGGCACGCAAGTGATCGTGGGGGATACTATGGGTGAACTCGTCGCGCTTGTGGGCGCTGCCGATTTAGTATTTGTCGGGGGCTCGCTAGTGCCTACGGGAGGGCACAATATGCTAGAGGTGGCGCAGTGGGGGGTGCCGGTTGTGGCGGGCCCTCATGTCTTCAATTTCGCGTATGCGAGCCGCCTGTTGATTAAAGCGCAGGCGATGTTGATTGCTAATGACGGCCAGGAATTGAGTAGTATTGTTACGCGTTTGCTCGATAAGGAGGCCTATCTCAAAGCGATGGGCGAGCGCGGCAGGATCGCCGTGGAGCGGGAGCGAGGCGCATTGGAGCGCCTCATGCAAGCGATTAAGCCTTTACTGAGCTGACTGCGAAACGGCCTTCGGCGCTTCCAGATACCGGTTCAAATCTGCGATATCTTTGGGATTTAGCAAGCCCGCTTGTTGTTTAAGACGCAATTGGTTCAAGACGTAATCGTACCGAGTATTAGCGTAGTCCCGCTCGGCTGCATACAGTGCGTTTTGAGCGTTTAACACGTCAACCACGTTGCGAGTACCGACATCGTAGCCGGCCTGGGTTGCCTCTAAAGCACTTTTTGACGACACAATCGCTTGCGTTCGCGCTTTTACCCGAGCGGCGTCGCTCAGCACGGTCATGTGCAATGAACGCGTTTGCGCGACCACGTTGCGTTGTAGTCCGATGCGAGATTCTCGAGCCGCATTGAATTGCTCGGCTGCGCGACGGCGATTGGCGCTAATGGCGCCGCCAGCAAATAGGGGGACCTCGAGGCGGAAACGCAAAATGTCTTGTTCGCGGTCACTGCGCGGCGGCACATTGAATACGGAGTCTTGTCGGCTGACCCCTTCGGTTTCAAAATCAGATGTCGAAAATGAACCACTGATGGTTGGTGCGTGTTCCATGCGCTTGGACTTGGCGTTTTGTTGAGCTGCGGTTTCCCCCAAGCGCGAGGCCTTAAGTTGCAGGTTATTTTCTAAGGCAAAGTCGACCCAAGCGGCTCGGTCCGCGGGCTCTGGTGGGCTTATGGGAAAATCGGGGCTTAAGGTAAACAAGCGCTCGTGCTTGACATTCGTCAGTACCGATAGATTTTCAAGCGCTACATCCAAGCGGTTTTCATCCACTAAACGTCCGACCCGCGCGAGATCGAAGGCGGCTTGCGCTTCGTGGACATCGGTCAGGGCGATGAGACCTACCTCGAATCGCTGTCTTGTTTGCTCCAGTTGACGTTCAAGCGCGCGTTCTTGCGCTTTTGACGCGGCCAAATTGTCCTGAGCGCGCAGGACACCAAAGTAGGCTTGCGACACGCGGACAATTAAATCTTGTTGCTGGGCAGAAAAGGTCGCTTCAGCTTGGGCGCTTAATGATTTACTGGCCTGAAAATTGAACCACGCGGGCAGGTCAAACAGGGTTTGACTTAAGGAGACGGCGTAGCCCTTAGACGTGGTGTCTGAGAAACTCTCGATTTCCTGAATAATACCGTTGCCGTTGGCATCGAGTCCCACCAAGCTGTTGGCGACCGTTGAGGTTTCAGTTTCGCTGTAGTCATAGCTGGCGCCAAGCTGCGGTAGTAGCGCTGCCTTGGCCAAGTTTTCTTGCTCACGGTCGGCTTTAAATTGCGCCTCGTAGGCTTTGAGTTGCGCGTCATTTTGCAGCGCAAGCTCGTAAATATCTTGCAGTGACTGCGCTTGACTCAGCGATGACAGTACCAAAGCGGCGAGGGTAGAGGTAAGCAACCGAATCTTCATTGGCGGGCCCTATTTCAAATAAGCTAAGTTTAACAGCGGTTCGCGCACAAAGCATGCACGTTCTGCAGGGCATATACGCAAATTGACGTACTTTTGATTCACATCAGCGCAAAATAGGTGAGCCAGATCACTTTTCAAAGGTGCGACACCCTGTTTTTTGTAATACTATCGTCTTTACTTACGGGCTTTTGACATCGCGTATGAATCAATCAACTCGGCTAAGCGCGGCAAGACCTGCCTCGCGATATACTGTGTGCTTGTCGTCCTTGCACGCGACGTGCGAGTCGAATTACGCCCGTTTTTTGCGTCTCTTTCCGACCTACGAGCAGTCCAATGAACGCACTATTGCTTTGGACCATGCTCGGGTCGTTGTGACAGTAACTGAACGATGTCGCTACACAACAACCTTCAACATTAAACAGCTCTCGGGTGTCGCTCCTGCTTGGGCAAAACGTTTTGAACTTGAAGTGCGTGCTTATCACGATGCCAAGATGCTTGAAGTGCGCTCTTTTCAGGGTAGCCGACAAATTCAAGGGCGCTATCAATATCCCAATAAAGCGATGCTGCAAAAAGACGAAAAGGTGCAGCAAAACCAATTCTTGGCGGACTGGCTAGAGCACATTTTAAGCAGGGGTTACAGTGCCACGCAGCCAGAGATTCGCAGTGCGCTTAGCCCTGCCAAGGGCGGGCGCGATGAGTAGTTTACTCGATACTATTGTCATTGAGCATGACATTGGACAAACCGTTAACGTGTTGCAAATCACCGATACGCATTTAGGTTTGGAACCCAGCACGCCGTTGCTGTCTATGGATACCGACGATTCTTTATTGGCGGTGCTTGGATTGGCTGCCAAGGTTTTACCTGAGCCTGATTTACTGTTGGCGACCGGTGATTTGTCGGATCAGGGTGCTTTGGATGCCTATTTTCGTTTGCGGGATTACACGCGATCGGTGTGTCAGCATCAGTTTTGGTTGCTGGGTAATCACGACCATGCCGAGACCTTGCGCAAAGCGGCCGACAGCAACAAAAATTTAATCCGCAATGATATTCGAGTGGGTGCTTGGCAAATTGTCATGCTGAATTCGCAGATTCCGGGTCAAGTAGGCGGACGTTTGGGCCCAAGGCAGTTGGCTTTGCTGGAAGAGGCTTTGCAGGTGAGTGCCGATGCGGGTTTGTACAGTTTGGTGTGTCTACATCATCAACCCGAACCCGTGGGCAGTGCGTGGATCGATGCGCAGGCGGTGTTAGATGCCGACGAGCTGTTTGCTGTCATCGAGCAGTTTGATCACGTCAAAGGCATGCTCTGGGGGCACGTCCATCAAGAAGTCGACTATGTGCGGGATCAGGTTCGGATGCTGGCCACGCCCTCAACCTGTGTCCAGTTCGCTCGGCACAGCGACGAATTTAAAGTTGACGACCTACCCCCGGGTTTTCGCCTTTTGCAACTCATGCCTGACGGCTCGATAAACACGCAGGTCCATCGCGTCACCGATCGCGCGTTTAGTGTCGATTTAAGTTCTTCGGGGTATTTATAAATCCCAGCCAACCCATACCCGCTGACAGTTCTTTGGGCTACACTAGACGCTTGTTTTAGATTATGTGGTAGGTATGAGTCAGTACACAGCACAAGATATTGAGGTCTTAACCGGGCTAGAGCCAGTTCGAAAGCGCCCCGGGATGTATACCGACACGGCGCGTCCAAACCATCTTGCTCAAGAAGTGATCGATAACAGCGTCGATGAGGCGCTGGCGGGTTTTGCCAACGAGATCGACGTGGTGGTTTTTAAGGATGGCTCGGTTTCGGTGAGTGACAACGGTCGAGGTATGCCGGTGGATATTCACCCTGAGCAAGGTAAGCCGGGCGTCGAAGTGATTTTGTCGACCTTGCACGCGGGCGGTAAATTCTCCAACAAAAATTATCAGTTCAGCGGTGGTTTGCACGGCGTGGGTGTGTCGGTTGTCAACGCCTTGTCACAGCGTTTGGAAATTACGATCAAGCGCGATGGCCAGGTGTACACGATGGCGTTTGCAGGTGGTGAAAAGGCCACAGACTTGGAAGCCATCGATACCTGTGGTCGACGTAATACTGGCACCACGGTGCATTTTTGGCCGGATCCACAGTACTTTGATTCTGTGAATATTTCGATCCCTAGGCTCAAGCACGTGTTGCGCGCCAAAGCGGTATTGTGCCCCGGTCTTCGAGTGAACTTTTTGGATGATGCAAAGCAAGAATCTGAAAGTTGGCACTACGAAGATGGTCTGAAAGATTACTTGCAACAGGCAACGGATGGCTTTGAGGTTCTGCCACCAAGTCCCTACACCGGTAGTTTCGGTGCGCAGCACGCGGCTGTTGATTGGGCGGTTCAGTGGTTGCCAGAGGGCGGTGAGTTGGTGACCGAGAGCTATGTGAACTTGATTCCAACCGCGCAGGGGGGTACGCACGTAAATGGTTTACGAACGGGCTTGCTTGAAGCTTTGCGCGACTTTTGTGAATTGCGTAGTTTGTTGCCTCGGGGGATCAAGCTGGCGCCAGAGGATATTTGGGATCGTTGTGCCTTTGTACTGTCGGTTAAACTCGAGGACCCGCAGTTTTCGGGGCAAACCAAGGAGCGGTTATCGTCGCGGGAGGCCGCAGCCTTTGTTTCGGGGGTGGCCAAGGATGCGTTCAGTTTGTGGCTGAATCAGGAAACAGAATATGCTGAGCAGCTCGCGGAACTGTGTATTAACAACGCTCAACGCCGCGTGCGCTCTGCTAAAAAGGTGGTGCGTAAAAAAGTGACGTCTGGGCCTGCGTTGCCCGGAAAATTGGCCGATTGTTCTGGTGAAGACCCTGCACGAGGTGAACTCTTTCTCGTGGAAGGAGACTCGGCGGGCGGATCGGCAAAGCAAGCACGCGATCGCGAGTTTCAAGCGATTTTGCCTTTGCGCGGCAAAATTCTGAATACTTGGGAAGTGGATTCTCAAGAGATATTGGCTTCGCAAGAAGTTCACAATATTTCGGTGGCTCTGGGCGTGGATCCCGCCAGCGATGATTTATCAGGCCTGCGCTACCACAAGGTTTGTATCTTAGCGGATGCAGACTCAGACGGCTTACACATCGCTACCTTAATTTGCGCTTTGTTTGTGCGCCATTTTAAGCCGCTTATCACCGCTGGGCACGTGTACGTTGCCATGCCGCCTTTGTATCGTATCGATGTGGGTAAAGAGGTTTATTATGCACTCGACGACAGCGAGAAACAGGGCGTATTGGATCGTATCGAGGCCGAGAATAAACGCGCTAAAGTGAATGTCCAGCGTTTTAAAGGTTTGGGTGAAATGAATCCATTACAATTGCGCGAGACGACCATGGCGCCCGATACTCGACGCCTCGTTCAACTGCGTTTGGATCCTGGTGATGACACTATGCAAGTGTTCGATATGTTATTGGCCAAAAAGCGAGCCAGTGATCGCCGGCAATGGCTCGAAACCAAAGGTGATATCGCAGAAGTGTTGATGTAAACCAGCCGGTTTGACTGCGTGGGGAGTTAAAAGATGTTGAAACGAAGCATAATGGCAGTAGCACTGGTGTTAAGTGGCGCCAGCGCGTGGGCAGATTGGCAACTTGATTCAAGTCAGTCAACGCTCACCTTTTTGAGTGATAAGAACGCCGGTGTGGTCGAACAGCATGCCTTTGAGGCGTTCGAGGTAGCGGTTTCCCAGGCCGGCGAAATACGAGCCGAAATCGAGCTTGCAAGTGTTGAAACTCGCATCGGCATTCGCAACGAGCGTATGCGCGATATGCTGTTTCAAGTGGCAGAGTTTCCCAAGGCGACCTTGAATGGCAGTTTGGGTGAGCTCGATTTGGCTTCTGTGGGTGCCGTACCGCAAATGGCAAGCGTTCCACTGACCTTGAGTTTACACGGTTCTGCTCAGACCTTGGTTGCCGATGTGTGGGTCAGCCAGGCTGAGGGTGTACTGTCTGTCAGTACGGTTAGTCCTATTTTGGTGCGAGCCGCTGATTTTGGTTTGGCCGAAGGCATCGAGGCCTTGCGCGCCGTGGCGGGTTTGAAAACGATTGGGCAAACCGTCCCCGTCAGTTTTAGCTTGCGCCTAACTAACGCCCAGTAGCCACTCTCTCGAGCTGTTGCCGCCAGGCGCGATATTGGCGATTGTCTGGCGCTAGCTCGGTCAACCGACGCGCCGCCTCGAGCGCGGTGCGCGTATCCTCTGCCTCCGCCGCGAACTGCGCAAGGGCTTGGAAAGCCTCTTCGTTATTGGGCCACTTGCGGCCCACCCCTTTTAATACGGCTATAGCGTCGTTCAATTGGCCTTGACCGTGCAGTGCGATGGCGTAGGTGTAGCGGTAGCGCAGCGATTCAGCCCTGGCAGCTAGCGCTAATTGTTGTAACCCTTGGTCGTAATCTTGTCCGCGAATATAGGCGAGCCCCAAAGCAAAGGCGAGGTCGGTGTTATCTTTAATCTGTGCTAATCCACGTTTGAGGGTGCCGATAGCCGCCTGGTTGTTACCCGAGCTTGCCTCTAAGTCGGCTTTGTTGATGTAGGCCGCTAACAGTTGCGGGTTCTTTTGTAAGGCGGTTTGGTAGCGAGTGAGTGCTGCCTCGGCATTGCCTTGGCGTGTCTCGTAGTCGCCTAAGCTCAAATGTTGCTCAGCTTGATCTAGATGACGTTTAGCAATCGCTCGATACTCGGCATCTAATGCGCGCAGCTGCTGGGCTTGTGCTTCAGAGAGGCTGCTATGGGCAGAGTCCGCAAGCGCGAAGGCCAGAGCAATACGTACGCTGAGGTCCTGTTCCCCTAGTAAAGGTAGCAGCAGATCGCGCCTAAGGTTATCGGGCAGGTTGCCAGCTTGGCGAACCGCACTTTGACGAATCAAAGGGTCCGAACTCCCCAAAGCCAGCCGCAGGGTAGTTAGCGCGTTTTGGTTGTTAATTACTAGGGCGTTCACTGCACTCGCTCGCCAGATAGCGGGTTGCGCTTCCGACTGGGCGATTTCCTGCAGGGTCTGTTGGGCCTTGGCTTGCCCGAGGCTCGCGGCATGAAAGGCCAACGTGCG
>JALRFH010000130.1 GCA_023253715.1 Halieaceae bacterium
ATCTGAAACATTTACTGTTGCAGCTCCGTTGATTCTTACTGCGCTCTCAGTAACGCTCGCATTTCGTGCTGGGCTCTTTAATATTGGTGCACAAGGTCAATTTATTTTCGGTGCGATTGGTGCGTCGTATGTAGGTTTCCATTTCTCGCTTCCACCGGTCATTCATATCCTCGCTGCAATCGCTTTTGCGTTGGCTCTTTCCGGTTTATGGGGCGGCCTTGTGGGATTACTTAAAGCACGAACTGGTGCGCATGAAGTGATCGTGACCATCATGTTGAATTATGTTGCTTCTTATTTCTTACTCTGGCTACTTTCAACAACAACATTTCTTCGAAAAGGACGACAAGATCCAATCGCTCCTGAAGTACAAGAAAATGCACAATTACCTCGCCTTGCAGGCGATTCCTTCCGTGTGAATTTTGCAATCATTATCGCGCTTTTAGTTGCGTGGGGGATTGCCGTTCTTCTGAAGCGAACAACATGGGGTTTCCAATTCCGCGCAGTAGGTGCAAATACGTTGGCCGCAAAAACTGCCGGAATGTCGGTGCCATTTGTGATGACTTCAGTCATGGTTATCTGTGGCGCGTTAGCCGGACTTGGTGGAGCCGTACAAATTCTTGGAAGTGAACATGCCTTAACAGCGGGCGCAGCTGGCTCTTTTGGATTTGATGCGATCACGGTTGCATTGTTAGGACGTGCACAACCAGTGGGCACAGTTCTTGCGGCAATACTCTTCGCAGCGCTTCGCGCTGGTGGTTTAACAATGCAAGCAAACACAACAACTCCGATTGATATTGTGCTTGTGATCCAAGCGCTCGTCGTTCTCTTTATTGCGGCACCAACTTTGGTCCGTGCGGTCTTTAGATTGAAGAACGTCAAGACAACTTCAGATATGACTGCGAAAGGATGGAACGGATGAACCTGACCCCGATTCAACTTCGTCGCCGTCGTGGTGTATTCAGTATGGCAATTCTCTCGCTTGCATCGCTGATTGGATTCGGTTTCCTTCAAAAAAATACTGCACCAGTGACATTTAGATTTGTATTAGAAAAAGAATGGGTAGCAATCCATGAATGGACGCTCGATTCTCGCAGTGGTTCATATGGATTTAGCGCTGCAGCGCTATTGATATCACTCTGGGCTTTTTTTCAGTTTCGTCGAGATAAGAAGGTTCAAGTGCAAAGCGCGCTAGGTGGCTTCTCACTTCTGATGGCGTTTATGTGTTGGGCAGCGAGTGGAAAAATGATTCCATTTATTGGCGCGTTGACTCAGTTGATCTAAGTTATCGAGAATCGCTTGATAGTAACGTCGGTTCCATTTCATGGACTGAGGCGTATTAGGCTGCACAAGGGTGACTTGTGCGGTCATTTGCGTACCGTAGGTCCAGTCATGCGACTGACTGATGCCGCCAAGCCCAAAAGTGATCACAGTGCTGCCCAAGGCCAGTGCCGCGTATCGTCGTTTTTTTTGGGTCAGGACGAGAGCCCACAAGCACGCCAGAAAACAGGCGATGAATGATAAGCTGAAAACTCCGCCGATGGGTGCCCAGCCAGCCAGTGGTGTATCGATGTAGCCGTAACCTAAGAATACCCATGGGAACCCGGTCAGAAACCACGTTCTGATCCACTCGTTCAACACCCAGAGGCCGCTAAAGGCGAGGGCGTGACTGACATTCAAGGGTCGCGGTTTAAGAAAGCGGCGATAGATCCAGCCCATGAAGACAAAAAGAATGGCCAGCAAGGCGCAAAACAATAAGGTTAAAAAAGCAGCGAAGCCGGCGCTCGCATTACCGTGCTCATGGATGCTGACGTAGACCCAAGAAATGCCCGCGCCGAAAAAGCCCAAGCCGTAGCACCAGGCCAAAAACAGCAGTTCTGTGGGGTTTGCCTTATGCCATAAGAGCCATAAGCTGGCAGCCGACAGGGCACCCAGTGGCCAATAGTTCCAGGGCGCTAGTGATAGTGTGACCATGCCACCCAAAGACACCGCCAAGACCGCGCGCACCCACAACGATGTCAGAATGGTACTCACGATTCGAGTTTTGACACTCGCAAACTTTGGATTTTGCGCTGGTCGGCGTGAATCACTTTAAACCGAAAACCTTCAAAGGTGGTGGTCTCACCTCGAGCAGGCATGTGGCCAATCGCTTGGATGACTAAGCCACCGATAGTATCGAACTCGTCATCACTGAGGTTGGTCTGGAAATATTCATTGAAATCTTCAATGGGTGTCAGCGCTTGCACAAAAAATTCGGTTTGGGTGATTTTGCGAATGAACTCGTCTTCGTCGGTATCGGTTTCATCTTCGATTTCACCGACGATTTCCTCCAGTACGTCTTCTATCGTGATCAGTCCGGCGACACCGCCGTATTCGTCGATCACGATCGCCATGTGGTTGCGGTTTTGCCGAAATTCACGTAGCAAAACATTCAGGCGTTTGCTTTCAGGAACGACAAAGCAAGAACGCATGAGTTCGGCCACTGAGAACGGCTCGTCGTCGCCTTTAAGCAACCTTGGCAGGAGGTCTTTGGCCAACAAAATTCCCAAGACTTCATCGGTATTTTCGCCGATGACGGGGAAGCGCGAGTGCGCTGATTCTATGATTTGAGGCAACAGTTCTTGCAGCGTCGCATTTTCTTTGACCACCACCATTTGTGCCCTGGGGATCATAATATCGCGCGCGTGGAGGTCGCTGACCTGCATTGCGCCCTCGATAATGCTCAGTGCGTCTTTATCGATCAGCTCATTGTCTGAAGCTACGGACAGAACATCTTGCAGATCTTCTTTGGTTCTTGGTTCGCCAGAGAACAGTAGCGCTATTTTGTCCAACCACGACTTGTCATTGCTGTCGTTGCTGGTTTTGTCGTCGCTCATGATGGATAACACTCCTCAGTGTAATCAGCATAGGGGTTTGGGATCGATAAGCTCGCCAATATTTTGGTTTCTAAGCTTTCCATGATTTCGGCGTCCTTGTCTTCAATATGATCGAATCCGATTAAATGCAAAGTGCCATGGATGGTTAAGTGGGCCCAATGGTGCGCAAGCACTTTGTGCTGTTCTGATGCTTCGCGCTCGATCACGGGGGTACACAGTGCTAAATCGCCCAGCAAATCCGATGGGATACCCGGCGGCAACTCGCTGGGGAATGACAACACATTGGTTGTCGAGTCTTTGCCGCGGTAGGTTTTGTTTAAGTATTGGATTTCGTCGGCATCGACGATTTTTAGGTCAACGTGCCCGGCTTGCTGACAGGCTACAAGTGCGGCGCTGACCCAGCGCCTAAAACTGTCGTCGTCAGGGCTGTCGCCCTGACAAGCTCGATCGACACACACGCTAATGTTCATCGACTGTTACTCTCGATTTTGGAGGGCGCCAGCTCAGCTTGATCGTAGGCTTCTACGACCCGCTGCACGAGCGGATGGCGAACCACATCTTTGTTGGCAAAGTACGTGAAGCTAATTCCATCTACCCCGTCGAGAATGTGGCTGGCGTGCGTGAGGCCCGAGTGCGCGCCACGGGGTAAGTCGATTTGAGTGGCGTCTCCGGTAATCACCGCGGTGGAGCCAAAGCCGATGCGGGTGAGGAACATCTTCATCTGTTCGCGGGTGGTGTTTTGCGCCTCGTCTAAAATGATAAAGGCGTTATTCAAGGTCCGGCCGCGCATGAAGGCGAGCGGTGCCACTTCGATGATGTTGCGCTCGATGTATTTATTGACCTGCTCAAAGCCCAACATTTCGTAGAGAGCGTCGTAGAGTGGGCGTAAATAGGGATCGATTTTTTGCGCCAGATCGCCCGGCAAAAAGCCGAGTTTCTCGCCCGCCTCAACGGCTGGGCGAACCAGCAGGATCCGACGCACGCGTTCGTTGAGTAATGCTTCGACTGCACAGGCGACGGCGAGATAGGTTTTGCCGGTGCCCGCGGGGCCTATGCCAAAATTAATGTCAAAGTCTTGGATGGCGCGCACATAGCCCTGCTGGTTTTTACCGCGCGGCTTCACCGGTGCACGTTTGGTTTTGATGACCACCACGTTGTCGCTGGCCTCGGCTTGGCTAGCGCGTTGCTCTTTCAGTAACTCGAGCCCCGCATCTTGCATGTGAACGTGCAGCGTTTCTGCGGATAGACCCTCACCGGCACAAATGGTTTTGTACACATTTTCCAGCAGATCTCTGGCGGCTTCACGTGCTTGCGTTTCGCCGGAAATACTAAAGCGGTTCCCGCGCGAGGCGATAGCAACATTCAGACGCTGTTCGATTTGTTTTAAATGGGCGTCGAATTGCCCGCACAAAATCGCCAGGTGCGTTGCATTATTGGGTTCAAGCGTCGTAGAGATGGTTTGCGACGAAGGGTCGCTGATATCGGCAAGTTGTGTCAATGCGTGTCGGTGGCAAAAGCCCTTATGTATGGATATCCAAGGATAATCGGCTTGCGCGATGAGTCAAGCCGTGTGTCACAGTTTTGTGCGAAATTAATGGTTTTTTAACAAAGTACCGCGCAGTGAATTGGGTAGTGCTTCGTCGACCGTCACCCACGCAAATTCATTGATCAGGCTATGGTCGGTACAACTGAAGTTAACCACGCGGTTGTTTTCGGTGCGCCCTTGCAGTTGACCGGGGTCTTTTTTAGAGATACCACTGACCAAAATGCGCTGCTGGGTACCCACCATGTTTTCGCTGATGATGCGCGCTTGGCCTGCAATGCGGGCCTGTAAAATTTGCAGACGCTGCTTTTTAACGTCCATGGGCGTGTCGTCAACCAGATCGGCCGCGGGCGTGCCCGGGCGTGCGCTATAGATAAAACTGAATGAAGAATCATAACCGATGTCTTCAATAAGCTTCATGGTGGCATTGAAGTCAGCGTCGGTCTCACCGGGGAAACCCACAATAAAGTCCGACGACATGCTGATGTTGGGGCGGATTTTACGCAGGGCCCGAATTTTTGATTTGTACTCTAAGGCGGTATGACCGCGTTTCATAGCCGCGAGAATTCGGTCTGAGCCGCTCTGTACTGGTAGGTGCAAATGATCGACGAGCTGCGGGATTTCCGCATACACATCAATCAGTGCTTGGCTGAATTCTACCGGGTGCGAGGTGGTGTAGCGAATACGCTCAATCGCTGGAATACGCGCGATGTAGGTCAACAGTTCGGCAAAATCCACGACCTCGCCCAAGTAGTTTAAACCGCGATAGGCATTGACGTTTTGGCCCAGCAGGTTGACTTCTTTAACCCCGTGCTCAGCTGCGTGCGCCACCTCCGCGATCACGTCATCCAGCGGGCGGGATACTTCTTCGCCGCGCGTGTAAGGTACGACACAGAATGAACAATACTTGCTGCAGCCTTCCATAATCGAGACAAAAGCGCTGGCCCCTTTGATTTCGGGGTCGGGTAGGCAGTCGAACTTTTCAATTTCGGGGAAGCTCACGTCGACCACGATGGTGTTGCCAGGGCCTTTTTGACTGCGCTCGGCCATCATTTCGGGAAGGCGGTGCAGCGTTTGTGGGCCAAAGACTAGGTCGACGTAGGGTGCGCGTTCGCCGATTGCCGCCCCTTCTTGGCTGGCAACGCAACCACCCACGCCGATAATTAGGTTGGGGTTTTTTTCTTTTAAAGGCTTCCAGCGACCCAACTGATGAAACACCTTTTCTTGGGCTTTTTCTCGGATTGAGCAGGTGTTTAACAGCAAGACGTCTGCTTCTTCAGGGTTTTCTGTGCGTTCGAGCTGGTGGCTGGTCTTTAATAAATCGCCAATGCGCGCCGAATCGTACTCATTCATCTGGCAGCCGTGCGTCTGAATGAACAATTTTTTAACGGACATGTCACTAACCCTGCTGGTTCTAACTCTAGAGGGCCGCGAGTATACCGATCTGAGGCCTTGAAACCTAGACTGCAGACCACATTATTTGGTGTCTTGTGCGGATTTTTATGGCATTTTTCCGCAAGGTTGGTAGTATTGCGCGCCCGTAAATTTTGATGCTTAGCCTAGGTGCTTGGAGACTCGTGTGTATAAAGTGATTTTTCACAATGCAAATCAAGTATTTGAGGTGTTTGCTCGGCAGATTTATCAAAGCGATATGTGGGGTTTTATCGAAATCGAAGAATTCGTTTTTGGTGAGCGCTCGCAAATTGTGGTTGACCCAAGCGAAGAAAAGCTAAAAAACGAATTCGCGGGTGTAAAACGTACTTATATCCCTTATCAATCTGTAATTCGTATTGATGAGGTGGAGCGAGAAGGCGCGTCTAAAATCTCAGAAGTGCCTGTCAATACCTCGGGTAGCAATGTGACTCGTCTACCCTTCGCGAGTATGGTACCGCCGCCCGCCGACGATTAGTGCAAACGGGCGACTGTTTCTTGTCTTATTGGGCTAAGCTGCGCAGCGTAGCCAAACGAACGCACAAGACAAAAGCATTCATTGTCGCTTGCACAGCCGCAGTGCTCGGAAAACTGGGTGCGATGCGAATGTTGCTGTCATACGGATCTTTACCGTAGGGGAAGGTGGCCCCAGCGGGTGTCAATTTAATCCCCGCGTCGGACGCGAGTTTGATGACCGTCTTGGCCAATCCTGCGCGTGTTTCAAACGAGACAAAGTAGCCGCCCTCTGGACTGATCCAGGAGCCCATGCCCGTTCCGCTCAGTTCAGCGTCTAAAGTCGATAGCACCGCGTCAAAGCGAGGTTTCATGATAGCCGCGTGACGATCCATATGCGCCATTAAGCCCGCATAGTCCTTAAAAAAAGTCACATGGCGCAATTGGTTTACCTTGTCGGGACCAATCGTTTGGAACCCTAAGTGTTGTTTAAACGCGGCCAAGTTCGATTTAGAGGTGCTTAAAAACGCAACGCCCGCACCTGCAAACGTAATTTTCGAGGTTGATCCAAATTGTACGATGTGGTTTTCGGTGCCGGCAGCGATGGCATGATCGCGGATGTTGCCCAGAGCAGGTGCATCGCTGGTAAGGGCGTGCACAGCATAGGCGTTGTCATACATTACCAAGAAGTCACCTTGCGCCAGTTTAGGCAACGCTGCTAAGCGCGCGAGAGTCGCTTCACTATACACACAGCCCGTTGGGTTGGAAAAGCGTGGCACACACCAGATGCCGCAGACATTGTCGAGTTCTTGCACCAGTCTTTCTGCGGCATCCATATCGGGGCCGTCATCTAACATCGGCAAAGTCACCATTTCGATACCCAAATGTTCGCAAATGGAAAAGTGACGATCGTAGCCGGGTACAGGGCATAAAAACTTTGGTGTGCTGCTACCGGTGCTCCACGCTTTGTTAAAACCAAAGCGTAAGGCAAAGTCGATGACTTGGTACATCAAGGTCAAGCTGGCGTTGCCACCAATCAACATTTCATCGGAGGGCACTTGCAGAACTTGGGCAAACAGAGCTTTAGCCTCGGGTAAGCCGTCGATACCGCCATAGTTGCGCACGTCGGTGCCGTCGGCCGCCAAGTAGTTGCCCGCTAATATGCCATCGAGCGCATTTGACAAATCAGCCTGTTCGGCACTGGGTTTGCCGCGCGTTAAATCCAGCGACAGACCTTGTGCTAGTAGGGCTTGGTAATCAGATTCGGCTTGCGCAAGCGCCTGCGCAACTTGCGCGGCGTCGAGTTGGTCTACGTGCACGTAGGACTCCTAAAAAGTAGAACTGTGGATGGCGCGCATTATAGCGTCACACAAGCCAAACGAGAATGCGTCTGGCTGGTGATGCATTGAAAAAACCGCAATAGTACCCATCTTATGCACCGTGTATGAGTGAGGATATTTTTATGGCGGATGAATCAGTAAAGTCACCGGCAGTGATAGCGGATGTGTTGCCAGACACTCTGGGTCTGATGCCGATTCCGCATCGACCGTTCTTTCCGGGTCAGATTCAGCCTGTGGTCGTCAATATGCATGAGTGGGAAAGCACACTTGAGCGCGCAGTGAGCCAAGACAATGGTTTGTTGGCTTTGGTGTTTGTGCCCGATCGCACACCCGGTGAGCTGCCACTCGAACGCGTGCCCGCGACGGGTTGCGTGGTGCGTTTGCACCGACCTCCTCAAGCCCAGGGTAATCATCAGTTTTTGGTACAAGGCATTAAGCGGTTTCGCATCGCCGAGTGGCTCAGTCATGAGGCACCCTACCGCGTAAAGGTGGAGTACCCTCGTAGTCAGGGGGATCGTGATAGCCAAGAAATCCGTGCTTATGCGATGGCGCTGATTAACGAGATTAAAGCCTTGCTGCCGCTGAATCCGCTTTACGGAGAAGAGTTAAAACAGTATCTGTCGAATTTTTCGCCCAATCAGCCCAGTTTGTTGGCTGACTTTTCGGCAGCACTGACCACCGCCAGTGGTGAGGAGTTACAAGATATTTTGGATACGCTCGATCTGCTTGAGCGTATGGAAAAAGTCCTAGTGCTTTTGCGTCGCGAGCGCGAGGTGGCCGAGTTGCAGGGCAAGATCAGTGGCCAAGTCAACGAGAAGCTCAGTGAACAGCAGCGTAATTTCTTTTTGCGTGAACAGCTCAAGGTGATTCAAAAAGAGTTGGGCATTACGAAAGATGACAAGACCTCGGATCGCGAGACCTTCGAAGAACGCTTAAGTGACTTATGCGTTCCCGAGGCCGCGCTCAGTAAAATCGAGGCAGAACTCGACAAGCTCAGCGTATTAGAGCCGGGTTCGCCCGAGTACGGCGTTACCCGCAATTATTTGGATTGGGCGACCTCGGTACCCTGGGGGAAACAGTCCGCCGACAAATTGTCGGTAGCCGGCGCACGTGAGGTACTTAATGCTCATCACGACGGCCTAGACGATGTGAAAGCACGTATCCTAGAGTTCATTGGTGTGGGCGCTTTCAAGGGCGAGATCGCCGGATCTATCCTACTGCTTGTCGGGCCCCCGGGCGTGGGTAAAACCAGTATTGGGAAGTCGATTGCTGAATCGTTGGGGCGTGAGTTTTATCGTTTCAGCCTTGGCGGGATGCGCGATGAGGCTGAGATTAAGGGACATCGCCGCACGTATATCGGAGCTATGCCGGGCAAATTTATTCAAGCCTTAAAAGACGTTAAAGTCGAAAACCCAGTGATTATGCTGGATGAAATTGACAAACTGGGTCAGTCTTTCCAAGGCGATCCAGCCTCGGCTTTGCTCGAGGTGTTAGACCCTGAGCAGAACAATGCTTTCTTGGACCACTATCTAGACTTGCGGGTCGATTTGTCCAAAGTGCTGTTTGTGTGCACGGCCAACCAACTGGACACGATTCCAGGTCCCTTGCTGGATCGGATGGAGGTCATACGACTCGCAGGCTACATTGCCGAAGAAAAACTGGCCATCGCCAAAAATCACCTGTGGCCCAAACTCTTGGCGAAACATGGTGCCAAACGCAGCCAAATTCGCATTAACGATGCGGCCCTTAAATACGTCATTAATGCGTATTGTCGCGAGGCCGGTGTGCGTAATCTAGAGAAGCAGCTGTCGCGCTTGATTCGCAAAGCGATCATGGAATTACTCGACAAAGACCTAACGAAACTCTCGATATCAAAAGCGCAGATCGAGACATTCTTGGGCAAACCGCCGTTTAGCGATGACAAACCTATGCGTGGCGTCGGTGTGGTGACAGGGCTTGCTTGGACATCGATGGGGGGAGCCACTTTATCGATCGAAGCCAACAAAATTCACAGCTTGCACCGCGGGTTTAAATACACCGGTCGTTTGGGCGAGGTCATGAAAGAGTCCGCCGAAATTGCCTATTCCTATGTGATGGGGCACCTGTCAGAGTTTGGGGCAAACACGACATTTTTTGATGAGACCTTAGTGCACTTGCATGTGCCCGAGGGTGCGACACCCAAGGATGGCCCGAGTGCCGGTGTGACCATGGCAACGGCTTTGGTGTCACTAGCTTTGGGGCGCGCGGTCAGTCACAAGGTGGCGATGACCGGCGAGTTGTCGCTCACAGGCTCGGTGCTGCCGGTCGGCGGTATTCGCGAAAAAGTCATTGCCGCGCGCAGGGTGAAAGTAAATCGCATGTTTTTGCCCAAGGCCAATCAAAAAGATTTTGAGGAGCTCCCCGAGTACTTGCAAGAAGGGCTGGATGTGACCTTTGTTGATCACTTCACCCAAGTGTACCGCAGCCTCTTTTCCAGTTAACTGAGCAGTCAGGGCGCTGCTTGGTGCTTGTGCTTTCGTGACCGAGTACCGGGTCGCTTAGACCTCGGCTAATAGCACCGCGCGTACAGGTGCGGGGTGGCCCTCGATGGTTTTGTTGTGGTCCTTGGGATGCAAGAATTGCTCGAGTGAGTGAAATTGCATCCAGTTGGTTTGGCGTTGTTCTGCGATAGACGTTTGATTGACATCTACAGTCCTGGGATTTTTGAAGCCCACCTTTGTGAGCCAGCTCTCCAGAGCCGCAGTGCTCGGCAGGCACCAGACATTGCCCATGCGAGCGTAGCGTCCTGGCGGCACGAACACAGTGTTTTCATCGCCCTCTACTATCAGGGTTTCAAGCACCAGTTGGCCGCCCGGCGCTAAACAGTCGCGCAATTGCATCAGGTGATCAAAGGGCGAACGGCGGTGGTACAAAATACCCATTGAAAATACCGTGTCGAAGGCTTTGACACGCTCGGGTATGTCTTCTACACCTAGCGGTAAGACGCTGATATTCGGTTGGCGCATGTATTTTTGCAGGGCCCAAAACTGCAGCACAAAGAGCGGTGTTGGGTCGATGCCGATGACTTCGCGTGCACCCTCGCCGAGCATGCGCCAGCAGTGGTAGCCGCTGCCGCAACCGATATCCAACACGCGTTTGCCTTGCAGTGGGGCAAGATGAGGGAGCACCCGGTCCCACTTCCAATCGGAGCGCCATTCGGTGTCGATCTTTACGCCAAAGAAATTGAAGGGACCTTTGCGCCAGGGGTGTAGGCCCTCGAGTGCGCGCTGTAGTGAGGCGATCATATCAGGGCTAACACTTGGGCCGCGCACGCCTACTGCGGACTCGGTCAGTAGGCGTTCGGTGACTTCCAGCTCCGGCAGAGACGCTAAAGCTTTTTGCCAACGTTCGAGGTCACCGTAACGTTTTGGATCGAGTCCTTGCTGGATTTGCTCCGGTAGCAACTGCGCCCAGCCCGCTAGGTCTGGGTCA
This sequence comes from Halieaceae bacterium, assembly GCA_023253715.1. Lineage (GTDB taxonomy): Bacteria > Pseudomonadota > Gammaproteobacteria > Pseudomonadales > Halieaceae > Aequoribacter. Next base: position 11,112 of record JALRFH010000130.1, read on the forward strand.
AGCTGCCAGTTCAGGATTAACTCGTCGTAGTTCACGCTTTTAAGGCCACGATCGAGGCAAAATTAAAGCATTGAAACCAGACGTTGGCGCTGTCACAGCCAGCACCTAATAGGCGCTTGCGGTGCGTCTCTATGCTGTCGCGGATCAGCACGTTCTCGATAGCTGAGCGTTTTTGGGCCACTTCCAAATCGCTGTAACCGTTGCGGCGTTTGAATTCGTGATGCAACTCGATATTGAGCTGATCCAGACTGGGCTCGGTGAATTCGACTTTCTCGGAAATGATGAGAATGCCGCCCGGGCGTAAGCTCGCAACAAGCTTGTGAATGAGCGCGTCGCGAAACTCGGGGCGCACAAACTGCAGGGTAAAGTTCAGCACAATCACCGACGCATTGTGGTAGTCGGTGGTGGTGATGTCGGCGCAGCACAGTTCCACTGGGGTCGGGTTGCTGTCGGTGTCCAGCACACTCTGGCAGCGTTCGATCATGGCCGGCGAGTTGTCGATCCCAATGATTTTACAGCTGTCGGGCAGTGGTTGCTGCCGCATCGATAAAATCGACGCGCCCAGTGAACAGCCTAAGTCGTATAAGTGGCTATCGGCTTGGGCGTAACGCGCCGCCAACACGCCGGTCATGGCGATAATGGTAGGGTAGCCGGGGACCGAGCGTTTGATCATGTCTGGAAACACCGCAACGACCGATTCATCGAAACGAAAGGGTGCGATTTGATCGAGCGGTTCGGAAAACAAGTTATCTTTGTTGGACATGATTTGTCAGTTCGGTTCGAAAGCACGCAATGATATCATGAGCGCCCTAAAGCCGTAACGACCCGCATTGATATAAGGATTTGCCATGTTAGCCACACTGCCACGTTTACCCAAAGACAGTATTTTAGGGTTGGCCGCTTTGGCCCGAGCCGACGAGCGCCCACACAAAATCGACTTAACGGTGGGTGTATACATGGACGATCAAGGCCTGTGCCCAGTCATGCGCGCTGTGCAAGAGGCGCAACATCAACTGGTGCATGCTGAAGTCTCTAAGGCGTATTTGCCGCCGCAGGGGGACCCGACCTTTGTGGCAGAGATGCCGAAGTTAGTGCTTGGTGCTGGGCATGCAGCCTTAATCGAAAATCGCACCGTGACCATTCAAACACCCGGTGGCTGCGGCGCTTTGCGCATTGCCTCGGAGGTGCTGGCGGTTGCAAATCCATCGGCGAATGTGTGGCTGCCCAATCCCACGTGGCCGGTGCACGAGCCCTTACTCGGCAGCGTCGGCTTAAAGTTTCAGCGTTACGAATACTACGACTATGCCACGCACAGCCTAAATTTTGAGCGCATGATGCACGATTTGCAGAGTGTGCAAGCGGGTGATGCTGTATTGCTGCACGGCTGTTGCCACAACCCCTGTGGCGCGGACTTAAATGCCGAGCAGTGGCAGGCGGTGGCGGATCTGTTGCTCGAACGCGGTGCGATTGCTCTAATTGATATTGCTTATCAGGGGCTGGGTGACGATTTAGAGCACGATGCTTTGGGTGTGCGTATGCTTGCCAGCCAACTGCCCGAGGTGCTGATCGCGGCATCGTGCTCCAAAAATTTCGGGCTGTATCGCGAACGTACCGGCGCCACGATTTTTGTGACCCAATCGGCGGAGCACGCCGAGACGGTCTTGTCGCAAGCACTTGGCGCTGCGCGTCGCTTGTACAGCATGCCGCCGGCACACGGCGCTATTTTGGCCGGTAAGGTACTGGCCGACACATACTTAAACGCCATGTGGCAGGAAGAACTTCGAAGCATGACGCAGCGCATTCAGGGCTTGCGGAATCAATTGAGTGTGGCGCTGACTGCGGCAACCGATCGTGATTTTCGGTTTGTGGCGCAAGAGAAAGGCATGTTCTCGTTTTTAGGTTTAACGCCTGCGCAGGTTTTGCAGCTGCGCGAGGCGCAAGCCGTCTACATGCTGGATTCCTCGCGTATTAACGTTGCGGGATTAAAAGATGCCACGGTGGAGCCTCTGGCACAGGCGATTGCGGGCGTGCTGCGCTAGTCGGAATCGAGCTCTAGCCAGCGCTCCATTTTTGCTTCAAGCTCGGCTTGTAGGTCGGCCAAGGCTTGGGTTTTAGCTTGTACCTCGTCGTGGGCCTGCTGGTAAAAGCTGGGGTCGGCAATCAAGGCTTCCAGCTCGGCAATTTGGGTTTCAAGCGTATCAATTTGATCCGGTAGCGCATCGAGCTCGCGTTGCTCTTTGTACGAGAGTTTGCGTTTGCTCGCTGAAGCCGGAGCGTTTGATGTCTGAGTTTTAGGTGCCGAAGCCGGAGCCGTTTCAGGCGGTGCGCTCTCGTTTTTACGGTTTGGATCAAGCGCTGTCAGTTTAAACCCGCGTGCCTCCCAGTCGCTAAAGCTGCCGGCGTGCTCACTGACGCGCCCGTCGTTTTCTACCACCAGCAGGGCAGTGACGGTGTTGTCCATAAAGTCGCGGTCGTGACTGACCAGCAGTACGGTGCCGGCAAAATTCAGAATTTGCTCCTCGAGCAGTTCCAATGTTTCCATGTCGAGATCATTGGTCGGCTCGTCAAGTACCAGCACGTTGGCGGTTTGGGTAAATAGCCTGGCCAACACGGCGCGGTTTTTCTCGCCGCCCGATAAAGCACCGATCGGTGTGTTGGCTCGCTCTTTGGCGAATAAAAATTCGGATAAATACGAATAGGCGTGGCGTTTGTGGCCATTGATTTCAACAAACGACTGCCCGCCGCACACCGCGTCCATTAAACTCATCTCGGGATCGAGTTCGGAACGTAATTGATCCGAGTACGCAATCTCAAGCTTGGTGCCCAGCGACACCTTGCCCGTGCTGGGGGTGAGTTTGCCAAGCAGGGTATTGAGCAACGTGGTCTTGCCGGCACCGTTGGCGCCAACGATGCCGATGCGGTCACCGCGCTGCACAATCAGGTTTATGTCTCGCAAGATCGTTTTGTCACCCAGTCGTACCGAGGCGTGTTCTACTTCGACCACGCGCTTGCCGGAACTTTGGGCGTCGCCAATGCTAAAAGAGGCCTTGCCAGTAATTTCACGGCGCTCAGAGCGCTCTTTGCGCATGGCCTCTAAGGCGCGCACTCGGCCTTCGTTGCGGGTGCGTCGTGCTTTGATCCCTTGGCGAATCCAGACTTCCTCTTGCGCAAGCTTTTTGTCGAACTCGGCATTGGCTTTGGCCTCGGCCGCCTCTAAGTGCTCTTTGTAGTTTAAAAAACCGCGGTAGTCACCCTTCCAGACCTTTAGGTGTCCGCGGTCGAGTTCCGCAATGGTGTCGGCAATTTGCTGCAAGAAACGGCGATCGTGGGTCACTAATACGATCGCGCCTCGGAATTCTTTGAGCTGCTCTTCTAAGAACTCGATGGTTGGAATGTCGAGGTGGTTGGTGGGCTCGTCTAAGAACAGTATGTCAGGCTCAGAGACTAAGGCTTTAGCCAGCGCGACGCGGCGTTTCCAGCCGCCTGATAGCGAGGCCAAGGTTTGGTCGCCATCGATGTTGAGTCGCGTCAGGGTCGCTTCGACTTTTTGCTGCAGGCGCCAGCCATCAGAAGCCTCGATAATTTCCTGCAGTTTTTGCAGACGCCCCAGGTCTTGCTCGGTCGCGCTCATAGACAAGTGGTGGTATTCGGCCAGCGCAGGGCCAAGCTCGCCTAAGCCGTCGGCCACAACTTCAAAACAGGTGGCATCGCTGGCCTCGGGTAAATCTTGTTCCAGCATGCCCAATTTGACGCTGGGTCGCTGCCAACGTTCGCCGCTGTCGGCCTGCACAGAGCCCGCCAGTAATTTCATGAGCGTTGATTTGCCAGCGCCGTTGCGCCCGAGTAAGCCCAGGCGTTGACCGCGCGTGATGGTGAGATCGATGCCATCAAAAATGTGGTGAGTACCGTACTGCAGGCTAATGTTGGTCAGTGTTAATAGTGGCATAAGGGTTCGCGAGTAAGAAAGCGTGCGTAGTTTACGCGTGCCGAGAGCACTTTACGAGGCGCATTTTCTGCAAAAATCCACCCATTTTTGCTTGGTTTCCGCTACTATTGGCGCCGAACGAATCGACAGGTAGGAATTATGACTGCTCGGGCTAACGAACGCCTTATTGCCAATTGGTTGACGCTGTGTTGTTTGGTCATTCTGGGAATGATTCTGCTTGGCGGTGTGACGCGTTTGACCCACTCTGGCTTATCGATGGTGGAGTGGCGTCCCTTGCTGGGTATCGTGCCGCCGCTTAATGAAGCCGAATGGATGCGGGTGTTTAACGAATACAAACTCTCGCCCGAATACCAGTTAATCAACTTTGGTATGGACTTGGACGGCTTCAAGTCTATTTTCCTGTACGAATATTTACACCGAGTACTGGGCCGTCTGATTGGTCTTCTGTACTTCTTGCCACTGGTTTATTTCTGGATCAAAGGCCGCATCCCTGCTGATGTCAAAGGGCGTTTAGTCGTGTTTCTGATCTTGGGTGGGTGCCAAGGGTTACTGGGCTGGTACATGGTCAAGTCAGGTCTGGTCGACGACCCGCGCGTTAGCCAATATCGTTTAGCGGCGCACTTGGGCTTGGCCATCTTCTTGTATTGCTGTTTGGCTTGGTTGGCCTTTGAGCTGCATGCGCGAGCACGGGGTGTGCAAAAGCAAATCCAAACCGCGGTGTCGCCCTACGCTCTCGGTTTAGTGGTTTTAGTTTTTATCATGGCTTTGAGCGGGGCTTTGGTGGCGGGTACCCGCGCCGGCTTTGCGTACAGCACTTGGCCGCTCATGGGTAACCACTTTATTCCAGAGGGTTTGTACACCATGACACCATGGTGGCGCTCCATTTTTGAAGATATTACCACCGTACAGTTTAATCACCGCATGTTTGCCTATGTCTTGATCGCACTGCTCAGTGCGTTTGCGGTGCGTTTGTGGCGCTACGGTTTAGGGCGTCCAGCTGTTTTGGTGCTATTGGCGCTCTCGGCTCAAGTCTTGCTGGGTATATCGGCCCTGTTAATGCATGTGCCTGTCGCGATCGGCGCGGCTCATCAGGTTGGTGCGGTCATTTTGTTAACCACCTTGATCTTCGCGGAACGCTCGCTGGTGTGGCATCGAAGCACACCTTAATAGGATCCTGTGCGAGACGGGCTGCAGTCCTCGTGCGGATGCACTGTGAATAGAGGTTTTACACCCACTGGTTGGTGCTGAGATCGCTGCGACGACGCCCGCTGTTCTTGCGACGATCCTCTTTACTTAAATCAAAACGAATTGACTCGCGCCGATCTTTCAATTGGCGTCGATGGTAATACCGCCGCTCGGGACCGATGTAGGCGACGTCTTCGCCTTGTGCCTCTTTTTTCATGCGATCTTGCCAGCGTGAGCGCTGGCTGGTGAAGCTGGGTTGAAAGTGATCAGACATTAGACCTTTGTCTCCCCAACACTTGCTTTACTGATGAAATTCAATAGGTGCCTTATCTTCGGGCACTTCGTCATTGGCTGACTTCTCAGCTTCCTTCGAAGGTGTAGGTGCAATAATGTTCGTCACGGCGGGACCGGTAAAGCCATTGACACCTGTGCGAACCAAGGCTTTCCATTCGTCAATACTTGCCACACCTTCGGAAAATACTCGTATATTCAAGGCATCGAGCAGCTCAACCAAGCTGCGCACTAATTTTTGGTTAGCGGGGTTTTGTTGAATATCCCGCACAAATGCGCTGTCGATTTTTAGGTAATCGACACCAATGCGGTTGAGCTTGCCCATCTGTGCAATCTGATAGCCCGCATGTTCTACGCCCAGTTTGACGCCAGTTCCTTTCACCGCAGAGGCGAGGTGTTTGAACGCTTCTAGATTTCTAAATACCACAGTTTCTTGGAATTCAATCCACAGTTTGCTGGCCCAGTGCTCGTCCTCTTTAAGTCGATTCACCAGCCACTCAGCAAAGCTGTTATCGGTGAGGGCAGAGAAGCTGAAGTTAATGCATACATCGCGATTGGTGGCTCGGATTTTTTGCAGGGCAAGTTCGATGACCACTTTATCGAGGTTCTGCGAGAGGTTAAGGCGGCTTACCCAGGGCAAGAAATCGGCTGCAGTATATTCGTGATCATCCAGACCGATACGGACAGGCGCTTCGATGTGCACGAAATCGCCCTCGGCGTCTACCACGGGGAAATCGCCCAGATAAAAGAGTTTCTCGGCAAAGGCTCGATCCAGTGTATTTCGCCATTGGCCAACGGTTTCGTTAGCGCTAGAGACCTGTTCGGTGGAGACCTCGGTTAGGGTCATTTGCGGCACGGTTGCAGCTTCGTTCTCGGCCAGGCAGGTGTCCAAGCAGGTTAGCAGCGAACCGATGGTGTTTTTATGGTTCACCGCGCAGGCGGAGCCCGGCATGCGTATCACATCCTCCAAACCTTGCTGTACCACGACGTTCATCATGGTCTCGTGAATTTGTTGGGCACTAAAGGGGACGTCTTCGGTGCTCGGACACAAAATGGCAAAGTCAGAACCGTTCAATCGCCCAGCGCTCCAGCCCCCCATTCTGAGTGTGAGGCGGCGCAGAGCAAGACCCATCTCGCGGATCAGATTGTCCATGACGACTCGGCCTTGAGAGCGGTTGAGAGCCGCAAGATCCATAATGCGCACCAAGGCGAGAACACCGGTTTGGTCGGCTGCCTGCCGTTTCAACTGATCTTTCAAGGTGCCTAAGAAGGGCTCTCGGTTCATCAAACCCGTAATTTTGTCGGTTTGACTTTCTAGGTTCCATTTTTCCAGCTTGCGAGCGTCTTGCTGCAATATGAGCCGGACTTTATCGGCCAAGATATTGAGTGCCTCTGCCAGTGGTCGATACTCCGCGATGGGTGGCAGCGGGCGTGTCTCGAATTGACGGTTAGCGATGGCCTCGGCGTGATCCTGAAGTGGACGTAGGCCCCGGGTTTGTAGTTTTACGAGTGCCAGTCCGCCGAAACCGAGAATGATTGACGCGACGGCGCAGAACATAAAAATCCGTAGGATGTTCGTCCACAGCAGACTGCTGGCAAAGGTTGGATCGGATTCAATCACGACACGTTTAAGGTTTGACCAATCGCCTAAAATCAGCGATTCACCCGGTATCAACGTTAGACTCAAGGTTGCGTTTAGGGCGTCAGGGGTGCCGCTATCCAGTGATCGCTGTCGCTGATACACCACCTTGCCACTACCGTCTTCGACACGAATTAAGCGGTAGTGCCCCAAACTGAATTGATTGTCGACGATTTTTTCGAGCTCGGGACCGTTGTTGACGCGTGTGAGCGCCCCGGCGAGGATTACCGCCGCGTCATTGTTTTGAGTGTTGATTTGTTCCTCTAAATGCGTGCGGGTGTGCAGCGTGCTGAACACGGAAATCCCGATAAAAACACCAAACATTGCAGTGACGACAAGTAACCAAATACGTTGGGTAAGTGACAGTGCTAGCATGATTACGGCGCGTCCATGATTGGGAATCCTTGCGCTTGAAGTTTGGCTAAGTAGCGCTGGATCTGTGAAGGTTGATAATCAGAGTCTTCCCTAAGTGCTTGGGGGTATCGGTAGTCGAAGGGGCGATAAGCGGCGGTCGGGCGCAAATCAGTTCGACGCTCTGCAGGTATGATGCGGGTTTCGATGGAGTCGAGGATGAGCGGCGCATTGGCGTCACCGCAAAGGCAAAGCAGTACAGTGTGGGCCACCGGTTTGATCATGCTGGGCGTTGTGCCCTCTGCGACGGTGTGGACGATGACCAAACGATCGGGATGAATCCCCAACATCAGTAGGCTGAGAAGTTTCGCGAGCGCGAAATCCTCAGAATCCCCTTGTTGATTATTTAAAAGTTCGGTTGGGGTGGCCCAAAAGTGAGTCTCGCCCCAGCTATCGAGGTCTGACGCCAATTGAGCAGAGCGATTGATAAAGTCATTTACACTGCGGAGTTTAATGTCGAGCGGTTCTGCTTTGAGCGTATTGATTTCGTTGAGCCAAGCTCGGCTTTTGGCATCCTTGGCATCACCTTTGCTGAGTAAAGTGCCGCTGAGTGAGGCCCAGTCTATGGATGCCTGCGCCGTCGTTGCACCCACTGCCACGACCATAAACGCAAGTAGCCACACCCTGATCGTTGCAGTACATCGTGCTTTGCTCAGTTTGTTGTGTTCCCTCAACGAGGTGTCTGTCGCCATGCTTTCAATCCCAGCGATCTCGCTATTAAAGCGATTTAACAGATGCTATCACGACTTTGAAAACGATGCATAGTTTGCGGTGCTTATCCAAGAAGGGCTGTCATGAGACTGGGTAGGAGGAGCGAGGTTAAAATGGCGCAAATCGCCATGCTTAAGCCGGCAAAGGCGCCGGCCGTAGGGTGAATCTGGAAAGCTCGTGCGGTGCCGACTCCGTGCGACAAGGTGCCCAGAGCAAGACCAATTGCGACGGGGTCTTCGACACCCGAACGCCTCAAAAGCCAGGGGCCTAGCACAGCGCCAATGATGCCGGTGCTGATGACAATGACAGCAACCAGCGATGAGTCGCCACCAATCAAATCGCTGATACCGATCGCCACCGGGGTCGTTACTGATTTGGTCATGACCGACATCAGGCTGACTTGGTTCAATTGACACACCTTGCCGACCACAAACGCTACCGTTAAGTTCACAATAGTGGCGCCAATTAATGCGATTATAAAAGGCCGCCAAAGTGCTACGAGCCGATGCCGTTCGTGGTATAAGGGTATGGCGATCGCCACTGTGGCAAGCTCAAGTGCTTCGGATAGCAGGTGGGTCGCCGCTTGAAAGTTTGCGTAGGTCTCGTTCAGCCCAATCAACACCGCGATAATGACAGCGCTGCTGGTTACCACTGGATGAAGGTATGGGGCGCTGTTGGCGCGGCGGTATAGCTGCAAGGCTAAGGCATAGACACCCGCTGTACAGGCGATCCAAATTGCTGTTTGAGCACTCAACACCACTCTAATCGACCTGCTGATCGCGGTGTTTGAGAAAGGTGTAAACTCGTACACAGGCCCAAAGTCCCAGCAAGGTCGAAATCAACATCGACGCGAGTATGCCTGCGCCGTGGTCCCTTAGGAGAGCACCGAGCCCCATTAAGCCCACGGCTGCGGGTATGAATAACAGATTCATGTGGGCGAGTAAGGGGCTTGCAGCCTGACTGAGAACATGGGGAGTGCGACCAAGCCAAAGTAACACGCCAAAGACGAGTAGCATGCCAATCACCGGTCCGGGTATGGGGATGGCGTAGTGTTCGACGACCGCTTTGCCAACGGTTTTTGCGATCCACAGCTGGGCCAGACCTAGGGCAAATACACACCAACGGTTTAGGGTTTTCATGGGTGAGCCTAGTCGATGATGGGCGCGTGGCGGAGCTCATGCAAAGACGCGCTTCCCGTAACGAAGCAGCAAATCTGAAGTTGCTGTTGCCACTGTCTTAAGAGCTCGATGAGTGCCTTTTCGCCTTGTTTCGCTGCGGCTAACATCGGTGCCGCAGCCGAAGCAAACGATGCCCCCATTCGGATTGCTTTGGCGGTATCAAGGCCTGATCGAATACCGCCTGACGCGATCAGGGTGATCTCCTCGCTCAAGGTCGCGTTCCGCTGAATCAATCTAAGAGAATCGTACAAATTGATACCAAAATTATGAAATACCTGTCCGGTTTGGGTCTGGCTGTTCGTGCGACTTCGTTCGGTTTCAATCGCGGCCCAGCTGGTACCGCCAGTGCCCGCGACGTCGATATAGCGCACGCCAATGTCGAACAGTTTCTGCGTTGTCGTTGGACCAATGCCATGGCCCACTTCTTTCACAATTACCGGCACTGGTGACCGTGTAATCAGAGACTCGATTGCATTCAACACGCCGCGCCATTGCGTGTCTCCTTGCGTTTGTAGCACTTCTTGCAGCGGATTTAGGTGAATAAAAATACCGTCAGCTTGGGCAATATCAATACAGCGTAGCGCATCTTCGATGCCCTGAGTTTGCACCAGTTGAGCACCGCCTATGTTGGCCAGTATCGGCACCGTCGGAGCAAGCGAGCGCATTTGAAACGTGGCGCTTTGCTCGGGCTGTTCCACCGCGATTCGCATGGACCCCAAGCCCAAGGCAACCCCCGTCTGTTCGGCAGCAGTGGCGAGCGTTTCGTTGAGACGTTTTGCTGCGCGAGTTCCCCCGCTCATGGACGCAATAATGAGGGGTTGCTGCAAGGATTTACCCAACAAGGTGCAGCGCGTGTCAACCTCCTCATAATTGAGTTCGGGTAGCGCACAGGGTTCAAACCTAAAAGCGTCTAACCCATTGCTGACAGACATTTGCATCGTGGGCAAACCGGCCAGATCCAGGTGTTCTCGTTTACGATCCTTGATCGGGTTCTTACTCATGTCTGAGCGCCAAGTGGGTAATATCGCGGTAGATAATAATCGATAAGTACCATGTGGGGCACTGTCAGAGCAAAAATCCCGACGAAAAATAAGCGTATCGTGGCCGTATCCAAGGAGACGGAAGATACCATCATGAATCCTATCGTCAGTGAAAACAGCAAGGTGAGCGCCGTAATACGTCGACCAAGCGCTCGGGCTCCCTGCGCGTCTGGTAGTGTGTGCAGAACCTGCTGCGTATGACGTCGAGCATGCCAGGCACAAAAATACGCTGTCAGTGACCACAGCGGGGGTAAGCAGTAGATCAAGATTAAGCCTATCGCCAAGGGCGCCACAGCGGCATGAGTACGGCGCCTCAGGGCCAGATATACCAATGCTGCGCAGGCTAACAGCCAGCCCCCAAACGCCAATGTCAGGGCATATTTAATGGTGGCGGGATCGGTGTTGAGCTCTGAGAACATGGGCGCTACCGATGACCAATGAAGCAGTGGCAGCACGATGGCCCAAAGGCCGCCCCGTGCTACGACCTGTGCCAGAGGCAGAGGGGGGGCTTGGTCGGCAATATCAGAGCGTCCAAAATGCAAGACACTGAGGGCCAAAAAAAGCAGCATCGCTGCCGTCGGTGCAAAATACCAAGCGAGTACAGTGCTTACG
>JALRFH010000127.1 GCA_023253715.1 Halieaceae bacterium
ACCGCGATCGTGGTACTTATTGTATGCGGCAACAATATTGGGGTTTTCTGCACGACAAGGACGGCACCAAGAAGCCCAAAAATCGATAAGTATTTGTTTTAAACCAAAAAAATATTTTCAAGAATTTTGGGAATCCTTGACTTTCACTTTTTTTTTGATCCAGTGATCCTACAACGGACCTACCTGCGTATTGTCACTACCAACATCACAAAAATAATCGAAGGTTGGATATGAATCAGACAACTTTAGCGGTAGTAAGCGGCACTGACGCGGCCTTTATGAGGCCTGACCATGCAGATCTGAACCAGCGTTTAGAGGACAGGTTCGTTATGGTGGCCAATCTCGCACCTGCAGCTTTGCAAGAACCGTGTCGGGTGCATTTTGCGAAGAAAGGCAAGCACCTGCGCGGTAAACTTGCGTATGCATCGGCCCTGGCATTCGGCGCATCTCGCTCCGCGGCGCTATCTTGGGCGGTCGCAGTAGAACTGCTTCACAACGCCTCGCTGGTCCACGATGACCTGTGCGACAAAGACAGTAAGCGGCGCGGCCAACGCACCACCTACCGGCAGTATGGCGAAGCCATTGCCGTGTGTTTAGGCGACTACTTAATCGCCAAGGCCTTTGAATTTGGTGCAAGCGCCGGCCTAGGCTGTCTACCACACTTATCCAGCAGTATCGCTACTTTGGTGGGCGGGCAAGCCGCGGAGTTTTCTAATGCGGGCTATCCAAACTGGGACGCCTACGAGCAAATCGCCGTAGACAAAACAGCGCCCTTGCTCAGCCTCGGTATCACCGGTGCAGCGGCGATCATGCATGAAACTGCGCCGACTCAACAAATCGAGCGCTATTTTTATCACGCCGCGTTGTGTTTCCAGATGATCAACGATATACGCAACTTCAGCGGTTCCGATGGCGCCGAGGCCCCCTGTTCGGATCTCGCCAACTGTCGTCCAAATGCCGTGATTGCCTGCTTTACCGAAACACTGTCAAAACCGGTAAACGCGCGCTTCTCGCTCTGGGCCGATAAAATCAAGGCGGGCGAAATTATCGCCGATGCGGTCGAGACGCGAGAATGGTGGCAGCGCTTGTGCGCCTCGGGTGCTTTTTCAGATACCGCTCAACGCCTGCACTTTCATTTCAACATGGCGACCACTGAACTGGTGAAACTACCGATATCACTGCAAGCCGTATTAGGGGCACTCAACGAATGGCTTGCGCTAGAACTGACCAAAACGCAACACTGCATGAGCGCACATCGTGACTGATAAAGTACCTCACACCTTAGTCATCGGTGGTGGTTTTGGAGGTATTGCCAGTGCCCTGCGCTGTCGCGCTCTCGGCCATAAGGTCACCTTGGTCGAGCGTCTTGAGAAACTGGGTGGACGGGCCCAAGTGTTTGAACGCGAGGGTTTTCGTCACGATGCGGGACCGACCGTGATCACTGCGCCTTTTATGTTTGAGGAGTTATTCCAGCTGTTCAACAAAGACTTAGCACAGTACGCGGATATTGTGCCGCTGGACACGTGGTACGAATTTTATTTCAACGATGGCAAATCGTTTACCTACAAGGGTGACTTACAGCACACCCTTGAGGAAATCGCCCGATTTGAACCCGCAGATGTCGCCGGCTATCAAGCTTTGTTAGCCCTGTCGAAAAAAATATTCAATGTTGGGTTCGAGCAACTTTCAGCACAACCGTTTACTCAATTTTCCACCATGCTCAAACAAGTGCCCGCTTTGATTCGCTTGCAAAGTTATCGCACGGTTTACGGCTTAGTCAGCCGCTACATCCGCAATGAATATTTGCGGAAAGTGTTTTCGGTACACCCTCTCTTGGTGGGCGGAAACCCTTATACCACCACCTCAATTTACGCACTCATACATTACTTAGAGCGTCAGTGGGGCATTCATTTTTGTATGGGCGGCACAGGCGCTCTGGTAGCGGCCTTACAGACCTTAATGCGGGAAGAAGGTATTAGCATCCAAACCCAATGTGATATCGACCAGATTCTGGTCGTCGACCAACGTACGACGGGAGCGGTCACATCGCAAGGGGATGTCATACAGGCCGACAATGTCATTTTTAACGGCGATGCACCGCATGCGTATCATGCCCTGCTCCCCCAAACTCTGAAACGTCAGCGGATACGGCGCCCCGAAGCTTTGACCCAATACTCTATGGGTTTATATGTGCTCTACTTCGGCACTCGCAGACAGTATTCAGACATCGCTCACCACACGATCTGGCTGGGACCTCGGCACAAAGAATTGTTACAAGATATTTTTGACCACCACGTGGTTCCCGATGATTTCTCTCTGTATCTGCACCGACCGACTGCGACCGACCCAAGCTTTGCGCCCGAAGGCTGCGAGAGTTTTTATGTATTGTGCCCCGTCTCGAATCTTAAATCTGGCACGGACTGGCAAATCGAGGGGCCACGGTTAAGAGATCGCATTGTCGCCGCGCTTGATGCAACGATATTACCCGGACTCAAGAGCACGATTTGCGCCGAATTCTGGATGACGCCGGAAGATTTCAAAACACAGTATCGTTCCGAGCACGGCGCCGGATTTTCGATTGCGCCAACGCTGACCCAGTCAGCTTACTTTCGTTATCACAATCGCGACCCCGATGTGAGCAACCTCTATTTCACCGGTGCGGGCACGCACCCCGGTGCCGGACTGCCTGGCGTCTTATCTTCTGCCAAAGTGGTCGAGCGTTTGATGACGGGCGTCCGGAGTTAAGTACATGATCACAACTGGTTTCGCGCCCGCCCACATAGATATTGAAAGCAAGGCCATGGAAACTCTGGCGTCGCACGGCAAAACCTTTTATTGGGCATCGTTTTTTCTCAGCGTCAAACAGGCTCGCGCCGCCGCCAAACTCTATGCTTGCTGCCGGGCCCTCGATGACATAGCGGATTCGACCACACACTCCAATGCCACCAAGCACCAATCTCTGCAGGACCTCAAACTCAAACTGGAAAACCACGACCTGCCCTGTGACCATGCGCTCGCACAAGCTTTACGATCCTTAACGACGGAGCACCAACTACCCAAGGCCGCTATCATAAGTTTAATCGAGGGACTTATCGCGGATACCGAACGCGTTGCAATTGACAACAAACGCGCTTTGGATCGCTACTGCTACCGAGTAGCCGGCACTGTCGGCTTGATGATGTGCGGCATTTTAGGTGTGACAGACCGACACGCTCTACCCTTCGCCATTGATCTTGGTATCGCGATGCAATTAACCAATATTAGCCGCGACGTGCTCGAGGATGCGGAACTAGGGCGGCGCTACATCCCGCTGGACGTTACACCCGTTGAAATCCGCTTCGCCTCCGACCCGATTAGAACTCGCATCCAGCAGACCGTTGCCGACCAGTTATTGCGTGCAGAGGCCTTTTATGAGTCTGGTTTACGCGGTCTTGCATATCTGCCGCGCAGCAGCCGAATTGCCATTTTCGTCGCCGCACACCTGTACCGGGCCATTGGTCGAAAACTGCAAAACAATGGCTGTGCTTGGTGGGAAGGCCGTACGGTCATATCACCCACGGAAAAATTGCGCTTGATATTGGGGCTGATACCCAAGTTGATCTATGTGGTGTTACAACCCAGCCCCAAAAAGGACTGGCAACACGCCTCGCACTTACATGCAAGTCTCGAAGGCTTACCCTATGTCGACCCGCCAAGTTGAGGTCACGATCATAGGGGCGGGTATTGCTGGCTTAAGCCTTGCCACACAACTCAAACTCGACAACCCCGACCTTGATATTACGGTTGTTGGACCGGTCGACGACCGCAACCAACGAATCAGCACTTGGCTGCCTAACGCGCATGATCCGTCGCCACTGCTCCGCGCCTGTATCGACAAACATTGGGGTAGCTGGCAATTTGCGGACCTCGTGGGTAAGCAACATCAACACAGTGCCCAGGCTTGGCGATACGTCACTTTAGATGGAAGACGCTTTAAACAAGCACAGGCCGAACTGGCAGACCAACTTGGCGTGGTGCAAATCCATGACAGCTGTCACCGAGTCAAAGGCATGGGCAAGGGCTACCAAATTTTTTGTGGCGACCACACCCTACTTTCCACACAAGTTGTCGATACACGCCCCCCAGCCATACCTGAGAGCACTGTAAAACAGCAGTTTGTAGGGCACACCATTGTCTGCGAACAAGCACACAACTATCGGTCGCCGATGCTGATGGACTTTTCGGTGGCCCCCATTGCTAACGATGGCCTCACTTTCATCTATTGTTTGCCGCTGTCCGAGCGCGAGCTGTTAGTCGAAGCCACGACCTTCAGTCCTACCCTTCAGGCGCAAGAGGACTACGAGGCTTGTATTGAACGATGGCTGGCTACCCACTTGCCCAGCTCATCAACCTGGCGACTCAGCGACACAGAAACTGGGGTTCTGCCCATGGGGCCAACCCAACCTATCAATGCCGACTTGGTGCGTTGCGGTATTGCGGGCGGCGCTGCTCGAGCTTCAACGGGATACGCTTGGCATGGCACCCAACGACAAGTCCAACGCATGGCGGCTCGCTTTACCACTTCCTCAACCCTGTCGACCCTGCCGAGCTACTCGCTCAGGGCAAGATGGATGGATCGAGTGTTCCTGAGGGTGCT
This sequence comes from Halieaceae bacterium, assembly GCA_023253715.1. Classification (GTDB taxonomy): domain Bacteria; phylum Pseudomonadota; class Gammaproteobacteria; order Pseudomonadales; family Halieaceae; genus Aequoribacter. The sequence goes on from JALRFH010000127.1 coordinate 4,637, forward strand.
AAAACACCAGCCGGAATCGGTCTATCAGTTGTTTATGGCCATGGCGCGCGATCTACCGGGTGATCTCTTCGCGCAATTCTTATGCGATGAAGGCGGGTGGACACCTTGTCTAAAAACCATTCAAGTGGCTCCGAAAAGACCCTTTATTCGTGCCCTGTGGCGGAGCTGATCGGTGGATAGCAGCTTAATTATCTTGTATACCCCTATCCTTATCATGGCCCTGTTCGGGGTACCACATGGCGCCCTAGACGCAGCCATACTGCGTGCACGCCTCCCCGCAAGCCACCAGATCGCAGCATTAGCTGGGTATGTGGGTATGGTCGTAAGCACTGTACTCGCTTGGTATTTTGCACCGACGGCAGCTGCCACGCGATCATTTTCCATCGATTGACCGAGAATAAACAGACGCACAAGATCCAGCAGTCTTACTGGTGGATGTGATTGCTCCTTTTCAAACTGGGGGACCCCGACCAACGGCCCGATCTCGTGGTCGAGAAGTGTTTCGATCTTCGCAAGATGGATGCCTTGGAAGGTAGCCTGGGTGCCTTCGCGAAACATATTCCAATTCACGCGCCGCTGGAACTCAGTTTTAA
>JALRFH010000187.1 GCA_023253715.1 Halieaceae bacterium
GGTGTTTGCCTCTCGGTTAAGTTCTTGCATCAGGAAGTCGAGTTTACGCCCGCAGGGGCCACCTTGGCTTAGAATTCGCAGCATTTCGTCGAGGTGAACGCCAAGGCGGTCGAGCTCTTCTTCTAAATCAGATTTTTGAGCGAAAATTACCAGCTCTTGCGCTAGGCGCTGTTCGTCGACTGTAATTGCGGTGTCTTCGAGCTTTTGTCGAAGACGTGCGTGGTAGCCCTCGCGCGCAGTTGGGTATGCACTGTTGATACGCTCAATTTGTGCGCGGATGTCACTCACACGTTCCTGCAAGGTTGTGGCTAGACTGGCGCCCTCGCGCTGTCGTGACTCGATGAGTTGCCTCAAGGCCTCTGCCAAACAGTCCAACACGGCAGGTTCGATTTGTTCAATACCGATACTTTGCTTTTCCAATACGCCGTCCCACTGCAGCACTTCAAGCGCGTTGGCTTTAGCTAGGGTATCGCCTGCCTGTTGAGCAACCGCTTGCAAAAGCGCTAACACGCTGTCGAGCTTGCGTTGGTTGATGGTCAGAGCTGACTCGCTGTTGGTGGCGGTGCCCAAGCGAATACCGATATCGACTTTTCCCCGCGCAAGCGTTTGCTTTACCTGCTCGCGGATTTTTGCCTCTAGGCTGTTTAGTGACTCTGGGAGCCGTAAATAAAGGTCGAGGTGGCGTTGATTGACGCTGCGAATCTCAACTTGAATACTGCTGCCCTGTTGGTCTGCTTCGGCTCGGCCAAAGCCGGTCATGCTGTGAATCATAGCGTCTCCTTTTGCTCGCGATTGTAGCACCACCTAGTCGGATGTGCGATTCGCTCGGTTGCGGGCTCAGGCTTTGCTATACTAGAGCCCTTTGGGAGTCACCTTATGCAGCGACCCAGCGGGCGCCAGCCACACGAGCTTCGTGAAATCACTATTTCACGCAATTACACCTGCCACGCCGAGGGCTCGGTACTTGTCGAGTTCGGCCGTACAAAAGTCCTTTGCAACGCCTCGGTCTCCGAAGGTGTCCCTCGATTTCTGCGCGGCTCTGGTCAGGGTTGGATTACCGCAGAATATGGCATGCTACCCCGGTCGACGGGGTCGAGAATGGATCGCGAAGCAGCGCGCGGCAAACAGGGCGGTCGTACCCTAGAAATTCAGCGTTTGATTGGACGCTCTTTGCGTGCGGTTGTGGACCTTAAGCGTCTAGGTGAATACACCATCACCGTCGATTGCGATGTGATACAAGCCGATGGCGGCACGCGTACGGCGTCGATCACCGGCGCTTGCGTGGCACTCGTTGATGCCTTAAACGGCCTGCAACGCGATAAGTCGTTAAAAACGGATCCTTTAAACCAGCTCGTGGCTTCGGTGTCAGTGGGTGTTTATCAGGGCGTCCCTGTGCTTGATTTGGACTATCCAGAGGATTCCTCAGCGGATACTGATATGAATGTGGTCATGGGTGAGGACGGTGGGCTTATCGAGGTGCAAGGCACGGCAGAGGGCGCAACCTTCGATCGAGCTACCTTGAATCAAATGCTGGATTTAGCCGAAGCCGGTATTCGAGACTTGTTTGAGGCGCAGCGTCAGGCTTTGGCCCAGGGCTAGTGCGGGGTTGGGCCTAGAGGCCTTAGACCTCTAGGTCGTAATCCATGATCACGGGGGCGTGCGTTGAAAAGCTCTTCGCCTTGTAAATGACACCGTAGTCGATGTTGTACTTGAGTCCTTTGGACACCAGTTGGAAGTCCGTACGCATGCCGTCAACGCCCACTTGCCCTCCCGGCCAAAAACTGTACTCATCGCTGTCGGAGTTCACTTCTCTAAAGGCGTCAACGTAGCCCAGCTCCATGATTTCATCGAGGCTTTGGCGCTCTTCGGCTAAGAACCCAGGTAACTTGCTGCGACGCTCGGTGTATTCAACATCTTTGGCTTTGTGTGCGATGCGCCAGTTGCCGCAGATAATAAACTCGCGCCGTTTGTGGCTGACCTTTTCTAAGTGAGCAACAAGTAGCTGATAGAACTCGTTTTTGCGGGCTTGCGC
>JALRFH010000189.1 GCA_023253715.1 Halieaceae bacterium
GATTGAGGGCGACACTGCTCCGGAGATACCAATCCCGCCCAAGATCCGCCCCGAGGCTCACCCGTCCGAAGAATTGATAACGGAGCGGATCATCGGGATCCATAATCATGAGCCGCTGCCCCAGCGACGCGCCAAAATTAAACATGGGCTTTCGATAGCCCGTTCGGAAAGCGACTCGTTTGGGCATGGGCCTTGGGGGAAGGATAGCGATGCGCGCGAAAATTTAATCACCTCGTTGGAATTGGTGTTGCAAGAGGCAAATGGCGCGCCAGTGTTGCAGGAAGTCGCGATTTATTTTGAGTACCAATTGCTGCGGGCAAACAGCTTTTCAGGAAACCCGATGACTTTGCGAGTTTGCCCTTGTTGCAACGCTTGCACTATTTGTGAGGCGACTGATTCCGGCGAATCCGCCGTATTGCCTAATTCTTTGTTCATGGCTTCTGTTCGTCCATCGTTCATATTTGTGGCGATAGCGCGCGGCGCAACAAATAACACGTTCAGACCCTGATCCTTGTACTCTCGATACAATGCCTCGGTAAACCCGCGCAATGCAAATTTCGTTGCGCTATAGGCCGCATAAAACGGAAAGCCAATGTAGCCAAATACCGATCCGATATTCAACACGGTGGCTTTATCACGCACTAAATTAGCAAGTAAGGCTTGCGTCAACTTCATTGGCGCTATGACATTCACGTTAAACATCTGTTCGATCATGGCTGGCGCTAAATCCGTAAACTCACCAAACTCGTTCAGGCCCGCGTTGTTAATCAATACGTCGATCTTTTGCGTTAACAATTGCTCAATCAACCTATCCAAATCGACGGTGGACGACAGATCCGCCACGAGCATTTGGTGCTTAGCACCCAACGATTCATGTAACGCCCGCAGGGCAATTTCATCCCGGGCCACCAACACTAACTCGTTATTTTGCGAATCTAAGAGACTGGCCAAAGCCACGCCCAAACCACCTGTCGCACCTGTGATCACTATGCGTTGCACGTCGTTGCCCTCTTATGCTGCAGCCAAACTTAAAGTCGAAGAATTCAGAACGCTGTCGTATACACCCTTGTAAAGCGCATAAAACTGTTTAGCCGCGTGAATAATATCGGCCTGATCTTCTATATCGGTTACCTGATTGACCAGATCTTCAAAAAACTTAACGTGCTCGATATCTAGGGCTCCGTGAGAGGTCAAATAAGTAAATGCCTTGCGCGGCAGGCCCGTCACATCACGTATTTTTTGAGCCGCTTCATCGGCGACCGTGACGCTGGTGCCCTCCAACACGTGAACCATACCCAAGAAGGCCAAAGGATTCACATGATCGATGGTGTAGTAGGCGTATGCGACCATTGCTTCCGTTGCCAAGCTAGGCCGACCGCGACGCACCGCCTCTTTGTCAAAGCCACACGCAGCAATGTCATTTAACACCCACTCCTGATGCCCTAACTCCTCTTCGACGTATTCCGCCATCGCGTTGCGATAAAACTCGTAGCGCCCCGAGACCGCTGAACCCGATCGCATCAACAAAGGTACTGTGTGTTTTACGTGATGATACGCCTGCGTTAAAAACGCACCATAAAGTTCAGTCGTCATCTGCCCAGACAGGGCTACTTTTACCAAGTCAGCAGACAATAGTGCCTGTCGTTCAGTTTGGGTTTCGGCGACTAATTGGTCGTAAAAGCTCATTGTGAATCCTTATTGGGGTGTTAACTGTTGAGTGAAGACGCTGGCAATTGCTGGGCGCTTTGGGCGACCATTTTCCGTCCAAAATCCGTCCTCTACTGTAAGCGGGGTGTCTAATCGCAACCAACGCTGCACACGGGCATACTCTGGTATACGGGAATTCAGGTTTTGCACGCAGGTATCAATTTGTTCATCACTTACGGACGTTGCTGCAAACAGTAACGCTGCGCAGTAAGGCAAATCGTTACCCAAAATGACGCATTGCACGAATAAACCCGAGGCAAACAATTCGCCCTCGAGCCATTCAGGCGCAATGTTGCGGCCAAGCGTTGTGATCAGTAAGTTATTTTTGCGACCCGATACCTGCACGTAATCATCCGAGGATAACTCACCTAAATCACCGGTCGCGTAGCGTGTCTTACCCCATGTATCGGGCTGATTCATATAGCCCAAGAACAAGGGGCCTTCTACAACCAGCTCGCCTTGCTCCACCCTAACTTGCACATGATCTAGAACTTTACCACTGGTGCCAGCGCGATTTTGACTGGGCGTATTAATACTCACAACCGACGCGGCCTCGGATAAGCCATAACCCTCATAAACTGGCAATCCGAGCGCGGCTGCTTGCTCAACCAAACCGGGAGCCACTCGCGCGCCACCCACAGCAACAAATGTGAAGCTTTGCGGCAAAGGCATGCCCGCTTGTCCGGCCTGAATCAAGGCCATCAAAAGCGCAGGTACCGTAATCATCGAATTCGGCTGCGCCTGGTTAATGGCATCAATAAACGACTGAAAGCTGGTCAAACGCCCACCATCGAAACCGAGCTCGACTAAAGGCATCAAAACGACAGTACCTTGCTGGATCCAGGTCTGATAAATGCCGGCCAAATTCTCAAGCAATGTCGATAAGGGTAACGTGCACAAATGTTTAGGCTTATGCTGCCCCACTCTCTTCGCGATCGCGTTGGCGACCAACAAACAATGCTCGCTCGACAAACACACGCCCTTCGGTGTTCCAGTCGAGCCAGAGGTGAATGTGATCTTGTGAGTGCCATCGGGTAATAAAGGTACCGCAGTGGGCTCATACTGCCGAACGGTGCAGTGGGACAATAAGTCACCCACCAGCGCTTGCTCGTGCACTGCTTGGCAACTTTCTAACAAACCCGCATGCGCTTCGCTGAAAACAATGTGTGTTACGCCTGTGCTTGTGACGATGTGTAAAGTTTGTTCTGCGCTGAAAAATGTGGGTAAGGGCACCAAGCATAGGCCGAGTTCTTGTGCGGCCAAATCCCAGACCAGCCAAGCAGGCTCGTTGTCCAATAGCAAACCTAGGCGTCCCACTTTCTCAGTCATTAGCCATTGTTTCGCCGTCTCGACCGCCGCCAGAAATCTAGCGCACGATATCGCGCCTTGTGGCGTGTAAATGAGCGTTTCGCTTTTATCGCGAACACTCAGTATGTCTAGCATCTGCCCCAAGGTTAAGCTTGCCTCCAAGCCAAAGCAAACCGATGCATGGTGGGCATGGCATGGCTCAACAAGGGCGCAACAAGTGGATTTGACCGAATAATTTCAGCGCTGGCGGGAATGTCTGCCACCATGACTTGTGGATGCCCCTCGTAATAGCTACCCCATTGATCAGCGCCAGTTATTTTGTCGACTTTAGCGTCCGCCAAAAAGCGGGCGCTAAAACCACCTCGGGTAATCGAACGTCGCACGGTGTCATTCGCGGTGAAAACCAACTGCTTGCACCCAGCCATATCCAAAGCGACAGCGGCTAAGACATACAATTGCGCACCCGCGCCCGGTGTCATGCTGGCTAAATTACTCAGTTCGACAACCTCTCCTCGTGTGAGTAGCGGATCGCCAATGGCATCGAGAATGCTTCCTTCTAAATAGTTTTCACAAAACAAAGACTGCTGGTCGGCCCAACGTAATCCCAACGCGGCCTGAATCTGTAAATCTTGTTCTAAGTACAACAAATCGGGCGCATAGGTCATGATCTTGGCGTCAAAGCTGGCATGAAACACTTGCGAAATAAAGCGCTCGACGCGTTCGCGCGCTGCCGTGTAGTCGGTCACCATTTTAACGCGGGGGAAATACTTGTCGTCAGTGACTTTGGAACCTACCGCTGTGTGAGCAGACACAGCGGAGTTTATAGAATTTAGGTCGGTCATACGTTCAACGCTTCCATAAGTAGAAGCGTGTAATGTACGAGCGATTTATTATCTAATTCTTAACACTTTTACTGCGAGTGCAAGATTCCGCGAATCCACGCTTGAGCAAAGTAAGTAAAGCGCTGCATTTGCTGATTTAGGCTCGCCGTTAAGCCTTCTTCGGCACCCTCGCCTTGTGCGGCAATTGCGTCCAAAATAGCAGCCTCCTCAGGTGATTGGGAGAACTCAAACGCTGGGTCCGAGACTAATTTGGGTGGTGCATATTGCACTAAGGCTTGGTCAAGACCGGCGGCGCCTGCCGCCGAGTCTCGTGTAAGCTCTTGGGCTAGGGAGTTTCGCGCCCACAAGGCGCTTGGGCTCAACTGTGCCACTTCGTGCAGTGTGGATTGCCCCCAATCTTGTTCAACCAGCGCGTTCGCAACAATCGCTTTCTGGAATGCTTCGATAACGCCATGACGATTCGAGACCAATTGCAAAGCCTCGCCCGTCTTTCCGGTGGCTACGATCCATAAACTTTTAAGAATTCCAGTATCCGGTAAAGGCACCGCATGGTAAGGCTGCGCCAAATCGCCCACGTAATGCAAACCCCAGCCCATAAAACGCCAGCCCCAGTAGTCATGCCCCGTACTAAACGCGAAAACCGCGAGCTTCCGGTAGAGCTCAGTGCGATATAAAGGATAGGTTTGCAAAAGACCCGGCTGTGCAAGCGAGGTCAGCCAATCGAGGTGATAAAAGCCCATATGGAACGGCGCCTGCGACCCATATTCTAAATTAGGGTTACCAAACGGCTGGTTGCCAAAACCGTAGCGCTTACCATGCTCGGTCCCGTTATCCGCATACAAACCAATGTCTAAGCCAAAATCAGGTTCATCGGAAGCGGTAGATAGCACTGTCGCCGCGCTGACTAAATCGCCACTGGCTAGCCCCACATAGCGCGAATCGTTACTTGCTATGGTACCTTGCAAAAACGTTAACTCTGATACAGCAATCAGAGCGTCTTGCTCCGAGAGCGTTTCAAAGCTCATGACCTGTCGGTAAGGCTGATACGAACGGGTCGGGTTGACGCGAATGGCGTTTAAAAAAGCCAACTCGACATCGGCGTCCGGTAGGGCTGGATCGAACACAAGCTCTGCTGGAAGGGCCGCATAGTGCTCAAGGTTATCTCTGGCCCACTGTTCGTGATCATTTAGTAGATCTGCGATCGAAGTGCGCTCCGCCGCAACAAACTCGCTGAGTGTCTCTACACGCAATGGCTCGGCAGTTTGCACTTCCGGCATCACGCGCATCAAGGGCCAGGCCAAAGAGGCATGATCAGACCAGGCATGTAGCATGGCAGACTGCAAGGCCAGCAGTGGTGCTATCACGCAAACGAGACCGCGTACTTTTGTCATGTTGAACTCCTCAAGCCAAAGATGAACGCCAGCGCAAGACTATTGAGTCGGACCGAAATCATACCGCCCACCTCGCACTAGTGCACGCTGGTAGGTATCCAATGATTGCAGACGCACTCGAAACTGATCAAGCCAAGGAAATTTTTCTTGAGGATACAATAAGGGCGCAATTTCAGCGACGAAAGAAAGCTGTATATCAGCGCCCGATAACTGGTTATCCACCAGCCAATCTTTGCCCTCTAAAGCCCGATTAATGTAGCCAAGATGGCGATCAAGTTCGCTGTGAATCCTATCCTTCAACGCAGCACCACCATCGGGCAAGCGATTGGTGTACATCTGCAGCATCAAAGGCAACATGGCACTGCCCTCTCCATAGTGCAGCCACTGCAGGTACTCTTCGTGTGCGGGTGTGTTTGGCTCTGGTGCCAGACGTCCTTGTCCATATTTGCGAATCAGGTAATCGATAATAGCACCCGATTCGATCACGACCTGATCACCATCAGTGATCATGGGTGACTTACCCAACGGATGCACCGCTTCCAGCTCAGGTGGCGCCAAATTCGTGACCGCATCGCGTTGGTAAAACACGATCTCGTAGTCTAGCTCGAGCTCTTCAAGTAGCCACAAAATACGTTGCGAACGGCTATTATTTAGATGATGTACTTTGATCATGTTTCTCTGCCTTCTGCCCAGGTTTCAGTCTGATAGTAGCTCTTAAATCAACGCCCTTGACGACCCACATAGCCGGGCATGAATACACCTGACTCGCCTTGCATCGCCTCAAAAATATCGTCTGCGACAATGCCCGGATCTTCCCAGTTCGCTGGAACCGGAGCAGCAGGATTCGCCAAGGGTCCGACCGAGTGCGCACCAATTTGTGTTTTCATGCCACCGGGCGCCGCCAAAAACACCTTGATATTGTCAGGCGCTACTTCTTTCATCATGGTTTGGAACAAACCGTGCAGCGCGTGTTTACTGGCGCTGTAGTGGCCATAGCCGGCGGGAGCCGCTACCGTACCTAAAATTGATGACACATTCACGATAGTACCACCACCCTGTTTGCGCATCGGCTCAATCACCTGTTTGGCCAAATCGGCGTAGGCCCAATAGTTGACCTCGAATAGGCGATGCGCGGGCTGGAGTTTCATTTGTTCGACGGTCGCTAAATACGCGTAACCCGCGTTGTTAAACAGATAATCCACCCGACCAAAGGTTTTTAACACTTTTTTTATCAAGCCTTTGCGGTCTTCGGGCTTCGACAAGTCGGCAATGAAAACAGCTGCTTGCCCACCCTTCTCTTTGATCTCTTGCGCCTTAGTCGCCGAGGGCCCTGGGCGATAATCCACCATCGCTATACGCCAACCGCGCGCTGCGGCTCGCTCGACTAACTCAGCGCCCAAACCATAAGAACTCCCGGTAATGACCGCCACGGGAGTGTCGTTGGCAAAAGCCCCCGTAGATGCACATAAAACAAACAAAACACCGATCATCGCCCGCTGAATATCACGCATCAACCACACCTTTAGGTCTATTTCTAAGAATCCTGATTGAACACAGTTGATCACACAAGCGCAAGCATCAGAGATAAAAAAAGCCCCTTTCGGCGCTTTAAAGCATTGCGTTTAGGCGAGCCCTTGTTCGTGCAACCAAGCACTACACACTGCCACCGATTCCGCTAATAATTCTGGCTGACCAAAGTAGTAATGATTAGCGCCTTGAATATGCACCAGGCGCTTATTGTCGTGCGGGATCGCATCGTAATAACCTTGGGCATGGCTCGGGGGTACGGCGTCATCACCCGTGTTATTCACGACGAGCGTCGGCTTGCTAATTGTGGCGGCACAAGCAAAGCCATCGGCATTGGTATCATCAATACTCCATTGCGACAGCCACGAACGCAAAGTACAAAAGCGCGCAATCCCCACGGCGCTGTTATTGACGACCTGTGGATCACCTAAGAAACACCATTGGGGCTTGCGGTCATTGGGGTCGATGGCTGGGTCCAACCACTTTGGGTCCGCCATGGTGCCGTGCACCACAAAGCCAAATTCATCGTAAGGTCTGCCAGCTGCGCGAAGCTCCGCCAGCTTATCTTTTACCCAGACTGTAATCCGGCGATTACGCGCCTCTTGCGCTGCGCGGTAACGGGCAACGAACTCTGCAGAGTATGGAGGCTGATTAGGGTTTTCAGTGTCGTAAATATCCAGTTCTGGGTCTTTTTTGCTGGGGTCTTGCTCATCCAAAATCGAGGCATCCAACCATTCCGTCAAGGTGTGCGCACGGCCGCGGTGACCGGTCACAAACATCATGCCATCGGCGGGTATTAAATTCGCATCGACAATACTCGGCGGCTCGCCCGCGGGTGTCTGTGTGATCGTCGGGTTTTCGGCTTGCGACTGATACAGGGCCGATAAAGAGCCGCCCCCGCTCCAACCGGCCAACACCACTTTTTTATAGCCCAAACGCTCTTTGGCATCTCGAATACAGGCCCCCATATCGATCACCACTTTTTCCATTATCAGCGCAGTGTCGTTGCTGGGATAGCGGCTCTGACAGTAGATTACATGATGGCCTGCCTTCACCAAGGCCGTGGGCATGGGTAGATATTCGCCGCCGCCAATCGGATGCATAAACAAAATGACGGTGTCGGACTCGGCACCCTGTGGCTTCATTAAATGAGATTTTAGAACCGTTTTACCAATTTCACCCGCATAGGTATCTTTAAAAGGTGTGGGGTCTTTAAAAATAATCAGATACGGGATGCGATCGTATTTATAATTTGGAGTACTCATCAGATGTCCTTGTTTTCGTAGTCGTCTTTATTGATTGCGGTGCATGCTCAAGCTATTGGCGTCATTCAGGGTAGTACCAAATGGGTGATGACCAAGCGCGCTCTTGAATATCTGTGTTCGCCTCTGGGTAGTCCTGACACAAACCATTTTGCTGGCAATCTATTTTTGACCACCGTGGCGAGGGTATTTCTTGTACTCGCACGTACCAGTACGCGGACTGACTCGGCTCAAAATCTGGATCCTGCCATTCGACACACCAGTAGTCTCGACCGTTGTCATCTTCCGCAAGCGTCAATACTTTGGTCCTTACTTGTTCGTCGGCTTCGGACTTCACCAGTTCGATGCTTTGCAAGGGTCTCTGGTCACTCTGCGCAATGACAGTAAAATGCACAGACTTAACACCACCAGCCAAGGTTCCACCCATCACGGTTGCGGTTGTCTGTACTTCGGGTGACTCGCAGCGGGCGCTTGATTTATCGTCCGCAAATACGCGCAGACTGATTCGTGGACCCGAGGTCGCGAACACCTCACGCTCGTGTAAAGCATCAAAAATCGATTCCCGCGTATTCTCTTTAGCCCAAACACCGACCAGCCCACCAGGGTTAAACGACAAACGGCGGAAACGCCCCTTGGCACCCTCACCTTGCGACCACACATCACCTGACCAATCGTCTTCGGTAACATCACCAGCATTTGCTGAATGTGTGTCGGTTGAACCGACAAACCCAAGCTGCAGAGGATTGCGCCCAGTTACTTGATAAGCGCCCAGACCTCTATTCAACACATCTCGCAAATAGGCTCGTCGCAACTGCGACCATGCGTCCGCCGCCTCTTGGCCCCTCAAATCTAAGCGTTTTTGTATTGAGGCGGGAATACTTACTTCAAAACTGCAGTCGCTTGATTCATCGGTCCACTCGGGCTCTAAACACTCACTTTGTCCTTTGCTCTGAAACACCTCAGCCACGCGCTCGTAGCGTGAGCGCAAAGCTTGTGCTTCAGGGCCTTCGGTTTCGATATCAAAGCCCAAACCCTCGGCCAAATTGCTGTTGTGCGGAATGGCTAAGGCGCGACACCCATCGGCCTCAACACATTGCTCATCGAGCGCGCTCCAGAGCGCTTTTGGTGACGGATAACGCAAGTAATCGAAGGTCTCGTTGGGGACACTTTCAGTGCGATAGATCACATTGCGATGCGTATGTGCACCGCCCGGTGTGCCAGACCACTCCTGCCCAATAAACGCGGTAAACTCACAGGGTTCATTTGCGTCATTGGCTTGTCGAACAGCGCGTTGCCACTGCCAGCTGTTTGCGCTTGTACAATCTTCGGTATCGCACAGCGCTGGAGGTAGTTTGGGTTCGGGAACGACCAATAAGGGGATAAGGTAGTTCCTGAAAACCGATAAGCCAGTTTTTGGGTGGGCCTTGTCACGCAAACCCAAACAGTAATCTGTGTTAGAGGAACCCGGATCACCGCATAAATAAGTAATAGAAAACGACTCGGCGTGATCAGTGACCGCCATAAAGTCTAAGGGGCGATCGATTTTAAGTAGTTCGCCTGTGGTATCGAGTAAGCTTTGCCCTTTGCCGAACGCAAAGGCATCCGCCGGCGTGTGCCGCACACCAAAGGCATAGGCATCCAATGAATTTCCGGTATGCACGTGTAGATCGCCCCATAAAAGCCTCTTGCTCATTTCGGACGAATGCTCACATGCTTTTGGTGCGTTTAATGCGGATCCTGAACTGGATAGAGATAGGCCTAAGCCAATCACACCTAACGCTGACAAAAATCGCCCCTTAACTGTGAGTTGTTGCACCCAAGCCTCCCGATATTGATACCGTCTGCTCCCCGGCGTCGAGCAGCAATTGATCTCTCCCAGCGCTTATGATTGATTCACGCCGCAAATATTGTCAATAATTTTGACAATATTTTCAGCCTCAAATAATACTTTACCTATCAAAGAAAGAACGCTAACTTGCTGACGTTGTTATTATTAATTATGTTAATCATCAAATTTTCAAAAATCATAAGCAAGAGTTTCGCGATTTTTTTTAGTACATCTTATTGACGTTTTTAGGCAAGAAGCTTTACTGTATAGGTGTTGCATCTGAAGTCATAATATAAACAAAACGGGTGGATACTATGAGCATAATAAAAAGCAAACTCAACCAATTAACACTCTCTGTCGCGGCAGCAAGTCTGTTAGGTGCGTCCGCAATATCGCAATCAGCCGTCTTAGAAGAAGTCGTGGTAACGGCCACTAAACGCGCCGAAAGTGTCCAGGATGTTCCCATTTCCGTTGGTGTTGTCACTGGCGAATTCATCAACACCTTTGACATCAGCGACGTTACCGATTTGCAAAACTTCGTGCCAAGCCTACAGGTGCAAGAAACCTTTGGAAGCACGGCGGTGCGGGTGCGTGGTTTGGGATCCGGCATCACAAACTTAGCCTTTGACTCATCAGTTCCTCTCTATATTGATGACGTCTACAGCGGTCGCGGAAACGCTTTACTTGCCGCGAGTATGGATATGGACCGTTTTGAAGTCGCGAGAGGGCCACAAGGTGCGTTATTTGGTAAGAGCACCATTGCCGGTGCTATCAGCGCGACGACGGCTCGCCCAACCGAAGAGTTCGAGGCCGAAATCAAGGTTGGTACTGAACTTGAAGACGGCGGCTACAAAGCTTCGGGCTTTGTTTCAGGCCCCCTGTCTGACAAGGCTCGCGGCAGGATTGCCTTCTTAAAAGCCGACCTAGACGGCTACACCGATAACTTAGCTACCGGTCACGACGATGGTGCTGAGGAGCAAGAGGTCGTGCGTGTCAGTTTAGAATTTGACGTCAACGACAGCACAACCGTGTTTTTGAAAGTCGAAGATGGCGCTAAAGATATCTATGGCCGCAACAACCAGTTGGTTGCACCCGGAGCCATGTCTTCGCAAACCACGGACCCCAACGTAGAGTACAAGGCCGACGACAAACGGAGTGTCAGCACAGGTCTGGGCAAGGAAGACACCTCGACCATGGAGTGGAGCATTGCGACTTTGAGTGTTGAAACCGAATTGGCTGGACATTCATTGAAAGCGATAGCCAGCCAATGGGATTACACCAGCCACCACTTCTTGGACGTAGACGGTCACCCTGAAGACATCCTAACCACGGATTTGGATGATGACTACGAATCGACGAGCTTCGAAGTTCGCCTGCTTTCGCCCAGCGACCAAGTGGTCGAATACATTGTTGGTTATTGGTATCAAGATTCCTCTTTGAACACCCAACAATGGTCCAAATTTGCGCCACGTTTTTGGTCCGCGGTAACGGGAGTACCCCTAGCTGTTGGTCCTAACGTTCCCCCTCTCGCTGGGGCTTTCACATATGGTTCAGGCACCGATCGTGTATTCGCCCGCGACTCAGAAGCATTCTCGATCTACGCGCAGGCGACCTTGAACTTGAGCGACCGCATACGAGCGATCGTCGATTTGCGATATACCGAAGAAGAACAAGACGGTATTGGCCAAACCTTTAATATGTTATTTGACCAGCCAGGCGCCCTGGATTATAGCCGCGTACCTCGCAGTACAGCGGGACACAACCAAGCTTACACGTTCTATCAAACACGTAATGACGATAGCATCGACCCATCGCTTCGTATCCAGTGGGATGCCACCGATGATTTGATGGTCTATGTTGGCTATGCGGGTGGTTCAAAAGCGGGCGGTCTGAAGGCGAATGATGGGGCCTTAGGTAACCAACTAGCAGCAAAACTCGCTGATGCAGCGTATATCGCACGATACACGGATAATCCCGCCCTAGATGCTGCAGGTATTGAAGCGGGTGTTCGCTTAAAAACTGGGAATGGAATTTTCGACTTCGAAAATGAAGAGGCCAGCGCTTATGAATTTGGCTTCAAGTCCACCCTACTAGATGGGCGTGCAACACTTAATGGTGCCTTCTTCACCACTGACTTCAAGAACCTGCAAACCTCAAACTATGATGGATCGGCATTCATTATTGGTAACGCAGGTCAAGCCAATGTTACAGGCTTCGAATTAGAAGCTAGCCTGCAAGCAACTGACAGCCTGCGCATCAATGCCGCGGTGGGTAGTATCGATGCCAAATACGATGACTATCAAGGTGCCCAGTGTGTAGTAAATGCTGATGGTTCCAACAAAAACAGCGATTGTATCGACGGGCGCGAAAACCAAAAAGGAGAACCCCTAGAGCGTTCTCCGGATTTAGAATGGAACCTGAACGCCATGTGGTCACAGCCGTTATCCAACGGCATGACTCTGAAGGCAGCCGGTTCGGTTTACTACAGCGACTCCTACTTTGTACAACCGACGCAAGACCCCTCGTATGCCGTCCAAGATAGTTATACCAAATACGATATGCGTGTAGCTGTAGCTGGGCAAGACGACAAGTGGGAAATTGGTGTTAACGGCCGTAACTTGGGCGATGAAATGGTTATTTCACACGCTTATAACATCGCCGGAAGCAAGTTTAACAACCTATCGCGAGGTCGGACCATCACATTAGAAGGTATTTACCGATTCTAGCTGTGCTCTTGGGGTGCCATAGGCCACCCCAATCACTCAAAAGAGGCCGCTCAGTTCATCTCAGCGGCTTTTTTTGTGGTATTTGAAGCGTTTTAAAGCTCGACGGGTTCCCCCCAATCCGATTCAAGCGCTTCGCGCAATTGCTTAACCTTGCGCTTACCGATGCGTGCCCCCAAGGCACCCTCTAGCCTCTCTAATATGTCTGCAGCGACCAAGTGCTTGGGCATACCAGTCTTACTTAACTTAACCACTTTTGCTCGCTTATCTTCTTGATCTGCTACCAGCTCAACCAAACCCATAGAGACTAATTCTCGCAAGGATTGATGAACGGCCTGCCGACTGATCCCCAGTCGTTCTGCTATTTGCGATGGGCGCCTCACCCCTTCGCCTATCACCAGAATGACCATAGATTGGGCGTGACTCACTTCGGGTCCACCCGCCTTGCGAAGATTTTGCTGCAGTCCCTCGTCCATCCAATAAAAGGCTCGAATGATTAACTGCGCGAGATTGGTATCTTGTGATTGCGTCATTTTACCATTAGCTACAATACGATTTGTCGTGGTTTACCGCACTGGAGCCAAACCCCTAACACGATATTAAGCCATAGTACTACATGAGCCTCTTTCAGGCGAGCTATAAGTGTATGAATTTCAATAGGTTGTAGAAAACAGCGCTCAAAAAAAGTCCGGCGAAATGGGCTGTCGAAATCCTTAATCCTACAAAAAAGGTGCCTAAGGGCGCCTCTGCAATTCTACTGCTTGATTTATTCTTGAGGTCTGGGTCGTCGCTCTGGCAGCTTGATCGCTTCGCTTTCCAACTTCCAACCGCGTCCCGTGCCCGTTTGTGCGTCTAACTTCATGATCCATCCGTAAGCAATGCGTGCAAACAAAATCGCAAAAACCGTGGCAATGCTTATCGGCTTCCAGCCTAAAATCCAATCCTGATCATTAAGCACATAGATCAAACCGACCATTCCCAAGTACAAGTACGTATTCAAAATGATTGAACCTACAACCGCTATCTTTTTGTATTTTTTGGGACTTCCCGAGAACGGAATCTCAACAAATTCGATATCACTCACAATGCGTCTCCCTACTAGAACGGTTTGGCGGTGGCTAAATATAGGACCAAGACGCCATAAATCATGACTGCGGGTGTGGTGACCAAGAAAAACCACCAGTGCAAGTGCATACCTTTCTCGTACGCTACCGCATCCCCAGAAGCCGCGATTTTGGTTTTGTTACCACCAAAATGCGATAAATAGTAATCCATGATTTCAATGGGAATAAACAGACCGATAATAATCAGCAGTTTTAAATCGATCCATCCCTGAGCGGTCGACCAACCGCCGACGTCGTATAACAGCGGACCGGTAATCAGCACCATTGGGAACGCAACATGCTCGTAGATCGCGCTTTCATCAAAGCGCTCCATCACCCAATTTCGGGCACGGACCACCTCA
>JALRFH010000007.1 GCA_023253715.1 Halieaceae bacterium
ATCATGAATAGACTTGAATTCATCATCGCCATTTCGGCAGTTTTATTTGTGGCCTTTGTTTTGGGTTGGTTTTCGCACTGGCTCTTGCGCCGTTTCACACGCGTGTCCAAGGCGGACTTGGGTGAATTCGAGAAAATGGCACAAGAGCTTCACGAAGCCGAAGAAACGCGTGATCAGGCAATCACTTATTTGCAACAACGCGAGGCGGAATTGACAAGTCAGCTAACCCAAACAGATGCAGAATTGCGTGCCGCAATGGATGGCCTGCGCGAAGCACGGTTAGAGGCAGAAGAGCTGCGCGCCTATATCACCGACTCCGATTGGCACACGCTTTACGATCGCAATGCCAGAGACCCCGAACCTCGCCCTGTTCATATTGGCGACAATGTTTGGATTGGCGACCATGCGACCATTCTGAAAGGGGTGACGATCGGCGATAACTCGGTGGTTGGTGCGGGTGCGGTGGTTACGCAGTCGGTGCCCGCTAATGTCGTGGTTGCCGGTAATCCAGCGAAAATCGTAAAACACTTAGACCCCGAGCGAGAGATGGTCACGAGGATGGATCATTTTCGTGACCCGCAGGGCGTTATCGACTTCTTTGATGGTATTGATCGGGCCGTGCTAAAAGACAACACGACATGGCAGTGGTTAATCGAAACCATTTACCCGGCGGCTCGCAAAAAGCGCTAGGTTTGTAGTGAAACCCCTTTAATCTGTGCCCAAACTTCCTGTCCGACTCGTAAGTCGAGTTCACGCACCGAGCGGCGAGTAATTTTGGCGAGCAATTGTTGGGAGCCTAGGTTAAGTGTAATAGTCGCGCCCGTGCGGCCACTGGTGTCGATACTGGCAATGGTGCACCGAAGCAGGTTTAAGATGCTGGTGCGCTCGGGGCGTTCTAAGGCCAAGCTCACATCCTTCGCTGCGATTTGCAGATACAAGGGCTGGGTCGTATCGAGCGTTGAAACCTCGGGGATCAGCAATCGATTTCCTTCGATCAGCAGTTCACTCAAGTTGTCGTCTTTGTGGTGGCGTGACAAGTGAGCCGACAAAACGCTACTGAGCTCTTGCTGGGGGTCTTGGTAGCCCAATAAGATATCGGGGCTACCGAATTTAATGATCTTGCCGTCTGTCAAAGTCATCACCTGATTGGCTAGCGCTAAAGCCTCTGGGATGTCGTGCGTGACATAAAGGACACTCATGCGGTTCTGCTTACGCCAATGGTTCAAAAATTTGACGATATGTCGTCGCGCATTTTGGTCCAGATTGGTCAAGGGTTCGTCCAGCAGTAGCCAAGCGGGGTTAGCAAGCAGTGCGCGGCCAAGAGCGACCCGTTGCGCCTCACCACCGGACAAGCTACTGGGCATTCGCGCGAGCAATGCTGCGATACCGAGGCCCTCTACTATTGGGTTCAAGTCAGAAGCCCGCCCTTCTCGCCGATTCAGTCCGTAGACTAAGTTTTGCTGCACAGTCAGATGCGGAAACAGGGCAGCATTCTGCGCGCTAAGGACAGTCGGGCGTCGATGCGGGGGCAGCTGACTAATATCCACTTCGTTAAGGGCAAGCGTGGTGACCGCTAGCGGACTTGAGAGCCCAGCGATTGCGCGTAATAGACTGGTCTTGCCGCTCCCGCTGGGGCCAAAAACTACCGTGCACGTTTGGTCGGGCAAGGCAAACTCAATATCGACTTTGGATACAAGATGATGGGCCTTAAATATCAGACTCATCGTTCGGCCTCGGTAGTGCAGTGCGAGAGATAAGGCTCGGCGGTGAGAATCATCGGCTCACCCAAGAAGGTTGCGCGTTGGCGGGATTCAAGCGATAAAGGCTGATTAACACGGCTAAAGAAAACACGAGCAGTCCACCAGCAACGGCATGAGCCTCGGCAAAATTGAGTCGTTCGACCGAGTCGAATAGGGCGATGGAAAGAACCTGTGTTTCGCCTGGAATATTGCCACCAATCATCAGCACCACACCAAATTCGCCCACCGTGTGCGCAAACCCAAGGCAGGCCGCGGTAATAAAGCTTCGTTTACACAAAGGCATCACGATGCTGAGGAATCGATCAAGAGGTGTTGCGCCCAGCGACGCCGCCGACTCGAGTGTGCCCATGGGGATGTGTTGGAAGGCACTTTGCAAAGGCTGCACTACAAAGGGTATGGAGTAGATGACCGAGCCGATGACTAGCGCCGAAAAACTAAAACTCAAGGGTGAGCCAGTCAGGGTCTGCCAAGTCTGACCCACCACCGTATCAGGCGCGAAAAAAATGAGTAGGTAGAACCCCAGTACCGTAGGCGGTAGCACCAAAGGAAGCGCAACTACGGCTTCGACAATCGAGCGTGACCAGGAATGCCCTCGGCTTAACCACCAAGCGATAGGAGGCGATACGAACAACAATATGAGTGTTGTTATCGAAGCAAGCTTGAGTGTTGTGGTCAGTACATCAAGGGTCATGTTGGCAGCGGCTATAACCGTAGTCATTTAAGTGTGATTGTACCTGTTCGCTCATCAGCCACAACAAAAAGACTTGGGCGTCTGTGTGGTTTGGGTGGTTCGATGCGCGTACGGACATTCCGTATTGTTCGATAGGGCGATACCAATCGTCGGGAATAGCTAAACCGTCTCCCAGCGAGGCGGGTATGAGTGCAAAGTCCACATTGCCACTGGCTTTGAATTGAAACGCTTGTTGGGCATTGTTGCCTTGAATGACTTGCAGGCTCGGCTCGTTGAGTCGCGTCAGTACTTCGACTGCCGCCCGACCGTAGGGCGCGGTGAGTGGATTAGCAATAGCGATTCGTCCACCCGTCTTTATGTCGTCGATTGCCGTTGCGCCACTCAACACCAGCTGACCTTGAGCATAGCAGACAGGCTTTGCAATTGCTCGCAGCTGAGCGAGCTTGGCGGGACGTTCGGCGTCCGCCGCCAACAGCACATCGAACGGTGCGCCCATGAGTATTTGACTGGTAAGTGCACCTGTCGCTCCAGAGATGATTGACACCTCAAGGGGTGGTGGCTCTTTGTCGAGTAAGGACTCTAGCACGGGGGCAAAGTTGGAGGCGACGGCAACCCGCAGAGAGTCGGCATAAGTGGGGGCGGTGACAGCGGCTATTGCAAGGAGTAAGAATCTAAGGCCGTACTTGCGCATGGGGCTCCTGGTTTCGGTGTCTTCGCGATACACCAAACTGATACGTAGTCAGCGCCGGCCTGTTTTAAGCACTGAGCCGCGCGGTGGGCCGTTTGGCCAGTGGTTATTACATCATCGATCAAGGCTAAGCGTAAGCCCTTCAGGTTGTGCTGGCAATCAAAGTGTTTGACAGACAGTTGCCGTGCCTGGCGACCATGCGCTTTGTGTTGTGGGGCTTGATACACTTTGCAGGCCAGAACATGTTTTACCGGAAGGTTTAAGCGTTGCGCTACATGCGTCGCCAGCAAGGTGCATTGGTTGTAGCCCCGCTGCCAAGTTCGACGCCAGTGCAGAGGCATGGGGACTAAGGCATCGACATCGCTTGTGGTGACGCAACCTTCCAGTAATAGATCCGCTAGCGCGGATGTTAAGTGAGTTGTTTTCACAAATTTCCAGCGGTGAACCAGATAACGTAAACCATCGCTGTATTCCCACGGCGCGTGACATGTGTCGAAGTCAAAGAAACCCGGCGTACAGTAAGGGCACACCTGGTTAACGGACGGGGGCAGATATTCTCCGCAGCGGGGGCAAGCTGGCGACTGTCGCACAAGACTGTCTTTACAAAACGAGCACAGCGCATGATCGGTGTCAGAATGTTGCTGACACAGCTTACATAGCGTGGGCAGCAGGGTGTTCAAAAACCATTTGGCGTGACTTTGTAGATGCATGGGTGTACTCCGAAAACTCAACTCAGTTAGCCTGCCATGGGAACTTTCATCGTTTGTGATGGGTTTATAGCTTTAAAGGTTAAAGTGCATCACGACGGGTTTTTCGCTGCTGGAAAATTCGTAATTAGTGCCACTTGCCTCCGAATCAACTTGACTATAATTGCGCGGCAGGCAAAATGTTGTCGCTGTTAACATAGAGTTGAGTATTACCTTATGCCGAGTTACAAAGCACCCACCCGCGATTTACAATTTGTCCTTCACGATGTTCTTCGCGTAGATGACTTGTACGCTTCTTTACCTGAATTTGAGGAAGTCAGCCCCGACTTGATCGACGCAATCCTGGAGCAGGGCGCTAAATTTTGTGAAGACGTCCTTGCCCCCCTCAACGAGTCAGGCGACGAAGAGGGTTGCCGATGGAGCCCCGAAGGCGTCAAAACGCCAAGCGGGTTTGCTGAAGCCTACGCTCAATACGTCGAGGGCGGTTGGCCAGCTTTAGCGGCTGATGTCGAGTACGGCGGTCAGGGCATGCCCAACACCTTGGGTCTGTGCATGAGTGAGCTTACAGGGACTGCAAACTGGTCGTGGTCGATGTACCCAGGCTTAAGCCATGGCGCGATTAAAACCTTGGAAGAGCACGGCAGCGAAGAGCAAAAACAACGCTACCTGACACGTCTGATTTCCGGTGAGTGGACCGGAACCATGTGTCTTACCGAACCACATTGCGGAACCGATTTGGGCTTGCTTCGCACCAAGGCAGTTCGCAACGATGACGGTAGTTTCTCGCTGCACGGCACCAAAATCTTTATTAGCGCCGGCGAACACGATATGGCAGAGAACATCGTGCACATTGTGATTGCGCGCATTGAAGGAGCCCCAGAAGGCACCAAGGGAATTTCGCTGTTCGTGGTGCCCAAGGTAAACGTCAATGATGACGGTAGTTTAGGTGAACGTAACGCACTTAACTGTGCTTCGATTGAGTCGAAGATGGGCATTAAAGCCTCTGCTACTTGCGTAATGAATTTTGACGGCGCTAAGGGCTACTTGATCGGCCCTGAGAATCGCGGTCTTAATTGCATGTTTACGTTTATGAACGCCGCGCGCTTAGGTACTGCGGTACAAGGTTTGTGTCACGCCGAATTGGCGTATCAAGGTGCTTTCAACTATGCGCGTGAGCGACTGGCCATGCGCTCGCTGACAGGCCCGAAAAACCCAGATGGTCCTGCAGACCCCATTCTAGTGCATCCCGATGTCCGCCGTATGCTGTTAACGCAGCGCGCTATTGCTGAGGGTAGCCGAGCGTTTTTATTCTTCTTAGCGATGCAAGGTGACATTATTCGGGCTGGCAACGAAGAACAGGCCAAGCGTGCCGATAATCTGATGGCTTTATTGACGCCCATTGCCAAAGCCTTCGTGACTGAGCTTGGCTTTGAAGCGGCGAACCATGGCGTTCAGGTCTTAGGCGGGCACGGCTATATCCGCGAATGGGGCATGGAACAAATTGTGCGCGATGCGCGAATTGCTTTGCTATACGAGGGCACAACCGGCGTGCAGGCGATGGATTTGATTGGCCGCAAAGTCTTGGGTAGTGGTGGTAAGTTGCTCATGGACTTCACAGCAATCATGGATACATTTTGCCAAGGGGAGCATCCAGAGCAAGTCGCAGGCTACATCAGTACGGTAAGTGCATTAAAGGACGAATGGTTAACGCTATCGCTCAGTATCGGTGAAAAGGCCATGCAGAATGCTGACGAAGCCGGCGCCGCTTCGGTCGATTACTTAATGTACAGTGGCTATGTGGTGTTGGCGTATTTCTGGGCTCAGCTTGCTAGCACCGCGGCGGGTTTGCTTGACGATCCGGCGCGAGCCGCGGACGCAGACTTTATGCGTGCCAAGTTAATGACGGCAGAATTCTACTTCAAGCGCTTACTGCCTCGCGCACAGGGCCATAAGCTCGCCATCGAAGGTGGTGCAGAGCCATTAATGCAAATGCCAGAGGCTTTGTTCGCGGTCTCGTAAGAGCTCGACATAACTGGAAATTAGGCGAAGATGTTCTTACACTTCGCCTATTAATCGACCTGAGGTTCACTAACATGAGCGATTCTCAAAACACTTCTTCGAATGATGAGCCAAGGCTGTACCCCGAAGACCAAGCCAAGGTTGATGAGTTTTGCAGCAAAGGCGTGAACTCTGTCGAGCGTAAGCCGTTTAAGCCATTTCGAATGATGCTGTTACTCATTGGCGTTACCATCGCATTTAGTGTTCTGAGCCAAATGATCGCGAAATGGTCGGGAATTTATTAACTTTCTCTCAGAGTTCTTGGCGCGGATAAGTCGCTTTTCAGATTTTTAGGTTAAACGATCCGCCGTCACGTCTCAGCCTCTTTCTTGCGGATCGCTTCAAGGTCGTCCATGACACGCTGCGCACGCGACGTCCTGTCGCGTGACGCTCCGCGCGAAACAGGCTGCAGCCGCTTGGCTAGCGCGTGCGTACTTTCAAAACCTGGTGGCAACCGCGCCCGTGTATCAGGGATAAAAAATACTGATTGTAT
>JALRFH010000043.1 GCA_023253715.1 Halieaceae bacterium
GCGTCGAAGTCGGAATCTGCGCGGGCGATTGGGTTTTTAATGGACGAGGGTATGGGCGAGGCGACTAACGCGCTTCTGATCAACGAAAATCTCTGTGTCGGCTGTGACAATTGTGAAAAAGCCTGTGCCGAGACCCACGGAGGTATTTCTCGCCTTAATCGAAAGCAGGGCGCGACGCTTGATGGTCTGCATGTGCCTATCAATTGTCGTCATTGTGAATTACCACACTGTATGAAAGATTGTCCTACGGATGCCATTAGACGCTCGGCAAATGGTGAGGTTTACATTACTGACAATTGCATTGGTTGTGGTAACTGCGAGACAAATTGTCCGTACGATGCCATTACTTTACGGTACGAGCCGCCGAGTAAGCCGGGCTTATTATCATGGCTGTTGTTTGGAGCAGGAACCGGTCCTGGTGATTCAGGCTTGAAAGCAGAGGGCGAGGACAATCGTAAGAAAGCGACAAAATGCGACGCTTGTAGAACCGTCAAGGGTGGGCCGGCGTGTGTTCGCGCCTGCCCTGCAGGTGCGATAACGAGGCTGAGTCCAGATCAGTTCGTCGATTATGTGGAGGCCATGTGATGCAAAGTAAAGGCTTGCTAACGCATGGTGGCCGCTTTTACCTTTGGTGGGCCTTGTTGTTATCGGTGGCGAGTTTGTTCTTGTATTACACACAAGGCCCAACTGGGCTACAACCCCCTAATGGCGGGACCTGGCAGGGGTACACTTTGGGTGCCATTGGCGCGTGTCTTATTGTATGGCTGAGCTTGTTGGGTATTCGCAAGCGTCGATACAGTAGTCGCATTGGTACGGTCGCAGGTTGGGCATCAGCGCACGTCTACCTTGGATTGGCACTTTTGGTGGTGGCGACGCTGCATTGTGCCTGGCAGTTCGGCTGGAATGTACATACGCTAGCCTATGCTTTGATGTGTGGTGTCATAGTCTCTGGGTTATATGGCTTATTTGTGTATTTGCGTTTGCCGCAAGTGCAGTCTCAGAATCGAGCAGGCAAAAATCGTGAAGCGTGGCTCGATGAACTGCGCTCAATTGATATGGACATTCAGTCGGTGGCCGCAAAAGCCGATGCCGATACCCAAACAATGAGCTTAAGCGCGCAAAGCCTGACAGCCATAGGAAAGTCAATTTGGGCACAATTGTGGGGGCTTGACCGGTCCAGGGTTAATCTTCCCGTGCGCGGTTTGGTTGCAAATACTGACCAAGCGGCTGTGATTGCCTATCTTGCCAGACATATTCCCAGTGCGCGTACGCGACGCGAAGCTGAGGTGCTGAATGAACTGTTGGATTTATTTGGGCGGCGAAAAGTGCTCTTAAGCCGAATGCGGGAAGATTTGCGGTTGGGCGCCCATCTTAAAATATGGCTTTTTTTTCACGTGCCGCTGACCTTAGCTTTATTGGTTGCGTTGTGCATCCACGTCGTCGTTGTTTTCTTTTATTGGTAGCGCTATGGAATTCTTAGTACGTCAAACCATCGGCAGCGCTAACGCAGAAACCGTTGATAGTAGTGTCACGGGCAAACGATTGAGTCTCGGGCCCGCGGCAAAAGATGACGTTTTGCTGCCGGGATTAAACTCCTCGGTGGTTATTGTCGTTAAAGACTCTCAATCGGCCTGGGTTCGCTCGGGTGCACGTAACTTAATGTTCGATGGGGTATTGAAGAAACGTGTGCTTTTGAATCGCGGCGATACGCTTGAAATTTCGGGTTTGACGCTGTCTTTGTTCTCGCCGCCATCTGGATTTGATCTTGGGATTTTGTTGAGCGGTTCAATCGACCCTGTCGATAATCTCATGACGATCATGCGCACGCCTGCAGTACCTTGGTCCATGCGTCGCATGTCATGGTTTTTAATGTGTGTTGTGGCTCTTATGAGTTTTGTTTTGCCGTATTACGCACTGCAAGATCCCAATCTTGAGGACGTGGTGGTCTCTGCTGGTTTTCCAAGCGATGTGCACTGGTCAAGCGGTCCACTATCGAGCGCACATCTTGCCGCGGGGATTGCTGAGCAGTGCGACGCGTGCCACGTGCAGCCATTTGTTATGACGCAAGATGATGCTTGCCTCGACTGTCATAAAACGCTGAATGAGCACGCCGATGTCAATTTCCATGCCGACCTTGGCTTGGAAACGATGCGTTGTGCGAGTTGTCACCGTGAGCACAATGAGCCCAGCACTGTGATAGCTCAGACGGATCGTCTCTGTACGGATTGTCATGTTGATTCCGAATCCTGGGATGTTAGCGGTGCGCACCCTGTCATTCCAGTGACCGCCTTTGCCCCCAACCAACACCCCGAGTTCAAGGTTGCCGTTTTGGACGAAGCACATGCCGCAGCTTGGCCTGTATGGCGACGTGAGCCATTGCTAAGCTCTGAAGCTGTAGATAAATCTGGCCTTAAATTTGACCACCAAGTGCATCTAAATGTCGATAAGGTGGCTGATGAAGTCTCCGGTGACGGACTTGAATGCAGCAGCTGCCATACATTGACACCCGACCGAAGTAGTTTTGAACCGGTCAACATGCAGGCGCATTGCGAATCGTGTCACTCTTTGGCATTTGACCCCATGACCCCAGACTTTGAGCTGCCACACGCGAGCGCTCGAGAAGCCTATACGGTAATAGAAGGTCACTACTTGCGTACATTTTTGGCGGCGACACCGGCAGACCCGAAAACTGATCGGAGGCGTTTAGGCTCGCCCAGTGACTATCGGTCTGTGTGCACCGATGATCCTTACACCTGCGCACAGTGGGAAGCTCAGCGCGAAGCTCGCTATCAATTTGAAGATACCGGCTGTGTGACATGTCATGAAGTAAGCAACAATAATAATATCGACATCGCAAAACGTTACAAAGTGAGGCCGGTTTATCAAACTCAGGATTGGTATATGTCTGCAAAATTTGATCACCGGCCTCATGAGGTGATTGATGGTAGATCAGGCGATGAGGTCTGTGGTGACTGCCACGACGCGAACACTTCAGCTTCGTCCAGCGATGTGCTCATGCCTGGTATTGATCTGTGCTTCGACTGTCACAATGCTGATCTGCAAATAGAAGGTGCGGAGTGCGTGAGTTGTCATTGGTTTCATCCAGACGATGGCGCTCGGTCAGTGCTTGCACGGGGCGGCCGCCGTGGCGGTAATCCCAACGCCGATGCTTGGATATTTAAGTGGTTGACACCATGATGAAGTTTTTATGCGTAATCGCATTAGTTACGCTGCTTTCGGCCTGTGGCGGGGGAGGTGGAGCTGCAAGTGCCCCCGCAGCGGCTGTCGCTGAATCTGAGCCGGATATCGTTTGTGACGGACAGTGTGCGCTAACCGCTGAAGCTTTGAGTGCGGATGATGTTAAAAAGGTCTTGGCGCAAGCAATCGATCAGGCGCAGGCGCTTGGCGTTGATGCCACTATCGCAGTGGTTGATCGAGTGGGCAATGTGCTGGCTGTACATCGTATGGCGGCTGTTGCACCTCCGGTTGAAATTGCTACGAGCCGTCCTGTGCAGGTGTCCACTGGTCTTGAAGGCTTGATCCTTCCTGAGGGATCCGCAGGAGATGCGATTGCAGCAATTGCAAAAGCACTCACGGGGGCGTATCTGTCGAGTGAAGGCAACGCATTCACGACTCGAACGGCAAATCAAATTGTGCAAGAGCATTTTAACCCAGGAGAACAAAATCAACCGGCTGGACCGCTGTTCGGGGTTCAGTTCAGCCAACTTGCTTGCTCTGATTTTACGCTATCCGGTGTGGCATCAGGCGCGCAAGTTGGCCCACAACGTTCACCTTTGGGTTTGGCGGCCGATCCCGGAGGTTTCCCTCTGTACAAAGAGGGTACACCCGTAGGCGGAGTTGGTGTTATCGCGGATGGGCTTTACTCTATTGACAAAAATATCCTCGACGTTGATCAAGACGTCGATGAGCTGATTGCACTTGCCGGCACCTTTGGGTTTGCGGCACCCAACGACCGACGAGCTGACCGGATAACCGTAGAAGGCAAGACTTTCCGATTCAGCGACGCTGAATTTTCGGATTTGGCCGTGTCTCCTGAAAACGCGCCAAGCTACGACAGTCTGACGATCGGAGCGTTGATTGATGTGCCCGGATACGGGGGCGGTGAAGTTATCGCGGGCGTTCGCTTCGGAGCGATCGAGTCGGGTATCGCGCCTTACGACTTATTTAATGACTTAAACGCTTACACTTTTTATGACCAGTCCGGTCAGGTTCGTTATCCACCCATTGATGGTAGCGATGAGCTGATCCTGGGAGAAAATCGTCTTAAAGCGAATGAGGTAGAAACGCTTTTGCGGGAAGCGCTAACGATCGCCAATAAGTCTCGCGCCCAAATTCGTCGCCCATTAGGCACTTCAGCTCGAGTGACGGTGAGTGTCGTTGATACTAATGGCGCTATTTTGGGTATGGCGCGAACCGAGGACGGCCCGGTATTCGGCGCCGATGTATCCTTGCAAAAGGCGCGCACAGCGACCTTCTTTTCGTCGAGAGACTCTGGTGATTATCTGCAATCAATTGCTGTGCCGACACGTTATTTGAGTCCTGATTTATCTCTCAAAGCAGAGGTTAATATAGGTGATTATGTCGAGGCGGCGAGGCTGTTTGTCGGGCCCCAGGCACTGTCCGATGGTATAGCGTTTTCCGACCGTGCAGGTGGCAACCTTTCAAGACCCTTCTACCCCGACGGTATTCGCGGAAATCCGCATGGACCTTTTTCGAAATCGTTTGCGGATAATGAGTGGAGTCCTTTCTCTACCGGACTGCAATCCGACTTAATCATGAATCAGCTGTTAACGCACGTGGTCTTTGCGGTTGGGGCTTCGGCGAACGATGTTGTGACAGGCTGTGTGGAAGCTCCGGGGCAACGCTTGGCGAACGGTGCTCAGATTTTCCCTGGCAGCGTGCCGATCTATCGAGGCACTACCCTAGTTGGTGGAATCGGGGTGTCTGGCGATGGTATTGAGCAAGATGACATGATCAGCTTCTTGGGGGTTCACCAGGCTGGTTTGGCCTTGGGCGGGGCTATTAATAACGCGCCTCCTGAAATTCGAGCGGATACTTTGAGTCCACAAGGAGAGCGGTTGCGTTACATCCAGTGTCCGCAAAGTCCTTTTATTGATTCGGACGAACAGCGCGTGTGTGAGGGTAAATGATGAAACGATTTTACCGTGTGATCACATTGGCGAGTGCTTCGGTTTTTTTATCGGCATCCTTGATAGCCCATCCTCATTCCGAACGCGGGAGAACTGTGGCCGAGCCAGATTGCCGGCCCGGCATGGTGCGCGCTGAGCACGCTAAGCTGAAGCGTCGCCGACCAGGGGTCGAGCCAGAATGCCGACCCACATATGATCAGGTATATTCTGGTGCCGCGAGTCAGCGCGAGCCTCTGGTCGTTGAGGCTGAATTGTCGGACCACACCCAAACCATCGTGACGCAAACGGATAGCGGCGTTAAAGAATTTGTTGCTCGACGTTTTTCACCGGTACCTCGACCCAGCACCGAACACTTTGTTGCCGCAGTGCCTATTCCTGATCGTTGGCGTATTGTTGACGCTTTAGGCTATGAAGATAATTGGTGGGATCCTTACAATCAAAACACCATCAAAGGTGATAAACCGATTCACGACGATTGGTTTTTTAACATCACAGCAATCTCGGATACGGTGTATGAATTCCGAGACGTGCCGACCCCAGTGGGTGGTCAAACAAGCGATGCTCCAGGTTCCTTGGATGTGCTGGGCAATGTCCAGCAAGGTTTTTGGAACCAAAATACGGCGATAGAGTTTGTCTACTATAAGGGCGATACCGTATTTCGGCCGCCCGATTGGGAATATCGGTTTATTCCGGTTTTTAACTACAACGCGGTGCGCTTAGGCGAAACGCTGGGAACGAACGCCAATCCAGCAGTGGGGCGGCTACGTGAAGATAATCACGTTGGCATCCAAACCCTGTTTGTGGATCGTCATCTTCGTAATGTGTCTGATCGCTATGATTTTGACAGCGTGCGAGTTGGGATACAGCCTTTTTCAAGTGACTTCAGAGGGTTCCTCTTCCAAGATGTACCTTTCGGTGTTCGGCTCTTTGGCAACAGGGACAATAATAAGTATCAATACAATATCGCTTGGTTTCGTCGATTAGAAAAAGATACCAATAGCGGTTTAAATGATCTTAGCCAATCGTGGCGTGATGATGATGTCTTTGTCGCTAACTTATATTTGCAAGATGTGCCAAGACTTGGGTTTTTCTCGCAGTTCTCGTTGATCTACAACCGTAACCGAGAAAACGATAAGCCTTTTTATGATACGAACCAGTTTATTCAACGCCCTGCTTCGCTCGGGCAAGAGCGTCTGCGTGAATACGATGCGTATTATTTGGGTTATTCGGGCGATGGCCACTTTGGGCGAGTCAACTTAACGACCTCGCTGTATTTGGCTTTAGGTGAAGAGCAAGACAGTGTATTCACGAACAATGCATCAGACATCGAAGCCTATTTTATTGCAGCGGAGCCCTCGATTGATTTTGACTGGATACGTGTGCGTGGCTCATTCTTGTTCGGCTCTGGAGATGATGACCCATACGATGGGAAAAGCCAGGGCTTCGATGCCATTTTTGAAAATCCACAGTTTGCTGGCGCAGATACAAGCTACTGGATACGCCAGGGCGTTCCTTTGATAGGTGGTGGGCGAGTGGCACTGTCTCAGCGCAATGGAATCTTGAATTCCCTGCGATCTTCAAAAGAGCACGGTCAGTCAAACTTTACGAATCCGGGGATCGTACTCGCTGGCCTAGGTGCCGATCTGGATATTTTGCCTGAACTACGATTGTCATTGAATGCAAATTATTTAGCGTTTGCCGAAACCTCAGTGTTAGAGGTGGCTCGAGCGCAAACAGGGCTTGACCGACATATTGGATATGACCTGTCTGCCTCACTCACTTACCGACCTTTCCTGACGCAGAATATTGTGGTTCGGCTGTCGTACGCCCAACTTTTCAGTGGTGATGGTTACCAACAATTGTTCGGGGATGACGACCCTGTGTCGGTTCTTTTAAATGCGGTGTTGACCTTCTGATGAAATATTTTAAGCCAAGCTCAATGGGCAAACTCTTTTATATTTTTCTGTTGATGAATGCTGGTCTGACATTGGCCGCAGGCGGGTCACATAAGGTAAACCGAGATTACGTGGTTGCGCCGCCGGCGCCGGCAAGCCAAACGCAGATGCAGATGGACGCTAAATCTGCTGGATGCCAGTCGTGTCACACCAAAACCGATAAAACAACGATGCACGCAAATCCCGCGGTTAAGCTCGGCTGCACGGATTGTCACGGAGGCGACGCCAATGTGCGTCTGGCAGCGGGTGACAACGATAAAAACAGCGTGCTTTATCAAAAGGCCATGGCAGCTGCTCATGTGCTGCCGCAGTATCCTGATGATTGGCACTATCCTTCGAGCGCTAATCCTAAGCAAACATACACCTTACTTAACCGAGAAAGCCCGGAGTTTATTCGCTTTATAAACCCGTCTGATTATCGTGTTGCAGAGGAAGCTTGTGGCGCCTGCCACTTACCGACAATCGAGGCGGCGAAGCGCAGTTTGATGGCAACGTCCACCATGCTGTGGGGTGGTGCTGCATACAATAATGGCATTTTACCTTTCAAGCGGTATATGTTGGGTGAGTCGTATACGCGTGAGGGGGTGGCTGCCGCTATTAAGGGTCCTGTTGTTCCCGATTCAGAAGCATTGTTGCAACACTCTATCTTGCCCGAGGTTTTTCCGCTACCTGCATGGGAAACGATTAAACCTGGTGACATTTTTCGAGTGTTTGAGCGTGGAGGTCGCAATATTACTAACTTATTTCCAGAGACCGGCTTGCCGAACTCTCTGGGGCAGTTACAGAGAATTGAAGAACCTGGTAAACCAGACATTAGACAATCGAACCGCGGTCCCGGTACGGGTGCCCGGATCTCGGTTCCGGTGATTAACATTACTAAGACGCGCTTGAACGACCCACATACCTGGTTTTTGGGTACTAATGACCAGCCAGGTGATTACCGCAGTTCGGGTTGTGCCTCGTGCCACGTGGTCTATGCGAATGATCGTGATCCCAGGCATTCAGGTCCCTACGCTCAATTTGGGCATACGGGCGAAACTCAAACGGCAGACCCTACGATTCCAAAACATGAAGAAGGGCATCCGCTTAAGCATGAATTCACTCGGGCGATACCGACGAGCCAATGCATGTCTTGCCACATGCACCAGCCCAATATGTTCATGAATTCTTACTTGGGTTATACCATGTGGGATTACGAATCTGATGCCCCTGCAATGTGGCCTGAGGAACAAAAATATCCAACGAACGAAGAAATTAGAGAAGTCTATGATCGCAACCCTGAGGGTGCCGCGGTCCGAGGGAAATGGGCGGATATTGAATTTACCAAAGCTGTGTCTGAGCTAAATCCAACCTTGAATGATACCCAATTTGCCGATTATCACGGGCATGGCTGGAACTTCAGAGCCATTTTTAAGCGAGATCGTGAAGGTAATTTACTGGATGCAGAGGGCAATCAGGTCAGCGATACAGATCCCGAAAAATTCCAAAAGGCGGTGCATATGTCGTCTATTCACCTGGATGTTGGGATGCACTGTGTCGACTGTCACTACGGGCAAGACAGTCACGGGAATGGTCATTTGTATGGTGAAGTTGCTGCTGCGGTCGAGATTGACTGCAAAGACTGTCACGGTACGGCTAACGCCTACCCGAATTTGTTCACCTCGGGGCCGGCTGCCTTAGACGGTGGCCAAGATCTGTCGCTGATTAGAAATCCGGATGGCAAGCCTCGGTTTGAGTGGATGGGTGACACTTTAATTCAACGCTCCGTGCTGACGCCAGGTTTAGAGTGGGAGGTAAGTTTAGTTAAAGATAGCGTGACGGAGGGTAGTGCACACTATAACGAAAAGGCGGCGCGTGCCAAGTTAATGGGCAAGGATACGCAGAGTCAGTCCTGGGGGCAGGACATCGATTCGGCAGATTTGGCGCATTCGTATGAAGAAATGGAGTGTTATGCTTGCCATACATCATGGACCACCTCGTGTGCTGGATGTCATTTGCCTATCGAGGCAAACCACAAAACGGAAAGACATCACTTTGAGGGGGGCGAGACCCGAAATTACGCCACATACAACCCTCAGGTTTCGCGTGACCAGATGTTTTTACTGGGGCGCCGTGAAACTGCGAAAGGTGGAAAGATTGCACCCGTGCGCTCTACTTCGGCTCTCGTGTTGTCTTCTACTAATGCCAATCGCGAGAAGATTTACATTCAACAACCCCCTATTGCTGCTAGCGGCTACAGCTCGCAAGCATTTAATCCACACTTTGCTCACACCGTTCGTAAAACCGAAACGAAAGATTGTGAAGATTGCCATGTCGCCAAGAACGGCGATAACAATGCCATCATGGCGCAGCTGTTGATGCACGGAACCGGGTTCGTGAATTTCCTTGGACATTATGCGTGGCTGGGGGGTGAGGAACACATTACCGGCGTTGAAGTTACGGAGTGGGATGAACCGCAAGCTGTTATCGGGTCTTATTTGCAAAAATATGCCTATCCGGATTTTTACAACGCTCATCAAAAACGCAACAAAGTTCTAGAGAAGGGCTACGCTCACCGCAGCGAGCGAGCAGCATGCGTTCAGATGCGTGGTGAATATCTTTATGTGGCAGAGGGTTCGAAAGGCTTTAATGTTTACGATATCGCGAATGTTGCTAATAAAGGTTTTTCGCAGCGATTTATCACAGCGCCGTTCAGTTCCTTAGGGCATGACACCAAGGTTGAGACAAGCAACGCAACCTGCGTTGTGCTGCCTACCACGCAACCTATCGATCCGGCTCGTAATACTGGGGACTTAATGCGGAAGGTCAATTTGGAACAGCCTTTCCACCCGCTCTATAACTACGCCTATGTCACCGACTCTGAAGAAGGTTTAATTCTGGTCGACTTGGCAACTCTGGCCGACGGTGAGCCGCGCAATAATTTTCTTGAGCGCGCACTGACTTGGGATGCCAATGGCGTTTTGAAAGGTGCTAAGCACATGGTGCTTGGTGGTTACTACGCTTACATACTGACTGACCAAGAGTTAGTTGTTGTAGATATTGATACGCCACTAAAGCCAAAAATGGTGACACGACTCGCGCTAAATAATCCACATTCTGTCGCGCTTCAGTTTCGCTATTTATTTGTCACCGATGCTGATGGTTTGAAAGTTGTCGATATCACCGACCCCGAAAACCCTTACTTGACGCCTGATAATGTCATCCCCTTACAGCAGGCGCAGCGGTTACATTTAGCGAGAACGTATGCGTATGTTGCCTCTGGGTCTGAGGGTCTGGCGATCGTAGATATCAAAAAACCTACAAAAATGGAGTTATATCAACTGTTCTCGGATGGCATATTCGATGCGCGCGATGTCACGGTGGCGGCGACTAACGCCTCAATTTTTGCTTATGTCGCTGACGGAGCAGAGGGACTGAAAATTGTGCAGCTGACGTCTCCGAGTAGTCAGCCTAAATTTTATGGATTTAGCCCCGCACCAAAACCTGAGTTGATTGCGCATTATCCGACGAAGTCTCCCGTATTGTCTTTGTCACGCCCCTTGGAACGGGATCGTGGGGTCGATGAAACTGGAGGTCAAATAGCGGTGTTCGGACGGGTAGGGTCTCGTCCCCTAAACTACGAAGAAATGCGCCGTATGTATTTAGATAAGGATGGAAAGCCATGGTTTGTCGAAAATCAGCCATCGCGGCAATAACGCTTTTATTTGCTGTACTTGTTCAAGCGGCTCCGCTACCCGAATCCGATGGCCTAGTGCATGAGGGCGTTGCCAGCTGTGCGTCCAGTATTTGTCATGGGCGGGTTGAGCCTGATGTCAGTGCGACAGTGTGGCTGAATGAATATCGTATTTGGCTACGCGAGGATAAACACTCAGGCGCTTACAAATTACTGTTGAATGAACAATCACAATCCATAGCGACGAAACTGGGGATACCTAAAGCGCATGAAGCCCCCGAGTGTCTGGCCTGTCACACGGATTATGTGCCAGTGGCGATGCAGGGTAAAAAATTCAGGGTTGAAGATGGGGTCGGGTGCGAAGCTTGTCACGGAGGATCGGAAAACTGGTTGAAGACCCACACCGAGAAAGCGGCCACTCACGAATATAATATTGCGCAGGGGCTGTATCCCAGTGACGTCTTGCCCGAGCGCTCAGAACTGTGTTTGTCTTGCCATCTGGGAACTGAGTCCAAGTTTGCCAGTCACGAAATCATGGGTGCAGGTCATCCGCGCCTAAGCTTTGATTTGCAGGCTTTTGGTGTAAACCAACCCTATCACTACGAGATTGACGAGGATTATCGAAATCGCAAAGCGACCTACGACGATGTGCAAACTTGGCTCTCTGGGCTCGCGACCCAAAGTCGGCTGACACTCGACTTAATGGCGGGGCCTGTGTTTCAGGGTTCTGCCTTGATGCCGGAGTTGGCTTTGTACGAATGTCATACCTGCCACCGTCCCATGAACGGTAATCATTGGCGTACCGACCCGAAATACGCAGCGAGCCTCCCCTCCGGTTCTGTCCGTTTAAACGATGGAGCTTTGCAAGTCCTTATTGTCGCGATGGAGGTGATAAAGCCTAGCTCGGCCACCGCCATTCTGGATGGAATTAACGAATTGCACAGTGCATCTCTGCAGAGTAAGAGCGACGTTCAAAAGCAGGCTTCTATGCTTACTACAGTGATACGAGGGCTCGAGCTTGAGTTGGCGAATAAAATCTACGCTCCAGAGGACATTGTGTTATTGAGAAAGCATCTTCTTCGAGCGGCGAGTGAAGGAGAGTTTTCATACTACAATGCGGCTGAGCAGTCTTTTTTTGGCATCGAAACTTTGTCGATCGCGAGGGGAGATTCTGAATTGGCGGAAAAGGAGCTAGATCATTGGTATGCGACGATGGTAGACGAAAATAGGTTTGATTCGACCGTGTTTGCGCAGGTTGCTGGGACGGTACTGGGAGTGTTCCAATGAGTACCTCAGTGGTGTTGGGCGCCGGTGCTACGCATTGCGGTAAGCGGTCGCACAATGAGGACGCCTTTTTCGTCGATAATGACTTAGGGCTTTATATCGTCGCCGATGGTGTTGGCGGCCAAGACGCTGGCGAGATCGCATCAAAAATTGTGTGCCAAGTTTTGCCCGAAAGAATTCGTGCTGGCGTGGCTATGGCTGATGCAGTGCAAGAAGCACATTTTGCGATTGCAAATGCAATTACTAAAGGTCAAGGCAAGCCGGGCATGGCGAGTACGGTGGTTGCGTTACTGGTCAGGAATGATTTGTTCGAGGTGGCTTGGTTGGGCGATAGTCGCGTTTATATTTGGGATGGACATCTGAAGTTGCTCTCTCGAGATCACTCCCTGGTTGAAACGTTATTGGCGAGTGGCGAAATTGATTTGGATCAAGCCAAGAACCACCCCAAAAAAAATATCATATTGAGCGCACTCGGTGGCGGAGATGCCAATATCAATGTCGGTCAAAATGGGGGAGTATTACGATCGAAAACGCGGTTTTTGCTGTGTAGCGATGGTTTGACCGATATTGTCGGGCCCAAACGGGTTTCTGAAGTGCTAAATTCCATCGAAGATACCAGTGAAGCGTGTGCAACGCTTGTTGCTGATGCGGTTTCAGGGCAGGGACGTGACAACATTACGGCCATTGTGGTGGACGTCGTCAATGCACCGGTGGCCTCAGATGAGCCTGATGAGCATGCACAGATAGTGCACACCTATAACCCAGAGAAAGACGAGTATACGTATCATCGAGAAGATCGGGTTCTGCTCTCTTCGAAGGTCAAAAAGCTCACGCCTTTACCGAGCGAGCAAGAGGTGGTGAATGACACAAGGGTAAACCCTGTGGTGGATCTCAGCGGATCCAAGCCGTTACCATGGTTTAACCTGCTGATGTCGGCGTGTATTTTATTGGTGGTGTTACTATTGTTAATACTGCTTTGATGAATGGAGAACTTTCAAGTGGATGTTGTGCTTAGATCGCAGGATGGATCGGAATACGTAGTAACCGATGGTGCTGTTATTGGGCGGGTGGCAGGTGTCGAGATTGTTATTGCCGACCCAAAAGTGAGTCGTCAGCATGCTAAATTCACGCTGTCGAATGGAACGCTTGCGATTGAGGATTTAGGGTCGTCTAATGGCACACTCGTAAATGGTACGAAAATTAATTTGGCGACGCCTTTAGTGCATGGTGATACCGTATCCGTCGAACATTTGTCGTTTAGGGTTATTGTCGATGGTGCAGAGCTGGCAGAACTGGATGAAGTCACGGTCATTGGCGCGGCGAGTGACGATTCTACAGTGATTGGTGCGCCGGCCGCGAACTTGGGTAATGTTCCTGGCAGTTGGGTGGAATCAGATGCGAGCGACAGCACGCAATTTTTATCACCCGGGCAACGCGATGCTTCCGAGGCTAAAGTGACTCGGCAGAGTCTTGAGCCACATTTAATTTTGTTAGATGACCTAGGTGGTATTGCGGAGGCTCTAGGATTGGACCTTGGTGACCTCAGTGATCAGCAGTGGGAAATTGGTCGTGGAGAACAATGTGATGTGCGGCTTACCGAATCGACCGTTTCGACCAGACACGCGCAATTGGTCTGCGAGGGCGGCAAGTGGCGGATTGTGAATTTAATTTCGTCGAATGGGATTATGGTAAACGGCGAAAAACGCCTATCCGCTTTTTTAAGTGACGGCGATGTCATTGGATTAGGGCGGGCACGATTAGTGTTTTTTGGACCAAGTCAAACATCGCAAATCTCATCCAGTCGTTCGAGGGGCACGGAAGCGGGCGTCAATAAAACCGTCTTGCTGGCGGTCGGCGCTGCAGTGATTCTCGCTGCGATAGCGGCAGTCGCCCTGCTTTAATGGGTGACGCACCTAGCGCTCTCTTTAGGATTTAGGTGTTGCGCTAGTCGTAAATGTTGGGCTTCGGCTTCCCAAAGATCCAACCCTGGATGAGCTCAAAGCCCATATCCGCGCAGGCATCCAATTCGGCTTGCGTTTCAACACCCTCAGCAAGCGTAATGATGCCGGTATTCTTCGAAAAGGTTACCAAGGACTGGATCATCTCTCTTTTGGCGGCTGTTGCGGTATCGATATCACGTATCAGGCTCATGTCGAACTTCACGTAGTCGGGCGGTACATCGACCATTTCTTGCAGGCGTGATTGGCCTGCGCCGAAATCATCGTACGCAAGTCCAATATTCAGCGCTTTTAAGTCCATGTGAAGCGCTTGCATCGCCTTAAGATTCGAGACTCCGTCCTCGTGAATTTCAAGTACGAGTTTGTGCGGTCGCAAGGTGCTCATGGTCTTTTCAAGCCCCATCATTAAACGGCGCATGTCTTTCAGTTCGGCGGGGTGGGTGTTCACAAAGATCGTTGCACCGGGCGCCTGCGCTACGGCTTCTTGTATACCGACCTCACGGAATAATTCGCTTAGGGCAACATCCAAACCGCCACTCTCTGCGATTTGGAATAGCGGCCAGGGTGCAGGCGGTAGACCGTCGAACGCGCCTCGGCCTAGTATTTCATACGCAACGGGCGTGCCGGTAACACGGGTAATGGCTTGGAAGTGCGCTGTGACGGCGCGCTGATCGATCATTTGTTGCAATTCGCGCAAGCCGGTCGGCAAGCGGTCTGATAAATTTTCTACCGCGGCAAAGGTGGTGGTTTCTTCTCCTTCCTCCTCTGTGTCTACGCCGCCTTCGGCAATAAGGCGATATTCATTAGAGCCAAAATGCAGTACATCACCGTGGTCCACCGTGGTTGGGCTGGATATGCGATTGCGGTTCACAAAAGTACCGTTGGTGCTCCCCAAGTCGTTAACGACTAGCGCGTCGCCACTGACTATTATTTCCGCGTGTTTGCGGGATACGTCACCTTTGGGTACCGGGAAGCCAGATTCATTGACGCGCCCTACAATGCAGGGAAATTGTGTGATTGCTATACGTTGAATGCGATCTGAGTCGCCGACGTAACCCTCTAGAAGCCACTGCTTTGGCATGCGGCCCTCCACATTATGCATAGTATTTTTTAAGACTACACAAAATTGCAAAGTGTTCAAAGTGAGAAGTTAAGTAAACTTGATTTTGAACATTACGAATGTGTTAGGTTGCTATTTCGGGGGGGGGGATGAGTTGGTCGCGCCACGGGTGTAGCGCGAACGGTTGGTTGCTAAATTTTAGGCTTATTCCTGTAAAGTTGTTTGGCTCAGCTTCGCTTCATTAATCTCGTCTTGAGTGAATTTAACATCGCGCCAGGCTTTATTGGCATATTGCTCGGTCTGATCAGTGAAGTGCGCGGACTGTGGTGCGCCGGATTCACTGTAAGATAAAATTGCTTGGGCTTTTGGGCCTTGGTCTGTAAAGCTCATGGCCATAATGAAGCTAGATCCGTGCGCGATGTTGTAACCACTAGAGCTCAGAGTTTTGCTGTCGCCAACTCGATCGTTTGCGCCTGAAAAAATGGGAGAGTCGATGTGTTCACTCGTGACTTGAAGGTTGGCAATACCTTCGAAGCGATTACCGCCATGCACGGGCAATGCCTTGCCAGCGCGATGAGCGAGCTGTAGCTCACCCAAGGGGACATCTAAGGGTATCGTATTGGCTGTTAACAAATTCACGGCTTCTGCCAGTGCCGTTAGTGCGCGATTCGTATCAGCCAGACCTGAGGGCGTGGTGGCTGGATTTGACGGGTCAAAGTCCCCTTTGAACAAGGGCCCCGAAAATTGGGTCGCGGTGTAGTCGTAGCGGGTCAGCCACTCGCGGAACAGCACGGCACCGCGGCTATCGTTGTTATAGCGTTTGTCCCATTTAGCGAAAATTGCGCAGGCCTCTTTCAAGGACACAGTGGAGCCATTGAGTTGTATCTCGGGCTGCGTCGCGCAGGCTTCTAGCAGTTCATCTACTAGAAGATGCGCCGTCAGACCCGAGTTGTCGAATAAGGCCTGCTGAATTTCTTCGATAGAGAATTTGCCGTCATCGCCACGAAAATCAAAACCATTCAATCCCTCAAGTAACTGTATATTCATTCGCGTACGAATGCTGCGCGGTGTTTCTGTGGCACCGTACAGCGGTGAATAACCCGTTCTTGGATTGTCAGGGTCGCTCAACCAGTAGCTGTCGTTCGAGTTAAAGACAGTATTGCGGCTTTCGATCAAAGGGCGCTGGTCAAAGGGGGTGGTGCCGGCAATGGGGACGCCGTCTTCAATAAGCCATTCATCGCGCGCTGAGCTGCCATCTAAAATCACTAAGCCCTTGGTCAGGAACAGCTGTTTTAGCTGTGGGGCTTGTTCGAGGCTTGTCTGCCAGGCTGCAATCGCCTCTTGGCTTAGATGCCCCACGTTGGTGTTGTCAAAGTAAACCGCACGCCCTTCGGCGCTGGTCGATATGGTATTTACCCAGGGCATTGCGTTAAACGTTCGGTGTGCCTCGATAAACTCGTCCATCGATTGTGCTTGTCCCATGGCCAGCCACTGACCGAGAACTTGGGTGTTTTCGCTGTTTGCATCCCGTGCCGCGTAGGCTGTTGACGAACTCCAAGTTAAACCGGGCATTTGTACCATGGGTCCGTGATGGCTAAACCAAATGGAGCCTGACTGTTCGGTAAGCCCAGCGTCCGTTTTGATTTTGACTGATACCGGTACCGAGGTCAGGTCACGCCATTCATCTTCGTAGCGATACTGGGTTGGGTTTTCTGGGTTCAAGGTCAGTCGATATAGCGTGACTCGCTTAGAGTCCGATACCGTGTGCGTCCACGCAACGGCATTATTAAAGCCGATAGCAACGCCAGGTGTGCCAATCAAACCCGCGCCGTAGACGTCCAGCTCTCCTGGTATGGTTAGGTGCTTTTCCCAGAAGCGGCTGGTGCCATACCAAGGGTAGTGGGGGTTCGCCAGCAGGGCACCCTTGCCAGACTCGGTTGCTTTGGAGCCAAATGCCCAGCCATTGGACCCCATGCCTTCCAGTTTAATGGCATCTAGCGCTGCAATCTGAGCTCCCTCAGGTACCGTGACTTGCGCTTGCTCTTGAGGTGGTTGAGCCGCCGCCACGGCACCAGCCATGCGAGTTATGGTGTGAACCAAGGCGACGTATTGAGTCATAAAATCTTCAGCCGAGGCCGGCTTTACCCAGTCCATTTGGTCGCACCAGGACCCATAATTGCCCTGTGCATCGGCCAAGTAACGGTTGTAACCTGCCGCGTATCCTTCTATCCACTCGCGAATCTTTGGCGGTTGTTGTGCCAGTGCTATCTTACCCTTGGCCGGCATATCTAGCGCTTGCATGACCATATCGCTGTAGACATTGCCATTGTTGTGGCCTGCCCCCAAATGCTCCGCGGCGGTGCCTTGAGCTGTGGTCAGTGCCACTGCCATGTTGCACACG
This sequence comes from Halieaceae bacterium, assembly GCA_023253715.1. Taxonomy (GTDB): domain Bacteria; phylum Pseudomonadota; class Gammaproteobacteria; order Pseudomonadales; family Halieaceae; genus Aequoribacter. The sequence continues at coordinate 17,503 of JALRFH010000043.1, forward strand.
TGATCTTCCGCTGCGGCATAAGCCTCACCATAGCCTAGACTTGCGTAATCGTTCGCGCGAATGTGTGGTATCCCAAATTCGGTTCGGGTAATTTCCGCATCGTATTTTAGTGGTGGCACAGCAGCTTCTTGCTGGCAGGCACTGAGCAGTGCAATGCACGCTACTGCGAGGCAGGTTTTAGGATCGGGATACGCCATGGATAGAGTCCTTGTGTTATTGTGCTTCAACGCTACCAAATCGCGGTCGCAGTGCCTAGGGCGGAAGATAAGAAGGAGTAGAAAATGGCCGTAAATAACCCTGTTTGGGTCATGGCAATTTTATTTGCGTTAAGTGCCATCGGCTTTTTGAGTGAGAAGACTCGGCTGGGTCGAAGCTTAACCAGTACCGTGGTCGTTATTTTGTTGGCCATTGTTGCCGCTAACATCGGCCTGATCCCTCACGATTCAATCGCTTATAATTTTGTGTTCTCTTACGTCGTGCCAGTCATTATTCCGCTATTCTTATTCAAGGCGAATTTGCGTCAAATAGCGACCGAGGCTTCGCGTTTATCGGGCGCTTTTTTATTGGCGACTGTCGCAACGGTGATCGGTGTCTTGGTCGCCATTACTCTTGTGGACGTATCGCAACTTGTGGTCGGAAACCGCAGTGCGCAAGAAACTGAAGCGGCTATCGCCGGTCTGTTCGCCTCTACGTATATTGGCGGTTCAGTAAATTATGCTGCTTTGGGCGAGGTCACGGGCTTAATTCGCGAAGCGTCATTTTTTAGTGCCGCGACTGCAGT
>JALRFH010000080.1 GCA_023253715.1 Halieaceae bacterium
GGGCTATTGGCATTGGCTAACAAGACCTCGCGATTCGGCACATCCACCGGTGGCTCGTCAGTACCCGATAGCTGGCCCATAATTTTTAGGGCCTGTTTTAGGCGTGGATCTAACCTGGGATCCTGATCGGGGTCATACTTCATACAGCATTCCTTATTATTGTTAAAACTTGCGTTATGTTTGGGCTCTTTGTGACACCATAGTCTGCCCTAGCTCTCACGCATCAAATAAATATCGCTACCGTTTGGCGTGCCGCCATCACCGCGCGCCCCTTATCATCCCACAGCGTCATGGCCTGCGACGAATAGCCGTGCTCGGCCTGCTCTGACACCGCGCGCAATAACCACCAGCCCGATTCGCTGCAGACGACATCGCTTAAAATATCAATAGACCACGTCATGGTGCTGACAGGCGCCCCTTTAGAAAACTTAATCATCGATGCAGGGGGCAATGCGTCAGCCAGCGCGATAATCGGCGTTAAGCCTTCGGGCAGTTCATCGTCATCATGGCGCAACCAAACCGTCATGTCGGGCTCGTGATCTGGGGTGCATGGTGTAGCACCGTCTGCTAGCCGTCCACGAAAATGCTGCGTAAAGCCTGGTACACCATTGCGGTTAAAAAAATCACGACTGTCGTTGGCATCGGGCACTTTAGGTGCGTGTATGTCCAAATACGCTTGTTCGGAGGGACGCTCTGCGCCAAAACACAATAAGGCACGAGCAGCCATACCCGCCTCGCCAATCAAGTCCACTCCAATAAAGGCAGCCGACTTACCACGACGCAATAATGTTGGGGTAATCACCAACTCACCGACCGCAGGCCCAATGAAAGCAAACTGTGCCGAGCGCAAGGGGGGCAAATCTTCGTTAGAGCGCACAGCCGCCTCAAAACACAAAGCCGCCGACAAACCACCATAGGCCGTGCGGCCCTGTAACCAATCATCGGGGAGGGTTACCAAAAAGCTGTCGCCGTTTTGAGACATTGCCGCTAAGAGCTGCTGAAAAGAGGTGCCTGACATGCTTGTTACCGCCTTAAAAAGTCATGGAGCTTAGCGCGCTTTTACTGGCTTTTCATCTGTACACGTACGAAAATTTTGCGATATCTCTACAACTAGCACCCTTTATATAGGTGACCACAACGCCAAAACCTCGGGTTCATACAAGCGCCCCAACTCACAGGTGTTATTGAATAGCATGCAAGACGCTTGCTCCTGCGTCATTGAGGGCCAAAAAATTAACTCCTCATGATTTGGGTTGCCATTCTTCACAAACGCGACCCACGCAAGATGGGTTTTTATAGCGAGATCCTCTGGGCCTAGGTGAAGCCCAAACTCTCTAGCTCCCGGCGATGACAACTGATTAAAAACAAAAGGAATCTCGATAAAATGGTGGGCCCCGAGTAAGCCATTGAAACTGGGGTTCTCCCAGTCAAACCGATAGCACCAGAGACGCTCGGAATGACGCGCCTGAGCCGCCAACATCTGCGCGATGGGCACGGTGAAAAGCATATCGGACATAACCCGTCCTGCGGCCTCAAAGCCCGAGCGCGAAGACTCGCCATGATAGTACTGCTGAAAAGCCCCTGGTTCGAGTCCCAGACGCTCTATTAAGGGCGCACTCATCATTGCGGCGAGCTCGGGTGTGAGCATCTCTGCCATCTCGTAAAAAAAGATGGGGGCTTCATGCCGTGTCATACCTTGCAGCAGTGCAATGTCAGCGGCAGCACCTTCCGAAATTGCAACCAGCGGTTTTTGCGGCAACACAGAAGTCCCGAACACGGGCTGAAAGGCCATGGCATTACCCGCGAGCTCGCCAAACCGAGTCGTGTCAGGACTCTCCCTCACGGCTGTCATTACCTCTACTTGCGCCGCCAACAGATCGTCGTCTGACACCCCAGCCAAGGCCGCCGGCGTGTCGATCTCCAGCGCTTCAAACATCGCCTGAGTAACGAGCCCACTGGTTTGTTTCGAAATCACAGTCGAGGCGCCACCACTTTGCGCTATCGCACCCCGAAATAAGCCCTTTGCCGAGGGTACCCCCAACAGGGTGCTTACCGCCATGGCACCTGCGGACTCCCCCGCGATTGTGACTTGCGTAGGATCTCCACCAAAATCAGCAATATGGTCACGAACCCACTCCAGCGCCAGCACTTGATCCGCAATACCTAAACAGCCCGAGCTCTCATAGCATGAATCAAAGGCACTAAGATCTAAAAACCCCTGCGCACCCAAACGATAGTTAATCGTTACACAGACCACGCCATTCTTCGCAAAACTGCTGCCGTCGTAGCCCAAGTCGGACCCAGAACCGGCGAAATAGGCGCCGCCATGAATCCAAACCAAAACAGGATGTAACCCCCGAGTATCGGGGGTCCAAATATTGACGTTCAGGCAGTCCTCACCGAACGTGTCCTCGCTGGGTGAGAGCAGTCCAAAGAGTCCTTGCATCGGTGTCTGGATACATGTGGCACCGTACTTGGTCGCCTCAAAAACGCCACGCCAAGGCGACTTCGGCACCGCTGGCAAGAATCGCCGATCGCGAGAAATGGGCTCAGCATAAGGAATTCCCAAAAAGCGATGGACACCATCGCTTTGTGAACCCTGCACTTGACCTAAGGCCGTCTGAACGAGTGTCATTTTCCACCACCTCCGCAGCACGCAACGTGTCGCTGATTACAAACGATAATCAATGCGAACACCAACTGTTCTAGGCGCCAAGGTTACAACATTGTTATTCGAAAACGGATCAGGGTTTTGCCACACTCGCCCGTCCTCGGAGCCCAGATTCTCGCCGTACACGTACACACCGACATTATCGGTTTCGTAACCAACTTGAGCGTTCACATTTAAGATAGCGTCAGTTTTTGTGTAGCGCGGGTTAGGCAGTCCCAAACCAGGAACGTTGCGCGGACCGTTTACGTAATCTGACGAATACTCAGCATCCACGCGCACATACACGGAGGCATTTTCAGAGCGCCAAACTTGGTACTCAGCAAAAGCAGACAGCTGCTGATCGGAACCCACCAAACTCGCCCCTTCAGTTAAACCCGAGGCTAGCGCGGTGTTGGTGTTTAGCGACACTACTTCTGAGCTTGATAGGCTAAGCGTACCACCAAGCTCAAGTGCGGAACTGGCTAAGTAACGCATATCCATCTCAAAACCGTAAGCCTCAATGTCGCCGGCGTTAGTCACAAATGGCGCTGCATCAGACTGACGACTGCCTGAAACTTGCGCATCTTGCCAGTCGATAAAGTAGACCGACGCGTTCAGCGTCATGCGGCCGTCGAGAGCACGCGTTTTATAGCCAAGTTCATAATTAAGTAAAGAGTCTGCATCGGCAACCGCTGGGATGTAATCAGGCTCGTTGGGATTAACCGTACTGTTAATCAAAGCGTTTGGGTGTGAACGCCTAAAGCCTTCGGACACAGAAAAATAGGCCATTGCGTTTTCGTTCAAGTCCCACTGGAGACTGGCCTTGAAAATACTCGCACTTTTATCTCCAGTGCTATAGCTTGGGTTGGGTAAGGGCGCAATGCCGGCAACACCCCCACCTGTAAAGGCCAAGGTCAGAATATTCGACCCGTAATTATCTATGTCTGCTTGCGCGTACTGGTACTGGGTGTAACGGCCACCCAACGTCAGGGTCAGCGCATCATTCAAAGCCCAGCTGAGCTCGCCATACAGGGCCTTCTCATCGTTTTGGACCTGGCGACGCACAGTAGCCAAAGTCACTCCCGGGGCTCGATCTCTGGGAATAGCACTGGCGTCAACACCATACAGTGCGAGCACGTTAGGATCGACGAACTGCGCGCCCCGCGCGCTTGCCTCTAAGTCAAACCAATACAGCCCAGCCAGCCAACTCAGGGGACCCGCATCCGAAGACGCCAAGCGTAACTCATGAATAGTGGTATCAAAATCCAGAGTTTCACCATAACCCAAGGTCAAAGCGGGCCCAAATAGTGCATCCAAATCCAGATCCCATGCGGTCAGCTGATCAGACACTGAGCTGGTCAAGGTGGCTTGTGCAAAACCGAAATCGTAATCCAAGGTGAGACTGGTAATATCAAGTTCGACGGTCAAAGGTTCGCTAAAAAAGGTAGCACGCTTAAACTTGCCCAAACCTGGGTTCTGAGTAGCCGCTAAAGCGCGCATATCTTGCTCATCCGAGCTGTGTGCAAGGGTCATTTTAAACGCATCAGAAGGCTGCCACACCGCTGATACTCTATACCCCTGTTCATCACTACTATTCTCGTCTTTATTGGGGGCTGCGCCAAAGCTACCAATATTATCGATATACCCATCTTCGTCTCGATCGTAGGCAACAACTCGGGCCGCAAACTGATCCCCCAGCGGCATATTGGCCATAGCACTCAGCCGACGACGATGACCGCCCTGGTCGATATTCGCGTAGTCTAATCGAACCGCCGCATCAAACTCGCCCAGTTTGGCTTTTTGAGTCACAACTCGAACCGCCCCTGACAAAGACCCAGAGCCAAAACTGGTACCTTGCGGGCCTCGCAACACTTCAACACGCTCAACGTCGAAAAGCCTTAGATTGGGGGTTACTACCGAAAATGAGCTAACTGGCACGTCATCGTAATACACCGCAACTTGGCGCTGCTCACCGTTACTGCTTGAAGTACTAGACGTTTGAATGCCACGAACCACAAAACGGCTAAAGCTATTGGCACCGGTCAAGATCACGCCAGGCGTTTGCCGAGCAATGCCTTCGAAACTTTCGATTCCTTGCTTAGCAAGGGTTGCGTCATTAAATGCCGAGAGCGATATGGGTGTATCTTGCGCGGAGGTCGATCTTCGTGTTGCGGTAACAATCACTTCCTCGATCACATTGACCGCTTCGGTATCAGAGGGTTGTGCGCCGAGCGCTTGTGCCCCCATGGCACCCGTAATAATCGCAAGAGCCTGACTTAAGAGTGTTTTTTTATTCATTGTCGTGTCCATCTTCGATGATGATTCCCGCATGACGCGAATTGCGCCACCCCGATCAATCGAAAATGCCAAGCCAGTGTCTCTTAGCATCTGCTGCAGGCCTTGCAGCAAAGAGAGCTGTCCAACAACGCGATTCGTCACTATTTGGTGCGTGTCATTATAGGAATACACCAAGGTGCGATCTGTTTGCTCAGCAAATTCAATCAGAGCTTGATCTGCCGTCTTTGATTCGATTTGCAAACTGAACACCTGCTCAGTCGCACCCGCTCCTAGGCTTAGGCTACTCGCCAACACGACCACAACCAAATTTGGTGGTGCGTGCTTGGCGAACCAAACTCTCACAATAGACGAGTCAGTTCGCAATTTCCGCCAACAACACCGTACCGCGTTCATGAAGAATATCATTCGGGCGAGCGTAAAAATGTCTGATTACCATTGCGCTCATAGCGAATAGCAAAGTTGGCCTCTAACGAATTTAGAAACCCCGCCACGTCGCCTGATTTAAATAACCCAGCGACTCGCAAGGCCTTTAAATCCTCATCAACAATCACAAACTCAACCGAAGTGTAGCGACTGATCTCCGCAATCGCCTCGCTTAGGGGCTCACCCCGAAAAACTAAATTTCCATTTTGCCAGGACAGCTCAACTTCGATATCACTGGGCACTAAACTCTCGACCTTGCGAGTTTTCCCTTCGACAATAACGCGTTCACCCTGCGCTAAGTACAAATCGTCCAACAGAATCGGTTTGGCCGCCTCAGAAGCTCCATCGAGCAAGACCTTGGGACTGACCCCGACTCGAACTGTACCCTCCGTCACTAGAAGTTCGACATGCTGGCTTTCGTCAATACGAATATTGAATTGTGTTCCTACAGCTTCAAAAATCGTGTCCTTAACCCAGACTTGCAGCGGCCGACCTGGATCTTTAGCCACATCGATGTGCATCTCGCCGGAGCGCAAGGTTAGTAAACGTATGTCATCCGTCACGGTGACCTCAACTCGCGTATCGGTATTTAACGTCAAAACCGAACCATCCACTAAAACAACGCGCGACAAACCCCCTACGGCAGTTTCATAGGTGAGTACTTCAGGAGAGTACGGCTTGTTAGGCATGAGCCAAGTGGGGGACACGAACATAAAAACCGCGAACGCCGCAACCGTGAGCGCTCCGCCCCAGACCCAGGGCTTTGCAGAGCGAGGCGACTTGATCGCTTGGCGCTGAGCTTTGGGCACCACATCGGCTAATAGCGCTAGCGCATCGGTCTTATCCCAACATCGGGCAAGCTCTAAAAACACGCGCTCATGATCCGGCGCGGCATCAAGCCAAGCACCTAGCTCAGCGCGTTCACTTGGACTCAGTCCGCGATCGAGTTTACTAATCCACAAACAGGCGGTGTCGTTTACCGATTCACCCTGGATGGGTACTACCTTATTGGTCATGATTTTCTCGCTTTAATGAAGTAGCCCCCGACGTCGGCGTCATGTGCGCCGCGCAGCGTTTTAAGCCCTGAGCAATATGCTTTTCAACCGTGCTTTCGGCAATATCCAGCTCTTGCGCTATTTCTTTTTGCGAAAAACCGTACACCTTGCGTAGCACAAATACTCGACGACACTGCAGCGGCAAAAATCGTACTGCCTCACAGAATCGTACAAACTCCTCGCCCGATACGGCCGCGCGATAGACCTCATCGGACTGATCAGACACAAGTTCTGGCTGATGTTCCAGTGAATCCGAAAGTCTGAAACCGGCCGCCTTCACTCGGTCTTTAGCCACATTCTTTGCAATCTGATAAAGATAAGATCTTGGGTGCGTGATCTGCTCCTGATTCTTTACCAAACACAATCTCACGTAGGTTTCTTGAACTACATCCTCGACATCATGGACCGGCACAATAGTCGAGACAGCCTGGGCTAGAGCCGCTCGCATTGTCAGGTACAGCTGCTTTAAATCGCTCACGCTGTTTACTCTTATTAGTATTCAAAACAAAGACGAATCAGCGATCAAAATCCGCTAGTGGCGTTAACCTTATTGCAGCCGAGTAATTACCGGCAAGGTATATTCCCCACTCAGCGCTTCGAGTTTAGGTAAATACAAGCGCGTCACCACATGAAAATACGACTCGGGTATCGGCAACCAATTCGACACCCCTTGAGCGGGCGGACGAGCCGATAGGGTCAACACCAAACTGCCATCGTCTTCGTACTGTAGCCCCGGGGTGCGGTCACCAATGGAATAACGACCCAAGCTGTTCTTCGTCAATTGGGAGGTTTTCGCATCGTAGGCGGTAATCGACCAAAACGCATCGACCGGCGGCAACTCGCCCTTGGCAAACCGCATTTGATACACGCGATCACCCTGCAAAAACTCGCCCATTTGATCCGTCACCGAGGCGGGGTACATAGCCTCTTCGGGTTGGTTAATGTAACCACCGCGAGCGATTTCCGCGCGCAGCAAATAATCGAGTCCTGGGTCCGCAATTTTATCGGAGATCATCCAACCGTTCGCCACGCGTGTCGGTTTAAAGCCGCGCTTGGTCAGCAGTTTTGGCCCCTGTACTAAAGCACAGCCCAAACCCAACAGTTCGTTGGCGCTGAGTTTATTGATATCAAAGTCGGCGTTAGGGCCCAGACCAAAACGATCAAATTCGGCCAATAAACCCTCAGCACTGGCCGGCGCGGGCATGGACTTTAGTGCCTCGTTTAACACCGCAAAGTACTCGACACTCGCGTGTGGATTAACCGCTGATGCCGATACAGGCTCTGGCCCCCTGTGCCCGATCAGTTGGATTTTTTGAGCCATGGCACGAGCCTCGGCTTCATCGGTTGCATCTTGCGCCAGTACACGGCCCAACATCCAGTTGGTATCGGTTGCTAAACGCACCACCTCAACACCCGGTTCTACCACGCCACCCGTGGGCCCAACCAAGGCGTAGCGGCCGGCTTTACCCTGATTGGTGCGAGTACCCACGTGCACAGGTTTACCGTACAAATCCATAAATGCCAGGGTGTAGTACCTGTCGCCCATGTCGGGCACTTCAAGATAAACCGGCCCCTTGGATAAATCGACCCAAGCGTTCATGTACAGGGTATCAACGTTAGGTGCACGCAACTGGCCTTGGGTTTCGTGCGTCAACAAGTGCGGATAAATAGCAATATCGTTCACCGCCGATGCAACCGGCTGACCCTCACGTGTCCAATGCGTTTCGTTAAATTTTTGCTTGTGTAAATCCACAATAGGAAAGCCATAGACGTAGGCTTGCAAGCCCACGCTCTGGGCATAAACAAACTCGATGTCGTGCTGCGCCGCGCATTCTACCTCTGTGGGCAGCGCCATGGCGGCTAGGAGTGAATCAAACATCTTAACCTCTTATTCTAGGGCTCCGCGGACACCACAGACCTAAAGAGCCAATGACTTGGTTAACAAACTCTGGGGCGGCTTAGGCACTCACATCATCGCGACTGAGCGCACGAATCTCTTCCCAATCAATGATCAAATGGCGCCGCGTAAACTGCCATTGCCCGCTATTTTTGCTCAGTCGATCTTGATAACGAATGTGCCAGCTTAAAATTTTTTTCTCGCCATCTATCATCTGAATATGGTCTGCGATGCAGTAGGTCTCGGCGACAATCTCAGCCCCCTCGCGCTGCGCCGTTACATTCATCACATTATGGCGCGTGCGCAGGAAGATTTTCTCTAGGGTGTCGATAAGCTCCAAGCATCCTTCGATGCCCTCGTTGTGAAACCCGGGACCATCAATCAAGCAATTCGGCGCCAGCGCTCTGCGCCACAGATCCTTATCCAGACGGTCAGCGCCGCGCGCATAAATGTCTGCAATTTCACGAACGATATCCACAGGATTGGTTGTCATGCCTTAGACCTTTTTATTATTAACGGTGTTAAGTAGTGTAGCCCGTGCAAGGTTTGGCACAAGCACGAAATGTAGTCCACTCAGCTTAAAGATATCGGGGGTTCACAAAAAAAGGCCACGCTCGCACATTAGGGGGATGTGAATACGAGCGCGGCAGGCAGGATAATCGGGACTTACTGCGAAGCCTGTTTGTACTTGTTTAGGACGGCCGTACGCAGCTCACTGAATTCTTCATCCGTGATCAAGCCTTCACGCTTGGCTTCACCCAAATCGCGAAGTTCTTGCGCAAGACTGCTGCGACCAGGGTGCGGCATCGGGGCCATGTGGGGCATGAACACACCATTCTTGTCACCCAGCTTAATCACTTTGACACCCTTGGGCGCGTAAGGCAGTTCCTGTGCATCAATTAACATTTCGATATCGATATCTTCGCCCTCGGGCATGTCATCAACGCTACCGACCCAGCGATCAACCGCACCATTCGGGCCACGTGTTTCGATGCGAACCATACCTTCGCCAGGTGCTTCACCATCGTTCAAAAAGACTTCGACTTCTTTCTCGATGGCGTCACCACCCAAGCGCTTTACAAATACGCGATGCTCGCCAACTTCCATGGCGTGGCCTTCGAACTGCACGGCGCATTGGCTCACACAATCCTCTAACGAATCCGCAGCTGGTGCGGCGGTGGTGGTCGTCTTGGCTGCAATCACACAACCCGGCAAAGTGCCCAGTAACGCAATAGCAAGCAGTGATTTCTTAAACATGGTCGGCTCCTGTACGGACGTTCTTCAATGATGTGCAGTGTACCGCCGCCGACCACCAAAGCCAGAGCCTTGCGTTAAAGCGTTAACACATCGCGTTAAGACGATTATAAACCCAGCTGAGCGCGCGCATGGGCAGCAAAGCCCGATCCCGCTTGCGCAAACAAATAGAATGCCGAGATCCCGTGATGCTCTAACTCTTCGGCTTCTTCGGGGAAGCGCACAACTGCCGCCATGTGCCCCGCGTAACCCAAGTCTTTGAGTAGACGTGTAACCACCATATTTTCTTGATGGTTGGTTAAAGCCAGCATCACCAATTGCAGCTTAGACAGATCAATGCGAGCCCAAAAATCCGGGTCGGTGGCGTCAGCCGCAATAACACGCCGGTGATCAGCCATATGTTTGAGTAGCTTATGATCATTGTCATCTACCCCCAGTACGCTGTAGCCATATTCCGTGGCTAGATCTTCGTAGGCACCCGTACCAATATTACCCATACCTAAGACAATGACTTTTACATCCCTGGTGTCGGGATGAGATTGACGCAACTTATGCGATTCGTAGGCGCGCAAGGTCGGCTGCCAGCGTCGATACCAATAGTGCGCCTTATTGTTCAGCGGTGAAGATAAAATAAAGCTCACCGCAATCGCTAAACTGATGGCTCCACTCCATTGTGGATCAACCCAGCCGGCACTGGCCGCAACCGCCAGCACAATCAAGCCAAATTCGCTGTAATTACCCAGTGCCATCGAACTTAAAAACGAAACGCGCGCAGGCGCATGCAGCTTCGTTAATAAGGGAAAATACAGCAGCGGTTTCAGCACCGATAGCAAACCGATAAACACGGCGATGGCCACAATCTGGGGCTCGGGCCACCCTGACAAGCCAATCAATAAAAAGAAACTGACCAAGAACAAATCTTTAAACTGCATCAAGTTGCGCGACAGCTCTTTGGCCTTTTGGTGCCCCCCCAAACTCGCCGCAATGATCAGCGCACCCAAATCTCCCTTAACGCCCACCATCTCGCACAAGGCCGCGCCACCCAAGGCCAAAGTGAGACCCGCCAGTGTGAACAACTCCCCATAGCCACAATAGCTCAGTAAGCGCAGCATGACCGGGCGCAGTGGCACCAACAAGAACAGGGCCAGTGCTTCAAGGGTCGGCACCTTACCTGCGGCGAAGGCCAAAAACACCACGGCGGCCAAATCCTGGACAATAAGAATACCCACCGCCAACTTCGCATGCCGCGATGCGCTTTCACCCCTCTCTTGCAGCACCTGTATCACAAACACGGTACTCGAGAACGTCAGTGCAAAGGCAATCACCGCTGTTGCGGTCCACGATAGCGTTAACAGACCCAAGGCGACGCAGCCGGCTAGCAAGACCATAAAAAAGGCCTGTGTTGCGAGCATGTGCAGTAAGGTAGTGCCCCATACCTGAAGCTTGAGTAAATCTTTGAATTCTAATTTCAGGCCAATGGTAAACAGCAACAAGGTGATACCAATGTCTGACAGGGTCTGCAAAAACTCACCCGCTTGCGCATCCAATTCGTGCAGAGCAAAACCTGCCGCCAAATACCCCAGCAAAGCGGGTAAGCCCATGGCGCGCGCGCCAATACCAAAGCCTAGAGCCACCAAGATAATTAAGGGGTCAAACATTCCATCACCTAACTAACGTCAGAATGCTTACCTTACCAGAAAGTCAGTGTTTCAAGGAGGGGGTTGGGTATTCTCACGACCTTAAGTGTTTGGCAATCCGCCGCCACGTTTCAGCCGAAACAAAAAAGCACGCCCGAGAGCGTGCCTTTTAGATTAAAAACGAGCTTACTCGGCGGGTGTTACGATATCCAACAGCTCCACTTCAAAAATCAAGGTCGCCGAAGGACCAATTTTTGCACCAGCACCACGGCTGCCGTAGGCAAGATCAGAGGGGATGTAGAAGGTAAACTTAGAACCCACAGGCATGTGCTGCAGACCTTCCGTCCAGCCAGCAATCACTTGGTTGAGGCCAAATTCTGCAGGCTCACCACGCGAATAGCTTGAGTCAAATTCTTCGCCGTTTAAGAGGGTGCCACGATAGTGAACGCGAACGACATCGGTGGCGGCAGGCTTAGCGCCATCGCCCATCGATTCCACTTTGTATTGCAGGCCTGATTCGGTGGTGGTCACGCCTTCTTTGGTGGCATTTTCAGCGAGAAACGCTGCACCCTCAGCTGCATTCGCTGAACCCGCTTGCTCGGCTTCTGCTTCCATTTTGGCTTGCATCCGCTCTTGGAACGCCTGCATTTCAGCCGCGATTTCTTCATCGGTGAGTTTTGACTCAGCACCTGACAACGCGTCTTTAACACCCGCCGCGAAGGCGTCTGCGTCAACGTCCAAGGATTCGTCCACCATGCGCTCGCCCATGTTATAAGCCATGCCGTAGCTAAAACGCTGTTCGGGGGTTTCAAGCGCTGTGCTGGGTGTGTCTTCTTGTGGTTGGCAAGCCGCCAGCACAACTAAGCTGCTCAACGCCATAGACATTGCGAGTTTTTTCATGAATCACTTCCTTTGTGTTAATAAGTTTTGCCGAGATACACCGGCGCTAGGTTTGTGCCCGCTAGCCTACCACCGCGGTCTAAATCTGACCAGCGATGGCTAGGTACTGAGCTTCAATTTTCGGCGCCAACAGGTGCCAAGCACCAGGGTCAGACACGACCAGCACGACCAAGTTCCCAGCCGTCAGCGCCGCGACATCAATGGCAGCGGGCTCTTCACTGGCCTGACCTTCCGCGGCGGCTGGCGCAAGCGCTTGATACAACCGATCTTGGACCTGCTTTTCGAGCGTCAACTCCAGTGCCTGCAGGGTCTGACGAGCCGGCTGTAAGGCAGCTATGTGCTTCCAAGTTCGACGCAAGGCGCGCACAGGGGCTAAGCCTTGCTCGCGCAGTTCGGCCGTGGCTTGCCACAAGGCCTGCGCGCGTTCTGGTGCAAGCGCCAAGCCATGGCGGGCAAGCCACAAGGCAGCAAGAATAAAATTAACATCTGCACCCGCTGTATCTTGGGCCTCAAGCAACAGTGATCGCAACTCTGCATGCGAGTATGCATCCAGAGAAAACCGCCACAACGAATGTTCCTGCGACATGCCGTGTTTCCTATTGACTAGGCGTGTATCATAGCGCTTTTTTGAAAGCGCTGTTGGTCCATGATCATCTTAAAAGACATCAGTATTCGCCGCGGGCCAAAACTCCTGATCGAAAACGCCAATCTAACCATCAATCCGGGCCAAAAACTGGCCTTGATCGGCGCCAACGGCTGCGGCAAGTCCAGTTTTTTTGCCATGCTGATAGGCCAGCTTGCCGCTGACAAAGGCGATATTAGCGGCATGACCAACTTGCGTCTGGCGCATATGGCGCAGGAAGTGAGTGCCGTGGATGTATCGGCGCATGACTATGTCTTTGCAGGGCACGAACAGGCGTACACAACCTACCAAGCACTTAAACGCGCAGAGCAACAAGCAGACTACGAGCAAGCGGCCAAATGGCATCAGCGTTTAGATGAGCATGGTTGGTATGCCGTTGAACGCGAAGCCAGTCGACTACTGGAAGGCTTGGGTTTCCCGCCCGAGCAGCACAGCAATAAAGTGGCTGATTTTTCTGGCGGGTGGCGCATTCGCTTGAATTTGGCCCGCGCGCTTCTCACACCTTCCGATGTATTGCTGTTGGATGAACCCACCAACCACTTGGATCTAGATGCAACCGTTTGGCTACAGAATTGGCTGCATCAATACCAGGGAACGATCGTTTTGATTTCTCACGACCGCGATTTTATCGACGCAGTGTGCGAGCGCATCGTTCACATCGAACACTGCGGTTTGCATGCCTACAAGGGCAACTACTCGCAATTTGAAGAGCAGCGCGCTGAACGCCTGGCTCAGCAACAAGCCATCTTCGAAAAGCAAACGAAACGGGTGGCTGAGATCGAAGCCTTTGTTGCGCGCTTCCGCTATAAAGCCACCAAAGCCAAACAGGCGCAAAGCCGTCTTAAAGAACTCGAACGCCTACCCAAAGTGGCAGCCGTGCAAGCCGAATCGCCCTTTCAGTTTCGCTTCTTAGATCCGAAAGCGGCGTCAGACCCATTACTGAAATTAGAAAAGGCCGACATCGGCTACGGTAGGACCGCAGTGCTCAATGCGGTCGAGCTGACGCTGCGCCCAGAAAGCCGCATTGGCCTGATTGGACGCAACGGGGCGGGTAAGAGCACCTTGCTAAAAGCTTTAGTCGGTGACCTGGCGCTATCGCAGGGCAAGCGCGAAACCGGCGCGCACTGTGCGATTGGTTATTTTAATCAGCACCAACTCGAAGCGCTGGATTTAAACGCCAGCCCCCTGCAGCACTTACTGCGCCTGAGACCTGAGGTGCGCGATCAAGACGCCCTGAACTTTTTGGGTGGTTTTGATTTTAAAGGTGATATGGCGACCGACCCCATCGCTCCGCGCAGTGGCGGCGAGAAAGCGCGTTTGGCGCTCGCCCAAATCGTCTGGTTGGCACCCAATGTACTGATATTGGATGAACCCACTAACCATTTAGATTTGATGATGCGCGCAGCGCTCGAGTTTGCCCTGCAAAGTTTTGCGGGTGCCGTAGTCTTGGTCACCCACGACCGACACTTGCTGCGCAATTGTATTGACGAATTGTATTTGGTCGATGCCGGACGCGTGCGATTGTACGAACACGATCTAGCGCACTACGAGCAGTGGATTTTAAGCGATAAAACGCCATCCAAAACGGATACCGCGGCTACCAAACTTAGTGTGGCCTCAAACAAAAAATCACAGCGTCAGGACGCCGCTGCAAAACGAGCGCGCCTGCAGCCACTGCAAAAAGCGGCGACTCAAGCAGAGACCCAAGTCAGCAAGCTGGAAACCGAGCTTCAGCGAATACGCGACGCTATGGCCGACGAATCGCTATACAGCCCCGAACGCAAGCAAGAACTGACCGATTTGGTGACCCGAGAAGGCCGTTTAGTCCGCGACCTGGCCGCCGCTGAAGAAGAATGGTTCGAGGCACAAGAAGCGCTCGAAACCGCTGCCAAAGAAAACGACTAAGCGGCAGGCTCCCAAGACCCGTTAGAGCGGATTAGCCGCTCTTTGTCAGACCGAGAGAGCGCTTTGATCTGAGCCTCGCACTGACAAGCCTGGCTTCTAGAATCACACGCCTGCTGCCAAGCGATCGCCACGGGTCGCCGCACTCGAGTGTAACGCGCTCCACCGGCAAGTTCGCCATTATGTTGCCTTAAACGTCTTTCAACATCCGTTGTGACACCCGTGTACAAAGTGCCGTCAGCACAATTGACGATGTACACAATCCACTCGTTTTGTTTCAAATTGTTTACCGCCTTGGGTCCAGTTTTCACTAAAACTCCGCCGATCCATCCATCGCCAACACATGCCTTGAACTTCACCACTTTGCCCCCATTACACTACTCACGGCAAGGCTGAAACGCTTGGGACTCGGATTCGAAGCCGCTTCCAGGACCTAAAGTTGCTCAGGGCGCTTGTAAGCTTAAACCACAATGCTATCATCACTTTTTTAACTTAAACGAGGAAACGTCATGAGCGACATTTTACACGTAAGCGACGCTGCGTTTGACACAGCAGTTTTAAAATCACCCCTACCCGTGTTGGTCGACTTTTGGGCGGCCTGGTGCGGGCCTTGCAAAATGATTGCGCCCATTCTTGACGAAATCGCTCCTGAATTCGACGGCCGTTTGCAAATTGCCAAAGTGGACGTCGATGCCAACCCAGAGACCGCACCGAAATACGGCATTCGCGGCATCCCGACCTTAATCATCTTCAAAGATGGTCAAGTGGCAGGCACAAAAGTGGGTGCTCTCTCAAAAACCCAGTTGGTTGAGTTCATCAACGAAACGTTAGGCTAAGCCGAAGAAAGCCGCAAAAAAGTAGACGCGCCCGCACGGGCGTGCTACTTTTACCCCATTGGGCGCACCCACCGCGCTCGTGTTGCTCCACCTTAACTAATCTTACGCAAGCCGCAAGGCACACGTTGCTCGTGCAATGTGCAGTGCACAGTTCTAACAAATCAAAACGAACCCTCTATGAATCTGACAGACCTTAAGACGAAATCCACTCAAGAACTTATCGACATCGCGCAGGAAATTGGCCTAGACAACATGGCCCGATCGCGCAAACAAGACATCATTTTTGCCATCCTGAAACGACACGCCAAAAGCGGCGAAGACATCTATGGTGATGGCGTGCTAGAAATACTCAGTGATGGATTTGGATTCTTACGCTCAGCCGACAGTTCCTACCTTGCGGGCCCCGACGACATTTATGTGTCGCCCAGCCAGATTAGGCGCTTTAACTTGCGAACCGGTGACACGATTTCAGGCAAAATCCGTCCACCAAAAGACAGCGAACGCTACTTTGCGCTGCTTAAAGTGGGGGACGTTAATTTCGACAGGCCCGAAAACTCCAAGCACAAAATCCTCTTTGAAAACTTAACGCCTTTATTCCCAGATCAACGGTTAGTGCTTGAAAAGGGTAACGGTAGCTCAGAGGATTTAACCGGCCGCATCATTGACTTAGTGGCGCCCATCGGCAAAGGACAGAGGGGCCTGTTGGTGGCACCGCCGAAAGCCGGTAAAACCATCATGATGCAGAATATTGCTCAAGCCATTATCAGCAACAACCCCGAGTGTTACGTGATTGTGCTGTTAATCGACGAGCGCCCAGAAGAAGTGACCGAAATGCAGCGTTCAGTGGGTGTGCGTGGTGCCGAAGTGGTAGCCTCCACCTTCGACGAACCCCCTGCACGCCATGTGCAAGTGGCCGACATGGTCATTGAAAAAGCCAAGCGTCTGGTCGAACACAAGCGTGATGTCATCATTCTGCTCGACTCGATCACGCGCCTGGCTCGCGCCTACAATACCGTCATTCCCAGCTCTGGCAAAGTATTGACGGGTGGTGTCGACGCCCACGCACTTGAGCGCCCCAAGCGCTTCTTCGGCGCAGCGCGTAACATTGAAGAAGGTGGCAGTCTCTCGATTATTGCGACAGCGCTGACCGAAACCGGCTCAAAAATGGACGAGGTGATTTACGAAGAATTTAAGGGTACGGGCAACATGGAGCTGCACCTTGATCGTAAAGTTTCAGAGAAACGCGTCTACCCCGCCATCAACATCCGTCGCTCTGGAACCCGCCGTGAAGAACTGCTAACCGGTGAAGACGAACTGCAACGCATGTGGATTTTGCGTAAGCTGTTGCACGGCATGGAAGACCTGCCCGCCATCGAATTCTTGTTGGATAAACTCAAAGATACCAAGACCAACGACGAGTTCTTCATGTCGATGAAGCGCAAGTAACCCTCCCCTTTGGGCGCCGTTAGTGCGGCGCTCATCAACCCTTTCAAACAGACTAACACTAGATCACTTAAGAACGACGGTCTTAGCCGAGCGGCTGCAGCCTGTTTCGCGCGGAGCGTCACGCGACAGGACGTCGCGTGCGCAGCGAGCCATGGACGGCCTTGAAGCGATCCGCAAGAAATTGGCTGCGCCGTGAAGGCGGATCGTTAGACCTGTAAATCTGAAAAGCTACATATTCGCCACTAAGGATGGTTCCCGCTACAATGGCGTTTTGCCTTCAGAGTCGCCAGCATGAGCTATAAAGATCTGCGTGAATTCATTGCCGCCCTAGAAAAGAAGGGCGATCTGGTTCGCATAAAACAGCCTATCGATCCCAATTTAGAAATGACGGAAATTGCCGATCGTACCTTGCGACAAGGTGGGCCGGCACTGCTGTTTGAAAACCCGACGCAAGGCAAAATGCCGGTGCTGGCCAACCTGTTTGGCACACAGGAGCGCGTCGCCATGGGCATGGGCGCAGACTCGATCACGGCACTTCGCGACATTGGCGAGATTTTAGCCTACCTACGCCAACCCGATCCGCCAAAGGGTTTCAAAGATGCGTTAGACAAAGCACCCTTGCTGAAACAGGTGATGAACATGGCGCCCAAGGTCGTGCGCAATGCCGAATGTCAGCGTCACGCCAAGCACGGCGATGAGGTCAATTTAGACGACCTGCCTATCCAAACGTGCTGGCCGGGTGATGTGGGCCCGTTGGTCACTTGGCCTTTAGTGATTACGCGAGGCCCTAACAAAGAGCGCCAAAACTTAGGCATTTACAGGATGCAAAAGATTGGCCGTAACAAACTGATTTTGCGCTGGCTCAGCCACCGGGGCGGGGCGCTCGATTACCGCGATTGGCAACAGAAAAACCCGGGCAAACCCTACCCCGTCGCACTGGCTTTGGGTGCAGACCCCGCCACCACACTTGGCGCGGTCACGCCGGTACCCGACACGCTCTCGGAATACGCCTTTGCGGGTTTACTGCGCGGTAGCAAAACCGAAGTCGTCGAATGCTTGTCACCCATCTGTAAAGAGCATGGCTTGCAAGTGCCCGCCTCGGCCGAGATTATTTTAGAGGGCTACTTAATGCCGGGCGAAGAGGCCGACGAAGGCCCCTTCGGTGACCACACGGGTTACTACAACGAAGTCGAGCGCTTCCCAGTGTTTACTGTCGAGACGATGAGCTACCGCGAAGACCCAATTTATCACAGCACCTACACGGGCCGCCCACCCGATGAGCCGGCCATTTTGGGCGTTGCCTTAAACGAAGTGTTTGTGCCGATTTTGAAGAAGCAGTTCCCCGAGATCGTAGACTTTTATCTGCCGCCCGAGGGTTGCAGCTATCGCCTGGCGGTCGTGACCATGCGCAAAGAGTACCCCGGGCACGCGAAGCGAGTGATGCTGGGGATTTGGTCGTTTTTGCGGCAATTTATGTATACCAAGTTCATTATCGTGACCGATGAAGATGTGGATGCGCGCAATTGGGAAGACATTATTTGGGCCATGACGACACGCATGGACCCCAAGCGCGACAGCGTGTTTATCGAGAACACTCCCATCGACTACTTGGATTTTGCATCACCCGCAGCAGGGCTTGGATCGAAGGTTGGCTTTGACGCCACCAACAAATGGCCAGGCGAAACCGATCGCGAATGGGGCACCACTATCACCATGTCCGATGAGGTTAAGGCACGCGTGGATGAGATTTGGAGCGAGCTAGGCATCGACAAATAAGCCTGCCTGAACAGCGCTGGTTCAGCAGACTAGCTTCGCGGCGCCGCGCGCTCAAACCACAAAATAGACGCCTCGCGCTCGCCCATCGCCAAACAGACTTGGGCCAAACACTGAGCGGTAAACGCAGAGTTCTGGGCCTGATAGCTTTTTTCGAGGTGTGCTTTCGCCGTCCCCCAAATGGCTTGTTTGGCGGCTAAACGGCCTTGTAGCAACAAACCGGTAGCGGAATTCGCTTGATCGCCAAGCCACACCGCAAGCTTTTTAGACGGGCTACTGGGCAGTGCCGCTGACGGTGCGTGCGCAAACACTGAAAGTACCGCCTTGGGCCAGGCTTTTTTGTAGTGCGCGCTCACAAGCTCAATGGCTTGCTGCCCATGCCCTTCACGCACTAGGGCAGAAAATACAGCCAACAGAACGTCATCGTGGTTTTGATCGGACTTGGCCAAAGACTGATGCGTAGCCAGCATATCGTCAGCCGCTCTGAGCTCTGCCAGGCGATGTTTTAGCGCAATCGTCAAACGCGCCAAACGCTCTTTATTAGGTATGACGCTTGAAGTCAAATTCGATAACACACTGATGACCGCGCGGTGATCGGCAAGCAATGTTTTCACCGCGAGTTTAACGCGCTGTACGGCAACGGTACTCTGCTGAGCTTGGGAGAGCTTAGCCAAGTAATCATTAGCAGCCGAGTACTCGCCCTGCAAATAGCTCAGCTGAACACGTAGCCACGTGATAGCGCCCCGCAGGTCCGAATCGGATAGCACCAGCGCATCAAGCTGCTGCCCAGCGCGCTTTAAATCACCGTGATCAATATCTGCCTGAATCGCCGCCAGTTTTAACCAATCGTCCCCGCGGCGTTTACTGGCCGAACGAAGCGCCTCGGTAACGGCTTTGGTATCACCCAGTACCGCTTTTTCTAATGCCTGCTCCAATGACTCTTGCGTGCGACGCTGTTTGCGCCCTAGATGCCAGCGCCCGATAGACCCGGGGGCACTCACAACAGAACGCAGTAGGCGCCACAGGACGATACCGGCAAAAATGCCACCGCCCAGCACAAAAGCAAAGACCCACAGGGTGCTCTCGACACGCCACCCTTGAAAGGTCAGCAACACATAACCCGGATCACTGCGAACGATCAACACTAGGGCTAAGCCCAGCAGCAAACCGATAAAGGTATACCGCAGGGGGCGACTCATTGCGCACCTTTATCAGCGTGCGCTGAGTCGGCCGGTAACCCCATGTAACGTGCCAAGGCCTCCAGCGAACGCTCAAGCGTCGGTAAATCTGCAACCAAACGGACCGACTGCAGCTCAAGGGTGCGCTGCTGTAAATACACCATGGTCGCTGCGTCGGTAATGCGGTAATCCTGAAGCCACTGCTCGACTTGCTGCAAAGCACCCAAATAGAGCACCTCATCTCGCGCCAACAAAGCGACCTGCGCCTGCGCCAGCAACAAGCGAATACTCTGACGCACCATCGCCGACTGCGCTGGACTCATCCAAGTCTGATCTTGCTCCACTCTCTGCACGGTGAAATAAGCATCCAACTTGGCGGCAAAGGATTGCCAAGCCCCGGTGGCAGAGTCCTCAGGCGGCTCAACTCGCCCGGCGTCCGAACCTTGATCGCCTATTACCGGTGTCAGGGCCGCTTCAGCCAAACGTTCGGAAATAGCCGCTATCTGAAAATACACGCCATCGACGTCTACAGGTTCGACCAACATCAGCGCCTCGCGATCCTGCGCCAAAGCCATGCGCACCAAGCCCAGCCTGGGATCGTCTAGGGCTTTTACACTGTCATCGACAGCATTCAACAAACCCAGAGCCACCTTTGCATCGCCACCCAAGGCCAGACGCTGATTGGCCAAACGCAACAAATAACGCGCTTCTGCCAAACGCCAAATACGCTGATCGGCGGCATCAAACTGGCGCAAAACCTCGCGCTGTGCAGTGTAGGCTTCGCGCATGGCATCGACTTCTTGTGCTAGCGCCGAACGCTGTTGTTCGACTGCGCTCTGAGTTTGTTTTACCTGCCGCTCGGTTTGAGCAAATGCGTTTTGCCAAAGCTCCCGTTCAGACTGTGGCTCAGGCAATTGGTTGAGCTGATCCTGCAGTGCTTTGACTTGGTTTACGAGGCGAGCCTCGCGCTCCATCACCACAGGCGCATATCGCCAAAAGCCAATACCTAGGGCACCCGCCAAAATCAACACCAAGAGCAGGGCCAGACGTCCAGACCAAGACGCTTTTGCCTTAGGTGCGGTTGGTGATTTCGAGGTCCCTCTCGAAGGGCTGCCCTCGCTAGACTGGTGCGCTTTGCTCGACGGCTCTGCCGCCGCTTTTACTGGTACGGATGGCGCATTGTCAGGTTGACTGGCCGCGTTTTCGCTTTCCGGCTTTTCGGGGGCACCCGCCGACGTTTTAGACAGGCTCGCCTGACCATCGGCACTGACCGCAATAACGGGCTTACTCTCGTCCTTGGGCTTATCGGGATCACTCACGTCGAGCTCCTTTCACGGCACGCTTAAGCGCTGCCACCATATCCTTATCCAGCGCGCTACGGGCAACAACCAAATTCAAGCGGGCGTCTTGGTAGACATCGGCAACACGTTGCGATGGTACGATAATAGGCACCTTTTGCAACAAGGCCAAATGGCCACCGACCGCCTCTATCACGTTCGCCAAGGTCTCACCGCTTTGCGTCAGCACGGCGGCCGGACTTGCTACAAGCAGATCACACAACTGGGTTTGATGGCAAGCGTCTGGGCCCAATCGGCGATAACCTTCCCAGACGCCGACTCGACTGCCGCCTTGCCGCAAGGTGTCGGCCAATGTCTGGCGCCCACCCTCGCCTTTTACGATAAGCACCGATCTAGGCCGTGAAAACCACGAGAGCTGTAGCAAACCCTCAGTGGTCAGAGCATCAGCCCCATCCGCCGACAAACCCAAATGCCCCAGTGCATTAACCGTTTGTTGCCCAATCCCAAAGACGCGCAGACCCTGCGGTACAGCGCGGGCATCAACGCTTTGCGCGAACGCCGCGACCGCATTAGTACTAATAAAAATTAAGGTATCCAAGCCGCCAAAATCCGGCGCGTGCACATTCTCTAAGAACTCAATACGCAGCATGGGCACTGAAACAGCCGCAAAGCCCTCGTCCGCTAACAGTTCCAATAGGTGCCCCGCCTGCGCGGCAGGACGAGTCACTATAACGGTCGGCTTAGGCGCCATACACCTCGGCCAATATTGCCTCGGCCCCTTGGCTTAGCAACTCGCTCGCCACCTGCTGCCCTAAACGCTGTGCATCTTCCACTTTACCGCGAGCCTCAGCCCGCAAAATCGATGAGCCATCCACCGCACCTACTAGACCGCGCAACCAAAGCGTATCGCCCTCAGTCACACAAAAAGCAGCGATAGGCACTTGGCATCCGCCGTTTAGCGTTTGATTTAAAGCCCGCTCGGCACTGACCTCGGCCGCCGTTTTGGGGTGATGCAACACCCGAATCAAGTCACTGGTCACCTCATCATCAACGCGCAACTCAATACCGACCGCACCCTGACCGCCGGCCGGCAAAGACTGCTCGGGCGTTAAACGCGAGCGAATTCGATCTTCAAAGCCCAGACGAATCAGACCCGCTGCTGCCAAAATAATCGCGTCGTACAGGCCATCGTCTAACTTCGCTAAGCGTGTGTTTACATTGCCACGTAAAAAGTTGACCACAAGATCAGGTCGATACGACCGCAGCTGACACTCGCGGCGCAAGCTCGACGTACCCACTATGGCGCCTTGGGGCAGCGCGTCAATCGACTCGTAGGTATTACTCACAAACGCGTCGTTGGGTGCCTCACGTTCGCAAATCGGTCCTAAGCACAAGCCCTCAGGAAAACTCATGGGTACGTCTTTCATGGAGTGCACGGCAATATCGGCACGACCTTCGAGCAGCGCCGTTTCAAGCTCTTTAACAAATAAACCCTTGCCGCCAATTTTGGCCAGCGGTGAATCCAGTAGCTGATCCCCGCGCGAGGTCATGCCCAACAGCTCAACCGCAAGCCCGGGGTGCGCCATCTCGAGCGCATCTTTGACGTAATGCGCCTGCCACAGGGCCAGGGGCGATTCTCGGGTTGCGATCACAATTTTTGCCATGGGAACCTCTTTGCGAAAAACGCATGATACCAGTTAGGCTGCCAAGCCAAAACATTACGCCAGGATATCGGCACCACTTAATCGTTTAAAAACGCAGAACTCAGCCGAGCGGCTGCAGCCTGTTTCGCGCGGAGCGTCACGCGACAGGACGTCGCGTGCGCAGCATGCCAAGGACCACCTTAAAGAATTCCGCAAGAGATTGGCTGAAACGCGAAGGTGCATCGTTAAACTCTGACCTGAAAAGAATATC
>JALRFH010000116.1 GCA_023253715.1 Halieaceae bacterium
AAGGCCGCCTCGTTCATGGCCGCGGTAACACCGATAGTGCCACCAGCCAGACGAATGTTGAGCCCATCGACTTTGCCTTCGTTATCGGCGATCCACTGTTTGGCTGTGTGAATGGCTCTTCGAATCGTCTCGCCCTGATGATCTTTGTAATAAAACACCAAGTTAGCGACCCTCTCTTCGGAATCAACAAACTCCAGAGTCGCTCCAGGAATAGGACTTGAGGCCATGTAGGCAAACAATAACCCTCCGACATACAAGTTATCTTTTGGAATTTGCTGCCATTTGGGATCGTTGTTGTGGAGCAAGCGATTCACCATTTTGACCAGATCGGGCAAACCTTTAGCACCGCCAACCTCGGGATCCAGTAGCATGTGCTTCTCAAGATCGGCAAGCGCAGCAAGCACCTCCGGTCTTTTCATGCCTTGCTTATCCGCTGTTTCC
Source organism: Halieaceae bacterium (assembly GCA_023253715.1). Classification (GTDB taxonomy): domain Bacteria; phylum Pseudomonadota; class Gammaproteobacteria; order Pseudomonadales; family Halieaceae; genus Aequoribacter. The sequence goes on from JALRFH010000116.1 coordinate 442, forward strand.
GCAACGATGTAGAGCTCTTCCGACCCCGGAAAGGTATCGTTGACCTTCTTAGACGAAACGTTGTAATCATGATCCTGATATAAAATCGGGGAACCGGGTTCGGACTCGCCAATCATGACATGCGAGGAAAAAACACCGCCCAGGCACAACGCTATCGCCAGCGTTAAAATTACGGTTTTGGGCGAACTGCTTACAATCGATGCAGACGCTCCACCAACAACGCGCAAGGCGCTCTGGTGCAACTGTGTACTCTTTGGTTTGGGGAGAATAGATAGCAGTAAGGGCACGCTGATCAGTACCGTGATGATGATGCACAGTGCCCACAACGACGCGTAGTGCGCCAATTTCGTATTCAAGGGGATAGATCCCACCGCAATCAGTAATAAGCCGATAGCGTCTGATACAACGCCCAGCGTACCCGGACGAAATAGACTCTCAAACGTAGTGCGTGCAGCATCGGCCGGCTCACCACGTTCACTGAGTTCCGCGTAAAATCGCTCTACGATTTGAATGCCATGTGACATCGCTCTTGCCGATATCAAGAATGGAATCACCAAGCCCAGTGGATCAAGGTTATAACCAAACAATGAGATGATGCCTAAGCCCCAGATGGTTGACACCAAAACGCCAGCAAGCGGCACCAGGACCCCGTAGGCGGAGCGAAAATGCCACACCAAAAGAAAGACCATGATCAAAGCAGTAAACGCGAGGATTTGATAGATCTGGTCTTTGTAGTGATAAGCCCAGCCGACCAACACAGGCTGCCCCGTTGCATAAATATGAAAGGCTTGCCCCTCATACTTTGCACGAAGCGCCTGAAGCTGATTAAAGGTATCCTCGTAATCAAGCTGCCCCTCGTTTAGCTGCGCTTTGATCAACGCCATCTTCATATCGGGTGATACCAAGGGGCCGTAAACCTGAGGATTAGCAATCACCTCTTTTTTTAGAGTCGCTAACTGCTCATCAGACAAAAGCGGGTCGAGCGGCTCGTAGTAGGGCTCAGAAACAATATTACCCATCTCTGTGAGCCAGACCTTGCGAACTGTACGGTGAGTTAAACTACTCACTAAGTCATGGTTGACACCGGGTAGAGCGTCGACCGCCAGTGTGAGCTCATGTATTAACTTAAGAGCGTCGTTGCTGAACACACTACCGTCTTCGGCTTCAATGCCCACAACGATGACATTAGCCCCCCCAAAGCTGTCTTTGATTTCATTGTGAAGCTGAATGTAAGGATGAGATTGCGGCAATAAATCAGCAAAATCCGAATACATCTTCAAAGCAGGAATTTGGGCTGCGAAGAACAGTGTTGCGAAGAGCACTGCTGACAAAATCATTTTCGGATGACGAAATACAGCAAGTTCTAGTGAGTGAAAAAAATGGGTTATCTTTGACATGCTTAATTGCTCCCTACCGCTGCCGCACCATCATGCGCCGCGTGTGTTAGCGGGATCGTCATAACGAGCCCCCATCCACCTACCAACAGCGCTTCGCCCGAATCCAATTCAAGCCCCGCCTTGTAATGTATTGGAATAGGCGGCGTCGCCTGTCTACGCCAAACACCGTCTTCGAGCTTCATAAGGCTCCCCTGATCCCCAAAAGCATAGAGCCCCGAGTTACCCTGGAAAAAACCATACACTGCAGCGTGGCTTTCCGTGTCCTGCTGCGTCCACGACAACCCGCCATCTTCTGTCGCAAAAACAATGCCGAGCACACCCCCAACCCAACCGTGCTGCCGATCCGCAAAAAATAATGACAGCGGGTAAAACTCTTCGGCCACAGGATCGATCACCGACCACTGTTCACCACCATCCGCCGTCTGAAAGACCATTCCAAACTCGCCTACCGCGTATCCAAAATCCTCGTCGACGAACTGCATATTGGTAATGGTCGCGTCTTCTCCGATACTCAAATCTTCCCAAGTAACACCGGAATCCTGAGTGCGATAGAAACTCGAAAAGGAGCCTGCGGCCCAGACTTCGTTCTCTGCTCGACACTCTATTGCTTCAAGTTGTTCGAAGGTATCAATCGGCGTGACGGTCCAGGCGCCTTCTCGAAGCCACCAAACTTCGTTATAAAAACTCAAGCCAACAACAGCCCCATCTGAACACGACGCACTATCAATAAACGTCGGGGCGCGATCTGCATCCAGGGTTTCGCGCCGCCAATTGATCCCCTCTGGCGAGGCGCGACCATGCACAACAACGCCGTCATCGGCGAAAGCAATCAAGTCTCCGTTTGCTGTTTGTTCAAGCGCCAAAAACTGGTCTGTGCGACGAATAGGCTGCTCAAGGGTCTCTTCCACGCCTGCGAGATTCAGATTTGCCTCACATCCACTCAAAGTAGTAGCAAGAGCCCCAGCACAAATTAAGTTGCCCACCTTTGTTAAGGGTGTAAAAAGTTGACGGCTCACTACGCGAGCACTACTCCAATGTCTTACCACGATTCCCCCCCGGGTTATTTTTGTTGCAGCGCTCTCAAGATTGATCAGAAGCGCGCTTAAGGGGACATAAAGCAATAATGATGCCACTAATAGAAAATTTATCGTAACCCGATGTTTTTTATAGTTTTTATTTAAATTCTCCGGCGAAATATCACTGTCCACCCCAAGTAGCGCATTAAATTTTTTTATGAAATGATGAATTTTTTCCTATCAGTAACTTTTGGCCGCAAAAAAATGAGTAAAGCGCTTCGCTGCACAGCAACTTTAGTCGCGTAGTCACGCTGAATAGAGCGCCCCAAAACCCCAACAATAGGGGGTCATAGCAGTGAGTATGCCCCGGAAAAAGCCGCTGATAACGCTTGCTTAAATGCTAAAATTTTGTGACAGAGAGATTTCCATCGCCCCGTTTTTAATTAAATAGTTAAAAACGCCAACTCATCACGGAGCGCGCCGCAACTACTCCGAAAAAATTTAACTCATTGAATTCGTTAAATATTTTATTTTTAGCAAAAAAATACGTCGGTTTGGCACACGGTTTGCAACGACAAGAAAAAGCGCGTTCAGTGCAGTCTGAATGCAGAGACCATAAGAAAGAGGCACGGCGAACAATGACGACCAGTAAGAGCTTCGATGTTATCCAGGGCGCGCGATCGGTCGACGGCGCAAACGTGGCTGACACTCTGCCCCGGTTCGTTCGCGTAAAGGACATTACGGAAAACCAGCTCGTAGAATTCGATTTCGCGATTGGCGAGCCTGATTTGTTCGTCGAACTTATTCTACCGAAGCAGGCATTCGAAGAATTTTGCAGAACACAAAATGTCATGATGATGACTGATGAGCAGTGCCGCTTAGTGGATCAAGAGATGGAAAAGTGGCGCATTGGTGAAGAAGCTTTCGCCAAACGCAACCAAACCGAACTATAAGATTACTCGTTAAATAAAGAGGGTAGTAAATGACAATCGAAATCAAAACGGCGAAGATGGATACGATTCGCAACACTTTTGGCCATATCGCTCGCAGATTTGGCGACAAACCAGCAACTCGGTATCAAGAAGCCACCTACGACATCGCTGCTCAGACTAATTTCCACTATAAGCCGCTATGGGATCAAGATCACGAACTGAATGATCCCAGCAGGACGGCCATTACAATGGAAGACTGGTACGCGCTTAAAGATCCGCGTCAGTTTTACTACGGCACCTACGTCCAGAACAGGGCTCGCATGCAGGAAAACGCAGAGAGCAACTTTGGATTCTTCGACAAACGCGATTTGGCAGACAAACTTCCTGAGGGAATGAAAGAGAGACTCATAAAGCATTTAATTCCTCTTCGTCACGTCGAGCATACGGCCAATCTGAACAACATGTATTGCACAGCGTATGCTAATTACTGCACGGCCGTTGCCCAAGCAACCCTATTTGAAGGGATGGATCGATTCGGAAATGCTCAGTACTACGCCAGAATAGGTCTAGCCATCGATGGCAACACTGGCGACTCGCTAGCGGCGGCAAAAGAAGAGTGGATGAACAACCCGATATGGCAGGGGTTGCGCGCTTACTGCGAAAAAACGCTGACAATTGATGACTGGTTCGAGACCTTTATTGCCCAAAATATTGTGTTGGACACCTTGGTAGATAACCTGTATTTCGAGCAATACGATGCGTGGCTCACTGAGAATAACGCCGGCGATATATTAATGCTGACTGAATTTATGCGTGAAAGATCGAGAGAATCGCAGCGCTGGTCAGATTCCCTTCTAAAAACGGTGATCAATGAAAACAGGCAAAACGCCGATCAAGTGAAATCCTGGATCAGCACCTGGCGTATCCGGGCTCAAAGTGCGTTAGAGCCGCTTGCGAACGATTTGCTCTCTGACGACGCGCTTGCAGAGGCTTACTCAGCACTTGCGACCAGACTCAAGAAAATCGGATTAGCCGACTAAAAAAGGACCAATCATGTCTAAAGTACTTATCGCGTTTCAAGACAATGACGAGGCACGCTACATCGTGCAAGCCATTGAGGAAGATAACCCTGAGGCAACCGTCTACTTTGAGCCCGCTATGATTCGTATCGAAAACGAGGGCTCCTTAACGATCAACAAGGCCACGGTGGAGGAAAGGATGGGTTGTGAATGGGAGGTACAGTCCATTCACGTCAATTTACTCACCCTAACCGGGCACATTGACGAAGACGACGATTACTTCACGGTCCATTGGGATAACTAAACGAGGGACAAGACTATGTCAACAAAGAAACTGAACCTGAAAGACAAATATCGCTTGTTAACACGTGATTTGGACTGGGACTTCTCTTACGAAGATCGTAAAGATGCTTTCCCCTTCGAAGAATTTGAAGGCATTAAAATCACCGATTGGGACAAGTGGGAAGACCCCTTCCGCCTCACCATGGACGCTTATTGGAAATATCAAGCGGAAAAAGAGAAGAAGCTGTACGCCATTTACGATGCATTTTCACAAAACAATGGCCACTTAAACGTCACCGATGCTCGGTATGTGAACGCCATTAAGATCTTCCTCACTGCGGTAAGCCCTGGTGAGCTAGCGGCACACAGTGGATTCGCCTTCACTGGCCGACACATGGGTGGCATCGGCGCTCGTATCGCAGCGCAAATGCAGTCGCTCGATGAACTTCGCCATATCCAAACGCAAATTCACGCGATGAGCCACTACAACAAATTCTTTGACGGCTTCGACGAATTCTCTCACATGCATGACCGCGTATGGTACATCTCGGTTGTGAAATCCTTCTTTGACGACGCACGTTCAGCCGGTCCTTTTGAATTTATGGTAGCCATCGGCTTCTCATTCGAGTACGTCTTAACCAACTTGCTATTCGTACCCTTCATGTCCGGCGCCGCGTACAACGGTGACATGGCTACGGTGACTTTTGGCTTCTCTGCACAGTCAGATGAGGCGAGGCACATGACCTTGGGTCTTGAAATCATCAAGTTCTTGCTTGAACAACACGAAGACAATGTGCCTATCGTCCAAAAATGGATCGATAAGTGGTTGTGGCGCGGTTACCGAATACTGACAGTCGTTGCTATGATGATGGATTACATGCTGCCTCAAAAAGTGATGTCTTGGAAGGAAGCGTGGGAACTCTACTTCGAACAAGCTGGTGGCGCCTTATTCAAAGATTTGGAGCGTTACGGCATCAAAATGCCTGACTACACTGACCTGATCAAGGCCGAAAAAGAGCACTTGAGCCATCAAGCCTGGTGGACGTTCTATACCAACAGTCAAGCGACCGCGTTTCACACATGGATCCCAAGCAATCAAGAATTGGATTGGTTGAGTGAAAAATATCCAGAGACCTTTGATAAGTACTACCGCCCACGCTGGGAAATGGCAAAAGAAATGGCTGATAAAGGCGAGCGTTATTACAACGAGGGCTTACCCCAACTGTGCCAAACCTGCCAGATACCCATGATTTATACCGATGTACAGAATGATCCACGCGACATCGTTTATCGCTCGACAAAGTATCAGGGTGAACGATTCCACTTCTGCTCTGATCAATGCCAGCACATCTTCGAAAACGAGCCGGAAAAATACGTACATTCTTGGTTACCCGTACATCAGATTTTCCAGGGCAACTGTGGCGGTCCAGGAGGTCTAGAGAAGGTCATGGATTATTACAAGCTGGATGTCGGTAAGGCCAATATGGATTACGTAGGCTCGCCCGACGAAGAGCGCTGGAAAACATGGAAAGGCGTTGCTTAACTGAACTCGGGCAGAGTTCGCTCTGCCCCATACCTAATCGATAGAGGTTATTATGGCTACTCTCGCGCTTCGTGCCGACTACCACGGTGACAGAAAAGATTCTGCCGACAAGTTCGGCGGAGCAATTTTAGTTTACATCAACTGGGACAAACACCTGTTTTTCTATTCCGCTAAAGCGTTCCCACTTGACCCCAACATGCCTTTTGCAGCTGTTCTTGAACATGTAATCGGCACGCACTTTTGCCAACACCCCGAGTATAAGGATATCGACTGGGGCACCGTTGAATGGAGCTTAAACAACGAACCTTTTCAACCTGTTATGGACAAAAGCTTGGCGGAAAATGGTTTTGATCACAAATGCTTACTGCGCTTCAAAACCGCAGAAAAGTCCGCCTTTGCTGATGCCGGTGTTTAAGGAATTCGCATGACCTACGAAGTGACCATCGAGCCCACGGGGGAAGTGATTGAAGTAGAGGAAGGCCAAACGATCTTGGCAGCAGCCCTGCGCCAAGGGGTTTGGTTGCCGTTTGCCTGTGGGCACGGAACCTGTGCAACCTGCAAATGCACTCTGCTCGATGGCTACGTGGATCACGGCGATGCATCACCGTTTGCCCTGATGGATATGGAGCGAGAGGAAGGAAAGCTACTTGCCTGCTGTGCAACCCCCGAAAGCGATCTGGTCATCGAAGCCGATATCGATGTCGACCCAGATTTCGCGGGTTATCTCGTCGAGGACTACCGAGCTGAAGTCACGGCAATCGAGCCCTTGTCCCCCACCATTGCGGAAGTGCGATTCAAACTTGATCGCCCTATGAAGTTCCAGGCGGGTCAATATGTCAATATTGCACTACCTAAGGTTGAGGGCAGTCGCGCATTTTCGATCGCTAACCCGCCTAGCAACGACCATGAGGTCATACTGCATGTGCGTTTAGTGCCCGGGGGGGCCGCCACCACGTATATTCACAATGAGCTGCAACTTGGCGATACCGTCGACTTATCCGGTCCATACGGGCAGTTTTTCGTGCGCACTTCGGATAGTAAAGACACTATCTTCATTGCCGGAGGATCGGGATTATCCAGCCCGGAATCGATGATTTTGGATATGCTCGAAAATGGCGTCACAAAGCAAATATATTTATTTCAGGGCGCGCGTAATGTGGCCGAGCTTTACCACCGAGAAAAATTCGACGCGCTGGCGCAAGAATACGAAAACTTTCATTACATCCCAGCGTTGAATGAACCCGCTACGGACGACAATTGGAGCGGGTTCATAGGCTTTGTGCATGAAGCCGCCGAACAATACTTTGAGGGTAAGTTTGCCGGCCACAAAGCCTATCTGTGTGGACCTCCTTTAATGATCGACGCAGCAATAACTTCACTCATGCGAGGTCGCTTGTTTGAAGAAGATATCCACATGGAAAAATTTCTGACTGCTGCCGATGGCTCGTCGGAAATTACCAGGAGTGCGCTGTTTAAGCGCATATAAACTATGTTTCACATTGAGGTTATCAGTTCAGATGATGCAAGCTTTGAGTGCCCACCCGAGAAGTCGTTACTTCACGGCATGGAATCTCAAAGTGTCAAAGCGATTAACGTAGGCTGTCGGGGTGGCGGCTGCGGTTTTTGCAAGATACGAATTCTAGAGGGCGAATTTGAGGCAAAAAAAATGAGCATCAAATTTGTTACGAAAGAAGCGCAAGCAGCGGGCTTTGCCCTTTCTTGCCGGGTATTTCCGCGCAGTAATATGCGCGTTATGGCTGTAGGGAACGATTAAAACACACTCTAAAAAAGGGGTTTTATTATGCAAAAAGGTGTTATTGGAACTGCACACGTCCAGATACGTGTATTGGATATAGATGAAGCCGTCACTCACTACCGTGATCGATTAGGCTTACTTGAAACCGACCGTGACTCGCAAGGTCGTGTATACCTAAAAGGCTGGACGGAAGCCGATAAGTTCTCGGTGGTGTTGCGTGAAGCCGACGAAGCTGGCATGGATTTTATGGGCTTTAAAGTACTTAACAACGAAGTACTGGCTAGCCTACGTCAAGACTTGATTGATTTTGGCTGTAATGTCGAAGACATTCCGGCGGGCGAATTGAACGGTTGCGGCCCTCGAGTACGCTTTGACTCACCCACCGGTCATATGTTCGAAATTTTCGCCGAAAAAGAAGTGGTCGGCCGCGCGACCGGCCACCGCAACCCTGATGCGTGGCCCATGGACTTAAAGGGCATGAAGGCGACACGTTTTGATCACTGCCTACTCTATGGTGACGACTTAGACGGGACACTCAAGTTATTCACTGAAGTGCTGGGCTTCTGGCTAACAGAGCAAGCCATGGACGGCGATGTACGCATTGCGCAGTTCTTAACCACCTCAATGAAAGAGCACGAAATCGCGTTCATTCGGGCCGAAGGAAAAGGCATGTTCCACCACGCTTCGTTCCTACTCGAATCTTGGGATGACGTGTTAAAGGCTGCCGATTTAATCTCGATGTGGGATATTTCCATCGATATCGGTCCTACGCGTCATGGTCTGACTCATGGTCAAACCATTTATTTCTTCGACCCCTCGGGCAATCGTAACGAAACATTTGCTGGTGGAGACTGGTACGTACCAGGAATGCCGACGACGACTTGGGACGCTGAGAAACTGGGCAAAGCTGTTTTCTATCATGCGCGCGAGCTAAATGAACGTTTCTTAAACGTAACGACCTAACAGCGAGGCAGCATGAAAGAATGCAAACACTTCATCGACGGCTCGTTTACCGCGGGCTCGTCGGGGCTTACATTTGAGAATCGAAACCCCATCAACAACCAAGTCATTGGCTTGGTACACGAAGGGAAGAAGCGCGAAATTGATGCGGCAGTCGCTGCGGCTAAACGTGCGCTTAGGGGCCCGTGGGGTAAAATGACACTTGCGGAGCGCACGGACATTTTGCATCGCGTGGCCGATCGCATTAACGAGCGTTTTGATGAATTCCTTGAAGCGGAGTGTCTGGATACCGGCAAACCTAAGTCCCTCGCATCGCATATTGATATTCCCCGCGGCGCAGCAAATTTTAAAGTCTTCGCCGACATGATCAAAAACGTGCCCACCGAAGGATTTCGTCTGGACACGCCCGATGGTGCAGGCGCCATGAATGTGGGGCATCGCACACCAAAAGGTGTCATTGCCGTGATCAGTCCTTGGAACTTACCCTTATTGTTGATGACGTGGAAGGTTGGGCCCGCATTGGCTTGCGGCAACACTGTCGTGGTAAAACCGTCAGAGGAAACACCACTAACCACTACCCTTCTTGGCGAGGTCATGAACGAGTGTGGTGTACCCGCAGGGGTCTATAACGTCGTACACGGCTTCGGCCCCGATTCAGCGGGCGCATTCCTCACCGAGCATCCAGATGTTGACGCTATAACCTTCACCGGAGAAACACGCACCGGTGAAATCATTGCACGCGCGGCTTCCGTCGGATTACGAGATATCTCACTCGAATGCGGAGGAAAAAATGCCGCCTTAATTTTCGATGACTGTGATATCGAGAAAGCCGTCGAAGGCACCATGCGCTCGGCGTTCGCCAACTGCGGTCAAGTGTGTTTAGGTACCGAGCGGGTCTACGTGCAACGTCGTATCTACGAAGAATTCAAAGCACGCTTTATTGAGGCAGCCAAGGAACTTCGTCTGGGGCCGCCCAATGACAGCAACAGTACTATGGGGCCCTTGATCAGCAAGGAGCATCAATCAAAAGTACTTTCTTATTACCAAATCGCTAAAGACGAAGGCGCGACGGTTCTGCTGGGCGGCGGAACGCCAAGCATGCCAGCCGAGCTCGCCGACGGTTGTTGGGTTGAACCGACGATATGGGAAGGGCTTAGCGATGACGCTCGCGTCGTTCGTGAAGAAATTTTTGGGCCATGTTGCCACTTGCGTCCCTTTGATACCGAAGATGAAGTCATCGCCTTAGCGAATGACAACCCTTATGGTCTGGCCACCGCAATTTGGACCGAGAATACCTCACGTGCCGTGCGTGTTGCCGAGCAAATCGAAGTTGGAATCGCGTGGGTAAATTCCTGGTTTTTACGTGATTTACGCACTGCGTTTGGCGGAGCAAAGCAATCCGGCATTGGCCGAGAGGGCGGCGTGCACTCGCTTGAATTCTACACTGAGCTCAAAAATATCTGCATCAAGCTGTAATAGACAAAAGAGAAACAATTATGGACACACAACTGATTCATCACCTAGGTGATGAACTCTACAAAGCCATGGTGGCGCGAACTACGATCGCGCCACTCACAACCACGCATCCAGAAATCACCATCGAGGATGCCTATCAAATCTCACTGCGCATGTTAGAAAACCGTGTGGCGGCCGGTGAACAGGTCATTGGTAAGAAAATTGGCGTCACCAGCAAAGCGGTCATGAACATGTTGAATGTTCATCAACCCGATTTTGGTTTCATGACGAACGCCATGCGTTACGACGACGAAATGCCCATTTCCAGCACCTTAATTCAACCCCGTGCGGAAGGCGAGCTGGCTTTCGTTTTAAAGAAAGATCTGTGCGGACCCGGGATTACCAACGCAGACGTACTAGCGGCCACAGAAGCCGTACTCCCCTGTTTTGAAGTGGTGGACTCACGCATCGAGAATTGGCAAATCAAAATTCAAGATACCGTGTCTGATAACGCCTCGTGCGGCTTGTTCACGGTGAACGAGGCGGCAGCCATAGATCCTCGCAAGCTAGATCTGGCCACCGTAGGTATGGTGGTTGAGAAAAACGGCAAAGTGATATCGACCGGCGCTGGCGCGGCCGCTCTTGGCAGCCCCGTCAATTGCGTGGCGTGGTTGGCTAACACACTGGGTAGATTCGGCATTACCTTAAACGCTGGGGACATCATTTTGTCAGGTAGCTTAGTCCCGCTAGAGTCGGTGCAAGCTGGTGACGTCATGACCGTCAAAGTCGGTGGCGTAGGCAACTGTACCATTCAATTTACTTAGGCGAGGACCGCACAATGACAACAACTCTTGATCAGGCCACCATCGCCTCTCTCGCTGAACATGTTGAGAATGCTGAGCTGGAGTGCCGTGAAATTTTGAAGATCACCGACGACTACCCCAATATGACCTTTGCCGATGCGACGGCCATTCAATGGGAAATTCGTCGACGTAAACTGGAACGCGGCAATAAGCTAGTGGGCCTTAAAATGGGATTAACCTCGTGGGCTAAAATGCAACAAATGGGCGTCGAGAAACCTTGTTACGGCTTTCTGATGGATTATTTTAGTGAAGCAGACGGCGCTGCCATTGAATGGGATCAATACATCCACCCAAAAGTCGAGGCAGAAATTGCCTTCGTCACCAACAAAGATTTGCGCGGCCGTAATATCACGGTCGAAGAGGTTCTTGATGCCACAGAACTGGTGGTGCCCGCTGTTGAAATCATTGATTCACGCTACAAGGACTTTAAGTTCGATTTAACCAGTGTAATGGCGGACAACTCGTCGTCTCGCGGTTTTGTCGTAGGAAGCCATGCAGCAGCACCGGGCGACTTCGATTGGTCGACGTTGGGCGTAGTCATGGAGAAAAACGGCAAAATCGTGGAATTGGGGGCGGGTGCTGCGGTACTCGACCACCCTGCAGCCAGCGTTGCCATGCTTGCTGATATGCTCGCTGATGTTGACGAGTACATCCCTGCCGGCACCTTCGTAATGACTGGCGGCATCACAGCTGCAGTCTTAGTCGAGAAAGGCGACTGTATTAATGTTCGCTATCAAGGCCTTGGTAACGTCGGCTTTTCGTTCGTTTAGGCCAGTGATATGGGCGCGACCGACTCCAAGGCCTATTACGTCGATACAGTAGGCTATAAAACGCACCTTCAAGAAATGGGGCAAGGTCCGGCGCTGTTGCTTCTGCACGGTTCCGGGCCCGGTGTAACGGCAGCGGCGAACTGGCAAGGTGTTGCGCCAAGTCTGGCGCAACACTTTAGAGTTTTGATGCCTGATTTGATGGGGTTTGGTCAAACTCAAGAACCGGCCAGCACAACTTACCGTTTCATGGATAGCTGGGTCGCTCAAATTGGTGCTTTATTGGATGCCCTGGGGCTCAAGTCAGTCTGTATTGTGGGCAATTCTTTCGGCGGCGCCGTCGCTTTGGCCCTAGCATCACAGCGGCCTGACCTAGTATCTAAACTGGTATTGATGGGGGCTGTAGGTATCAAGTTTAAGATTACTGAAGCTCTGGATACTATTTGGGGTTATAAACCCTCGGTCCAAGCGATGCGGCAACTTTTAGATCTGATGTCCTACGACCGCAGCCGTATTTCTGATCAACTCGCAGAGCAACGTTATCAAGCCAGCCTCGCGGCAGGAGTGCAGAGCCGCTACGAGCGACTGTTCCCCGAACCACGTCAGCATTGTCTTGATCAAATTGCGCAGCCCCCTGAAAACTTAAAGGCCTTGCGACAACCGACCTTGCTGATTCATGGCGAAGACGACCGGGTGATCCCCCTAGAGGTATCTCGAGAACTGCATCGACTGATACCGAACTCAGAATTACAGGTTCTTGCGCACTGCGGACACTGGACACAAATTGAGCAAGCAAATCGATTCATAGATCTGGTTTTACGGTTCGCAGCCGAGCCCCCAACCACACAAGTCAAGACCGTACCCAACAATATTTAATCGGTAAAAGTGAAACGCATGACCAAGGGTAAGCCAAGCAACAGACACCATGATACCGATCAAGTCGTAGTGGCCGTATCAAGAAAGGTCATTAAGGGGCACGAACACGAGTACGAAGCTTGGGTCAATAAAATTGCGAAACTCGCCGCTGGTTTTCGAGGCTACATGGGTGCAAATATTTTTCGACCCTCAAGCGGAAGTCGCATCTATACGACGATTTATCGGTTTGACAACCATCAACACGCAGCGGCATGGCAAACCTCAGAGGAGCACATAGCGGCTGTATCCGAAATCGCGCCGATCGTTGAGGGCGAAGAAGATCGCAGCACACTGACGGGTCTAGAAGTTTGGTTCGATCGAGACGACGTCGCTTCGCCGCCGCCACATCCCATCCGCTGGAGGATGTCTGTGGTGTTATTCTGCGTCGTGTTTGTGCTGTTAAATACGCTCTTGACACTCTTAGCCCCGGCCATCGGCAACTGGCCAAGACTAATACAAACGGCGCTGGTCGTAGGTATACAAGTCATTCTCATGACCTATCTGATTATGCCAAAAGTCAACCTGCTTCTAGCCAAATGGCTATACAAATAATAAGGACCTATGATGCGCTATTTCCCAGCTATCGCCGCTCTGTTGTTAAGCCTCTCGGCCGACCATGGATTTACTTCAAACGATTTTCGGCATCCCCCTCAGAAGCAACTTGAAGCGGGTATCCAAATTGGTCCCACCAACGTCACGGAATTTGAAGATCTGCTTGACCCAGCACTCTACGAGTTAATATCAAAGGGCCAAGTGAGCATTGTCACAGGCGCTTACATCCCGTTTACGCAACACCCCAACTACATCGAGGCCACGCAACAATTCCTGGGTCAAGCAAGGTTGGGGGAGAACGTCGGCGACTTGGAAAACTACCACAATGGCCGCCCATTTCCAGGTTGGCCCGACGCAAGCGATTCGCGAGCGGGCGAAAAAATCGCATGGAATATGCGATATACCTACGGTCCCGATGAGTCTGAAACACAGTCATTAACGTGGCATTACAAAAACATGAAAACCGAAAAAACAGAGCGAACCATTGAAATGTATGGGGCTTTGATGCGGTTTAGTCATCGACACTCGAGAGCACCAACACCAGAACTTGATCAGAATCCGGCGGATTTATACTCTGCTTTGTATTTGCAGGTACAACGACCACAGGATATCCGCAACACTCAGTTATTGACGTATACCAAGAAAGACGACAGCGAAGCCGAACAAGCCTGGATTTACTTGACAGCGCAGCGCCGAGTAAAGCGTCTACCGACTGGTCAAAAGACTGATGCCTTCCTAGGCAGCGACATCATGATCGAAGACTTCATGGGCTACAATGGCCGAATCCGTGATATGCAATGGGAGTATCTGGGTAGTAAAGAAATCCTGGCGCCCATGTACGCATTTAACGCCCTACCTGAAAGCTATAAAGAGCAAAAATTGGACGACCTAAAGGTCATAAAATTTCAAGGGGCGGGCGAATGTTTTCCGGCCGTGACATGGCAAGTTCGAACTGTCCACATCTTAAAAGCAACGCCTATCAATCCCACCCACCCACTCAAAGAACGAATTTTCTCCATCGATGCCGAAACCTATGTACCACTGCTGACACGCATATACGACCGTCCAGGAAAACTGTGGAAGTTAGGCATGGTGGCCGCGAGCGACTCTTCGCAACACGAAGCCAAGAACGAAGACTGGCAGGGCGTAATCACGGACGGCGTCTCTATGATTGATCTTCAAGCGAATCACTGCACGACGCTGCAGTTTCGAACGCACATGCCAGAGGAAGATCTTCGGCCCAGTATGTTTACCACACAACAAATGCGAGCTGCCGGGCGATAAGCCCCAAGCGCGACCCACAGGAGCTTTACCATGAAAAAATCCATTGACGTCACTCTCTATTTTAATTTCCGCAGTCCCTATTGCTATTTACTGTCGAAAACGATGTGGCCCATCGTCGACGAATTTGATATTAACTTGATATGGCGTCCCGTAGGCGGATGGAATCTGCGCTCTAGCCCAGAGCGCGCCAAGAAAAAGCTGCCGATCGCGCGTCAAGATTTAAAGCGCTTTGCCAAAAGACTGGGCATACCGGTAAATCCACCTCCAATGGAAACCGAACCCACCCCCGCGGGAGCTGGCTCGTTTTACGCAGAAGAACAGGGCAAGTTGCGCGACTATATTATTGAAACTATGCGTGAAGAATGGGAGTTTGGAAACAATATTGCTCTGGATGAGAGTCTTCGCAACATCGCCCGTCGCTGTAATTTAAACGAAGAAGCCTTAATCGAGGCTGCAAAAGATCCCATTAACTTAGCCAAACTTGAACAGAATGCCGAGCTAGCCGATTCAGATGGTGCTGTTGGCGTTCCAACCTTCATCATTGGAGACCAGATTTTCTGGGGACAAGATCGAGTTGAGTTTGTCATCGAGCACTTGCAAGAATTGAGCGATTAGACAGTCTCAAGGGCATAAGTCTGCGTGCCAGTCAGACCTACGCCCGCTTTCTTCTGTGGCGATATGATGTGGGCTTTGTTACATTTGCGATTCAGTCACTCTTGATAATTCCCTGTTCCTAATGACAAGCCCTTGTAGATAAATAACCCCACAGGGATCGCATATATCACGGCGATGGCCGCCGCTTCGGTTGGGGTCGCAATGCCGCTATAGATAGCACCTAAGATGATCAATGGCATCAGCAAAGCAAAAGCCGCATGGTAGCCACTTTTTGCGATGTTGATCGTGGCTTGTTTAATAGGTAGTGGCGCTTCTACCTTGATATTAGGGTTGTCTCTCAAGAACCAGATATTGAGCCCGCAATAGATCAGCGTTAGCAAAATGCCAGGGATGATGGTTGAGAGAAACGCCGCACCAACCGCGCCATAGGGGCCGCCGCCAACAAGCGCGAAGGTCGAGTCAACCGGCGAGATCGTTTCTCCGCGCGCCACGAGAAACGCCGCGCCGCGCCACACGAGAAGACCACCAAGCGTTACGATGAAGG
>JALRFH010000149.1 GCA_023253715.1 Halieaceae bacterium
TCGTAGTTGAAGTAACCCACAACGTCTTGTGTGCCTGAAGCGCCAGTACAGCCACGTGCATTTGCGCCGGTGCAGGGAATTTCGTAGCTCAAAAAGCGAGTTGCGGCTACTGAAACACCAATATCGCCGATGTCGGTGGACTTAGACCAGTCGATGGATAAGTCGATGCCGTCGGTGTCGACTGTTTCGGCGTTGATGTATTGAACATTAACACCTGCCAGCGAGCCATTGGCATTACGCAGGATGTCAGCACCATTTGGATCGGCGTTGAGTTTACCTTGGGCGTTCTCAACCGTAATCACATCTTCGTATTCGAAGCTCCAGTAGTCCAAGCGTACAGTCAGGTCATCGGTGACATCGTAGACTGCGCCAATGTTGAAGTTGGTGGAGGTTTCGGGTTGAAGATCGGTGTTACCGCGAGCGTTGACGCGAACAAACAGAGCACTGGTAGCACCTGCATCAACCAGGCCTTGTAATGACGTGCCTTGGTTGTACAGCTGTACTAGCGAGGGCTCGCGGAAGGCCGATGAGACCGATGCACGCAATACGAGGTTATCCGTGGCTTGCCAGCGCAAGGATAACTTAGGATCGACGCTGCTGTCCGAATCTAGGTCTTCGTAGCGTAGAGCGACGCTCGCTTCCAAGCTATCCGTCAAGGGCAGATTTGCTTCTGCGAATAAGGCATAAGAGCTACGCGACACATCGACTGGGGTGCCACCACCCAAGAAGATCAAATCAACCGGAATTAACGCACCGGTGACGGGATCGTTGGTTTGGGTGTAAAGCGCATCACGTTTTACTGAGTAACCTTCATCGCGCCATTGTGCACCTGCCGCGAAACCGACTGGGCCCGCTGCCATGTCGAACAACTCGCCGCTCACCACGAAATCCGCGACCGTCATTTCGGTTTTACGGTTGGTGTAAGTCAGGTGGCTCATCCAATCGATTAGCTCTTGCGAGTTGGCGCTGGGGTCAAACAGGTTGAAGGTTTCGTTACCACTGGGGCCGCCGTTACCCGCAATCGCTGCGACCAGGCGCGACGCGATGGTGTCGGGTTGGCGTGCTACACGATCGTTCTCGGAGTAGGTCAGGGCGCCCATCCAGCTCCAGCCATTATTCAGCTCGCCGTCTAACTGTAAGCTAGCGCGAATGGCTTCGCTGTCACGGGGGGCCAATGGCGATGGGGCTTCAGCCCCTAAGGGGCGCCCGTACCAACGAACGGGTACGTTAAACGGGCTACCTCCAGTCCCTGGCATGACCGTTGGGAAGGTCAAGTTCGGGTAAGAGGGCGACTGAGGGTTATCGAGGACTTCGTGATGAGTCCAACCTAATTCCGCCATCATGCTCAGCGTGTCAGAAAACTCGTGCGTCAAGTTAGCGTACAGCTGTGACTTTTCTTCTTCGTTCACGATGTTAAATCGTGGGCCATAAAGGAAGCCGCACTTCGCGCCGCCACCCGTGCCGGGGCCGTAGACAACGTCTTGGGGTACGTAAGGTGTACCCAGCAAACCACCATTCGCTTCACAATTTGCGTCGGGAACGGTTTCTACAAAAGCATAGTTGCCAGCGTAATCGCCGGTGCCAACTGCGTTAGGGCCCAAAATTAAAAAGCTACGCCCTAGCGTACTAATCGCGTTTTCGGTGGTGTAAGGGCGCTCTGCCGAACTCAAAGAGTCCTGCTTGATCATGGTGCCCGCTACGGTGACACGCGTTGTATCGTTACCAAAGCCCGCCAAGAAATTGACGTCGTATTTACCGGCACCACCATCTGTGATCTCTTCATAGCCGGTCGAAATTTCGATGCCTTCGACGTCTTTGCGTAAAATGAAGTTGGCTACACCGGCGACAGCATCAGAGCCGTAGGTTGCGGTTGCGCCTTCTTTTAAGATTTCAACGCGTTCTAGCGCTGCCATTGGGATGGTGCTGGTATCAACGAACACGGATCCATCGTTGGCAACGGCTGCCGCGATGGTTTGGCGTTTGCCGTTAACTAATACGAGGGTTGAGGTTAAGCCTAAGCCGCGTAAGTTAATGTTGCTGGTACCTTGCGTTTCACCCGAGGTGAACGAGTCGGGGTTGTTTTCAGTACCAGAGCTGACCGAGAGCTTGCTGGTTAGCTCACCTACATCCACCGCGCCTGAATTAACGATGTAGTCGGAATTGAGGACTTCTACGGGCGATGCTTCATCTTCACCGGTTGATTTAATGTAACTACCGGTGATTACAACTTCCTCGAGCTGAGAATCTTGTTGGGCCAGAGTCGCCGTGGAAATTGCGAGTACGAGTGGTGCCAGGGTGAATTTCGCCAAACGGCGAGAAGGTGTAGGGGATCGCTTGATCACTTTACGCATGTGCTGAACTCTCCTTTATGGTTTTATCGTCCAAGTCTTACCACTTATGATTAACTTTTGGTAATGACGCCTTTGAGTCTAGGTGACCTGATACGGGTTGTAAACTCAAAGTATGGGAATAATACCGAAAGTTTGAAGTTTTTTCTTATCGGCACGTTTTGTGTCAAAATAGTTTAGTTTCGGAGTGCGTCTGCGGTGGCTGCGGCCGATATTCGAAGCCTGATCCTAAAAGTTGGTGTTACGTGGTGTTTAGGATAGGCGCACGGCTTTGTTTGCGATTAACAATGTGAGCAAGGCGGTTACGGTAAAACCAAACATGGCGATCAGCATTGGCCATGCTGAGTCGACTAAAAACTGCCCTACTAACGCACTGGCTAGAGAAGAGGTCGCCATTTGAATAAAGCCTAACAAAGACGACCCTGTGCCTGCGATGTGACCAAAGGGTCTGAGTGCTAAAGCCATCGCGTGTGGTTGCACCAAGCCCAGGCTTGTCGAATACAGCACCATAGGGCCGGCTACAGCGCCAACGCTCATGGGCGCTAACCAGTAGCCAATACACATGCCAAATGTGGCGAGTACGGACAAGCAGGCTCCAACAATCATGATGTGTTTTGAATCGAACCGGTAGCTGGCTCGAGCTGAGATTGCGTTGCCTATCATGTAGCCACTGACCGTACCCACAAAAATAAATGCGAGGTATTGGGTTTTAAGCCCCATCAGTGTGATGAAAATAAAGGGCGCAGAGGGTAAAAACGTCATAAGCGCCGCATAGTTTAAAGACGCGCCTGAGGTTATCCACAAGAACTGAGGGTGTCGGAGCAACTCAGCGTAGTTAGCCAAAATTACTTTTGGTCTGAACGCGTGCTTAACCGGCAGTGTCTCTTCTAGCAGATAAAAAATGAGTAGACAGTTGATGACACCATAAACTGCTAGGCTATAAAAAATAAAAGGCCATTCCCAAACGAGCAATACAAAACCGCCAACCAAGGGCGCGATGGCCGGTGCCACAGCCATCATCATGGCGACCAGTGAAATGGCTCGAGCAGCGTCTACTGGGCCATAGACATCT
>JALRFH010000155.1 GCA_023253715.1 Halieaceae bacterium
ACTAGAATGCACAGGCTGACCCAAACACTCAGATAGCGTTCAAAAATACCCATTAGTTTGCCCTTTCGATAAGTTCGGAAAGTACTGTTTTTTGTTGATCGAGAGTTTTGGACATCAGGTCTAATTGCAGCAGTTCATTGACTCGCGATGTGATGGTTGCGATGCATGCCTCAAAGGCGGCTTTTACTTCGGATTCGCTGCCTACGACTTTGGAAGGGTCTTTTAAACCCCAGTGCAGTTTGATGGTCTTGCCAAACCATACGGGACATTGCTCGGCGGCAGCGCTATCGCACACCGTGATGACGATATCGGGCTGCATCGACTCAAATTCGTCCCAAGACTGGCTTTGCAGACCTTCAGTCGAGACACCGTGTTCCGCGAGGTACTTTAGCGAGAGGGGGTGAACCTCGCCTGCGGGTTGGCTGCCGGCGCTGAATGCTTGAACGCTGCCATCCGATAAGTGATTAGTGATTGCTTCGCTGAGTATGCTACGGCAGCGATTGTGGGTGCAAATGTAGAGTATCTTGATCATGCTGGTTCGCCTTTTGATGCTTGCAATAATACCTAAAATTACTGCGGTTTGGGTTACAAAACACTGTAATCTATTGCAAATAACTCGCAGTAGGTTAGCGTGAGTCAGTGAATCGATAAGGGTATGGACGTATGTCTAGAGAGTCTCGGTTAGATGAATTATGGCGACGCTTGCAAGAGGCCGAGCAGGCCTTAGAGTTAGAGCTTCAAGCGTATGTGGAAGAGCAGCGAGAAAAGTTTCACTACACCTTAGAAAACGGCAAAGTAAAATTTGAGACCGAATTCAAAGCCTTTCAAGAACGCTATCGCGTTGGCGCGTGGCGTTATTTTAAAGATGCTAAGTTAAGTTATATCTTAACAGCGCCCGTTATTTACGCGATGGTTATGCCCATCGCATTGCTTGATGTGACTCTAACGTTATATCAGCACATCTGTTTTCGGGTATACGGCATACCTCGAGTCAAGCGCTCGGATTATGTGGTGATTGACAGACATATGCTGGGTTACTTGAACGCGATCGAAAAGCTTAATTGCGTGTACTGTGGCTATGGCAATGGCGTAATTGCTTACGGACGGGAAATTACGGCGCGCACAGAACAATTTTGGTGTCCCATTAAACACGCAACAACGGCTTCGGGTGCGCATTCTCGGACGGAAAAGTTCGTGGAATATGGGGATGCAGATGGATGGCGAGCAAGACTCCCCTCGTTACGCGAAGACTGGACCGACGCATCGCCCTCCGATTAGCGTTGGTGTGGTATGGCTTTTGGTATCATTCTCTACCCTCGTACAGATAGCGAATTGTAAAAGTCAGTCGCATGAGCCCTTCGTTGTGATACCGTTAAGCAACAATATGAGCCGACAGGAGCGTTAGGCGTGACACAGTACATTTTGTCGATTGATCAAGGCACATCAAGCTCGCGAGCCATCTTATTTGATCGCGATGGCAACAGTGCGATTACTGCGCAACAGGAATTTCCGCAATATTTTCCGAATGATGGGTGGGTCGAGCACGAACCTGAAGAAATCTGGCTTAGCGTAAAAAATACGGTTGAGGCGGTCTTAGCCCAGTTGGAACCTGGCGATACTGTTGCCGGTATAGGCATAACCAATCAGCGAGAAACCACGGTGGTTTGGGATCGAGAGACCGGCAAGCCTATTCATCGTGCCATTGTATGGCAAGACCGCCGCACTGCGGAGTTTTGCTTGCAGCTAAAAGACCAAGGCTTGCAAGATCAAGTTCAGGCCAAAACAGGTCTGCTGATTGACCCCTACTTTTCGGCAACTAAAGTGCGCTGGTTGCTTGATCATGTCGAAGGTGCTCGCGATGCGGCCCAGCAGGGGCGCTTAGCATTCGGCACCATCGATACCTATATTTTGTGGAAGTTGACGGAAGGTCGAGCGCATCGTACCGATGCTACGAATGCCTCGCGAACGATGATGTTCAATATCCACGATCAGGTTTGGGATGCCGACCTATTAACGATGTTTGACGTACCCACGTCAGTATTGCCAGAGGTGTGTGACAGCGCCGCGGACTTTGGGGTTTGTGATGCATCAATGTTTGGTGTCGAATTACCCATTTTGTCGATGATTGGAGACCAGCAAGCGGCCTTAGTTGGTCAAACGTGCTTTGAGCAGGGCATGGCGAAAAGCACTTATGGCACAGGCTGTTTCATGATTGTGAATACCGGGGACCAAGCGCTGAAGTCGGAAAATCGACTGCTCACCACAGTGGCGTATCGTCTGAGTGGTAAAACCACCTACGCTCTAGAGGGCAGTATTTTTGTGGCAGGGGCGGCCGTGCAGTGGTTGCGCGATGGCCTAAAGCTATTAGAGAACGCTGCAGAGAGTCAGGCGCTGGCGGAATCGACGCCCCTAAACCATGGTGTGTATTTGGTGCCTGCCTTTACAGGTTTAGGCGCGCCTTACTGGGACCCCGATGCCCGCGGTGGTTTACTGGGCTTAACTCGCGATACGGGCATCAAAGAGCTTGTATCGGCGGCTTTACAGTCAGTGTGTTATCAAACCAAAGATCTACTGTGTGCCATGGAAGCCGACGGTCAGACACTCAAAAGTTTACGCGTAGATGGTGGCATGGTGGCCAACGATTGGGTCATGCAGTTTTTGGCCGATATTTTGGATGCCACCGTAGAGCGCCCTCAAGTGATTGAAACCACTGCGCTGGGTGCAGCTTATTTGGCGGGTTTACAAGCGGGGGTTTACGACTCGTTAGCTGAATTGAGCCAGTCTTGGAGTTGCGAGCGCAAATTTACGCCTGCGCTCGCTGACGCCAATCGGCAGGACCTTTACCAGGGCTGGTTGAACGCTGTTAAGCGCGTGATGACAACCTAATTGCGATAGATGTAAGCCCAGCCCCAGGCGGCTGGGAATCGACCATCCGTTTAAAGCGTTTCGAAGGTAATACCAGCGTTAGATTGGAGTCGGTCCACTAACGCTTGTCCCATAGCACTGGCTGGCGTCCAAATGCCACCACCGCAGCTTAACTCGTCGCGCGCCAAACATACAGCGGCCTCGCCGAGCATGCGTGAGGTGCCGCCATAACCTGGGTCACGGTCGCCGGATACTCGGGTTTTAACGCTTTGACTTCCGTCACTCGACTGCGCGTGAAAGAACATCTCGAAATGACCGTTCAATTGTTCTTCCGGGGTTGGGCCTTCACCCGGCTTCGGTAGGAATTTACCCGCGAGCTTTCTAACCCATCCCCAACCCATAATAGACGGCGTAAGTTTGCTGCCCAAGGCAATATTTTTGGCTTTACGCTGAGCTTTTTTATCCGAACCGGTAAGTTGACGTTCGTCGTAGCTGAATGCTTTGCCGTAAGGGTAGGCTGCTAGCGCGTTACTTCTGCGCACCACGCGTGCATTCACCGCCGCCATGAAGAATGGGCCTGTCCACTGCTGGAAGTTATCATCGAAGATGGCTTCGTTAACATCTAAACCATCGGGGCCGCTCTGTTCACCCTCTGGATTGAGGGAGTAAGGGTTCTCTAATTCCGCTTGGATGGATTTGTCTTGGCTCATTTGCTCCATCATCACCATCATGCTGGCGATGGTGCCACCACTGGCACCGCCGCTAAAGCGACCGACGCGCGCGTTCACTTCTTGCGCGAACTTGCCATGAGTTTCCTGCATGACGCTCTGCGTATAAAACACACCTAAATCGCTTGGTATCGAGTCAAAACCACAGGTGTGCACGATACGTGCGCCGCTCGCTTCTGCCGCCGCTTGAAAGTGTTTGATGGTTTGCCCCATCCACTGCACTTCTCCGGTTAAGTCGCAGTAATGGGTGCCTTGTTTAGCGCAAGCTTCGACTAAGGGGGTGCCATAAAGAGCATAGGGGCCGACTGTGGTGCAAATAACTTTGGTTTTACCCGCTAAGTCATTCATGGCTTCTTGGTCGTGGCTATCGGCTTGGAGCAGCGGGATGTCAGGGTTACCCAGTTCCGCACGGACCGCCTCAAGTTTCGCGATATTGCGACCAGCCATAGCCCAGTTCAGCGTGTCTCCGTAGGTGGCATGTAAGTGTTTGGCTACCAAGGAGCCCGTAAAACCGGTGGCGCCCCAGAGTATAATTTCGAATTCGCGTGTTGTTGTCATTGGTGTTCTCGGTATTTAGTGATTCGTAGTTACGCAGGTCGACTAGGTTTGGCTCACGCGTTCGTATGTTACGCAAGCCAAACTCAGGAGTACAAATGCCCCCTTTTACTGAGGAATAGTCGCCATCGCTGCAGCAATTTCCGCCTCGGTCACATCGGTATCGCTCATCGTGCCGTGTAAGTAGCTATCGTAAGCGGCTAAGTCCAAATGGCCGTGACCACACAGCGCTGTCAAGATCACCTTTTCCTCGCCCGACTCTTTGCATGCTAAAGCCTCTCGAACGGCTGCAGCAATGGCATGAGTGGGTTCTGGAGCCGGTACGATCCCTTCGCAGCGCGCGAATTTAACCGCCGCATCAAAGCATTCCATCTGCGGGATAGCGATGGCCTCGGCTAAACCCAACTCATAGACATGCGACACCAGGGGTGCCATACCGTGATATCGCAGTCCACCGGCGTGAATAGTGTCTGGAATAAAATCGTGCCCTAGCGTGTGCATTTTCATCAGCGGTGTTAGACCTGCGGTGTCACCAAAATCGTAGCGGTACTGGCCACGTGTTAGAGTGGGGCACGCAGCGGGTTCGACGCAGCGAATCGTTGGATTCATTCGTCCAGCTAATTTTTCGCGTAAGAATGGAAAGGCCAGCCCCCCAAAGTTAGAACCGCCGCCAGTGCAACCAACTAGGACATCGGGAGTCTCGCCCACCTTGGCGAGCTGTAGCAAAGCTTCCTCGCCGATGATCGTTTGGTGCAAGAGCACGTGGTTCAGCACGCTGCCCAGAGCATAGCGGGTATCAGGGTCCGCCGCCGCTTCACTAACGGCCTCGGAAATGGCAATGCCCAAAGATCCGGGGTGGTCGGGGTTTTGCGCGAGTAAGCTACGTCCGAACTCGGTGCGATCGGATGGGCTTGGGTACACTTTGCCGCCCCAAATCTCCATCATGGTGCGGCGGTAAGGTTTTGCTCTAAACGAAGCAGCGACCTGCCAAACCTCGCAGCTGAGACCGAACTGAGCACAAGCAAAGGATAGTGAGCTGCCCCATTGGCCGGCACCGGTTTCGGTGGTCAATTTTTTAACACCCTCCAAGGCATTGTAGTAGACCTGCGGAACGGCGGTGTTGGGTTTATGCGATCCCGCTGGACTCACACCTTCGTACTTGAAGAAAATCTTGGCCGGTGTATCCAACATCTTTTCCAGATTTCGCGCGCGGTATAAGGGCGATGGCCGCCACAGGCGATACACGTCAAGCACTGGGCCCGGAATGTCGATATAGCGTTCGGCGCTCATTTCTTGTTCGATCAGTGCTTTTGGGAAGAGTGGCGCCAAGTCATCTGCTGTGGCGACTTCGCGTGTGCCTGGGTGTAGCGGTGGCGGTGGAGGCTCGGGAAGGTCGGGAATAATGTTGTACCACTGAGTGGGCATTTCGTGTTCTTCGAGCAATATTTTTGTGTAGTTATTCATGTTGCCTCCTGTTTGCGGTCGACTCGATATTACTCGTCTCGCTTTATTTGTCGAGTGTGTATGCGCCAAAGAGCCACCTCACTAGATCAAGCAAGTGTGATGCGCTTTGTGTTAGCCTCACCCTTTGCTCAGGAGTCACAGCGTGCTGTCATTAGAAACTCTTACTCTATTTTTTGTCGCATCGGTCGGCTTAGCCCTAAGCCCGGGGCCCGATAATGTCTTTGTGTTAGCACAATCGGCGCTGAATGGGCGGAAGGCTGGCTTACTGGTGACTTTGGGCTTATGTACAGGCTTACTGCTTCATTCTGCAGCTGTGGCTTTTGGCGTGGCCACGGTAATAAAAAACATGGATTACGGTTTTTTAGTCATTAAGCTTTTTGGTGCCACTTATCTTAGCTATCTTGCGCTACAGCTTCTTAAAGCTGAAGCGATGACGGTAGAACAAACACAAACCGCTGTTCTGCCTGCGAGGCTCTATCGTCGCGGTATCATCATGAACATCACTAACCCCAAGGTCGCGATTTTTTTCTTGGCGTTTTTGCCGCAGTTCACCCATCCAGAAAAAGGGGCCATGGCTGTTCAGTTGTTGACGCTGGGCGGTATTTTTATTGTTGCTACCGCGTTGGTCTTTGGCAGTATTGCTTGGTTTTCGGGTTTTTTACGAGAACGATTGTTTAATTCTAAGGCCGCGCAAAATGTACTCAACCGAACCACAGCGGTTTTATTTGTTGGGTTGGCGGTCAATTTATTACTGACCGATCTATAACTCGGTAGAATCTCTGTGTCCTCTGCGTCGCCCACGCGCGCTTGAATTGGGTTCATGGGTCCGATTATTTTACCTTTGGGACTTATGAGATTGGCCTTTTTTATGGGTAAAAGGCCATTGTTGATGCGCTGGTTGGAGCGCTTAAAGTATCCAGTCCGTCGGCTTTGCGAATACGGCGCTAGGGCGATCGAAACATAAAGTACACCGCGCCCACCAGACAGCATCCTGCCCAGACGTAATCAAGCTTTAAGGGCTCTTTCATATACAAAAAAGCAAAGGGCACAAAGACGCTAAGTGTTATGACCTCTTGAATGACTTTTAACTGACCGAGACTCAGGACAGAGTAGCCTATACGATTGGCTGGCACTTGGAATAGATACTCGAATAATGCAATGCCCCACGAGACTAAAGCGGCAATAATCCAGGGTTTGTTGTTCAGGTTTTTTAGATGAGCGTACCAGGCAAAGGTCATAAAAACGTTACTGACGATAAGTAATCCAATGTTGGCAATAATTGGGTTCACGAACGGGATCCTCAGGTAGAAGGCTGGGTTGATATCATGCGAGGCGCCGATAGGTGCGAGCTCGACCCTTGTTAACGTTAAATCAGTCGATAAACGTGGACAACTGATTTGCTGCGCCCCTGTTTATGCAACGACGAATCAGTTGATTTTTACTCGGCTAATAATGCCAGAGTAGTGCCCCGCCTCGATAGATATCAAAAGTTAAAAGTGGCTAGATAAAAGATGAATTAGTTTGATTAATCACTTCTTGAGCTATAGGGTTATCAGGTTTTTTCTGCGGCGCTAGTTATGTCATTCATCATCGGGTTTGGAGTGGGGCTTAGTCTAATCGTAGCGATAGGTGCCCAGAATATTTGGGTACTCAGTCAGAGTATGGCGGGCGCGAACCGTTTGATCATTGCAGGGGCGTGTATTACCTGCGATTGCTTGTTAATAATCTTGGGCGTTGCTGGTATTTCTCGTGTACAGCAATATGTGCCAGAAGCTGTCCCAATCTTAACGGTGGCAGGCGTACTATTGCTGGTTTGGTTGTCTTGGCAGGCCCTCGCCCGTGTTTTTGCCGGAGGCGAGGGTTTAAAGGTAAATTCAGGCGCTTCAGTTCAGAGTCCGATGCAAACGGCGCTGACGGCTCTGGCTATTTCTCTTTTAAATCCCCACGTGTATTTGGATACCGTATTTTTAATTGGTGGCTTGGCAAACCAACACGCCTATCCCGTATTGTTTGCCGCGGGTGCGTGTGTTGCGTCATTTTGCTGGTTTTCATGTCTGACTGCCATGGCACCAAGCCTGAAGGTATACTTAAATTCCCCTAAACGTTGGCAGGTTTTTGACGGTGCGATAGCGATTTTACTGGGTGGTATTGCCATAAATTTGGCGCTTGGCATAGCGTGGTAGGCCTTTATGGGGTGCCAGGAAGGCCTAAGCGCTATGATGCAAATGTAAGGCAAGCGACAAGCTGTTACAGCCGCTGAAAATTAAAAAGGGTCAGGTGATTGTAGAGGATAGTGGTTTGTTGGTGTTCGCCTGTTGGCTCTGGCTGCAACAATATTGAGTTGTCATCGATGCACCAGTACCCCCCCCTTAATTGGGTGGCCGCACAATTGATATCACTCAATTTGTGGATAGCAGGCCTCATAATCGCTTGAATAACACCTGCTTAGCGCGGCATTAAGGTTTTCAAATCGTATCCTGTGAAGGCCTTGCACTGCTGGAGCACGACGTAAGTATTGAGTTGCTTGACCTGGGGGCAGTGATCCGTAATTTCATTCGTAAGCGCCATATAGCGGCTCATGCCAGTGCAAGCGAAGTGGGCGATCATGTCACAGTTACCACTGACGGTATACGCTTGGGTACACTCGGGCAAACGGTTAATATAGTGCTCAAGTTGGCTGAAGTTTTCAGTGGCATGGCTTCCAAGCGAAATGGTCGTAATACAACGAACTGGCTCGCACAGACGATCGATCTCCAGCATTCCCATAAAACCGGTTATCCAGCCAGCCTCAATCAAATTTTGAGCCCTCTGGTGACAGGCACTGGGGGACAGGTTGACTCGCTCCGCAAGATCTTTGTTGGTGATGCGGCCATCGGCTTGTAGCGCTTCAAGAATGCGAATGTCTAATCGATCTAGCGCCGTTGCTTTGTTCATTATAAAAGGCTCCCCTGATCATTTTCGGCTCGAGCGCCTAACCCAACGCTAGCCTCCGCTTCTCAGTCTAGCCTAATACTTCTAAGGATTGCATCACGGCATTCACCAGCGTGTCCACATCGTCCCGCGTGAAGATGAGTGGCGGTGAAATTGCAATAGAGCCCACAGTCGCCAACGGTCGCACAATCACACCTAGTTCGCGCGCCCTGCTGCTTACCTGGGCTGGCCATTTGTCGGCAATCTCTGGAAACGTTTTTGTATCTTTGTCGACAACCAACTGAATGCCCGCCAATAGACCTCTGCCGCGAATTTCACCAACATGTGGATGACACAATATGTCGTCACGTAGCTTCCTGTGCAAGTAATCGCCCACGTCTCTGGCATTATCAACGAGACACTCTGACTCGAGAATGTCGATGTTCGCAAGTGCAACCGCTGCGCCCGTAGGATGTCCTGAATAGGTATAACCGTGATAAAAACCGCCAAACTCTCCTGCGCCCGCCAACAGTGTTTGCCAGATGGCATCGGATATGA
Source organism: Halieaceae bacterium (assembly GCA_023253715.1). Classification (GTDB taxonomy): domain Bacteria; phylum Pseudomonadota; class Gammaproteobacteria; order Pseudomonadales; family Halieaceae; genus Aequoribacter. The sequence goes on from JALRFH010000155.1 coordinate 9,081, forward strand.
ACGCTGCCGACATTGGGAAATAGCCGCTGGTCAGGCCTTTTGCGGTTGCCATCATGTCGGGCTCGATACCCATCTGAGTCGAGGCGAACCAACTACCTGTGCGACCGAAGCCACATACAACTTCATCTGCGATCAGAAGAATTCCATACTTTTTGAGTACGGCCTGCACCTTCGGAAAATAATTCACCGGTGGATCAATGACCCCGCCAGCACCCATAATGGGCTCAGCAATAAAAGCGGCTATGGTCTCGGGCCCTTCTCGAATAATCATCGTCTCGAGTTCAGAGACAAGGCGATCGCAGTAGTCCTCTTCGGTCTCACCTTGTAATCCAAATAGATAGTAGTGGGGGCAGCTCACTCGGCGAACAAAATTCAGCGGGAGGGGAAACCCACGGTGAAAACTTGGCAACCCTGTCAAGCTAGCTGTAGCGATACTGGTACCGTGATAGGCTTGGTCGCGTGCGATAATTTTGACGCGTTCGCTATCGCCGCGGATGGCATGGTAGTGCCAGGCAATTTTGATGAGGGAATCGTTAGCATCAGAGCCGCCACTTCCGAAGAAGACCTTCCCCAATGTTGGCGGGGCAATAGCCAACAAACGATCAGCCAACGCAACCTGCCATGGGTTGGTTGCATTACCAAATGTGTGATAGTAAGCCAGTTTCTGTGATGCATCGGCCATGGCTTGGCTGAGTTCACGGCGACGGTACCCTGCATTCACACACCATAGGCCACCCACTGCATCGAGCAAGGTGTGACCTGCGGCATCGACCACTTGGCTACCTTCGCCACTGACCGTCATTGTCGGCCCTTGTTGCAATAAAGCCTCGATTGATGCCACGGGGTGTAAAAGTACCTCAGCGTCCCGTTCAATCAAGTAATTGATTTGGTCTGTTGAAAATTCGGATGACATCGTTGATCGCTCCTCATCTTGGCATTGCTATGAGTATATCGATCCCTTACCGAATTAAATTCGGTATTCTTTCGAAATACCGAATCACATTCGACAGCGGATCGCGAGAATAGGGAAACGATTAACGAAAAATAGTCATTGGGAAGCAGATTATGCTATCACCGGTTGCGCAAGGACTCTGCACACGGGTCATGTCACGAAGCAAAACGATGATCGCTCAAACGATAGCTTTAGCGGAACAAGTATCGGGTAGTCACAATCTCGATGGTATATATCACTGTCAATCTCTCCTTGGTGAATGGTTCAGTCAACAGGTCGAATCTACTGAATATCGCGCGCTGCCCAATTTTTGTGAGTATCTCGCAGATGGCTCCGTAAAGGAGCACCGCACAGCGCCGCTACAGATTTTTACCAGCCGACCAGACGCTCCTCTTCAGCTGTTGTTTACAGGGCACAGCGATACGGTGTTTCCCGTCGACTCGTCCTTTCGGCAGTGTTGGCTACAAGGTGATAAATTGCATGGCCCCGGAACGGCGGATATGAAGGGGGGGTTGGTGGTGATTCTCGAAGCGCTGAGGCAACTCGACCGTTCGGTATTGGCGAGTGACTTTGGCTACACCGTCGCTATTTCACCCGATGAAGAAATCGGTTCACTGGGGTCGGCGCCGGAACTGGTGAAACTCGCTCGCACTCACCACATTGGTCTCACTTATGAACCTGCACTGGAAGATGGAACGCTGGCTGGAGCAAGAAAAGGAAGCGGTAACTTTACGGTAGTGGCGCATGGGTTGTCGGCGCATGCGGGGCGTAATTTTTTTGCGGGTCGAAACGCCATCGTAGCTTTGGCAGAGGTTGTACAGGCCCTGGCGAATTTGAGTGATGAGTCGCGCGGTATTTCGGTCAATTGTGGCGTCATATCGGGTGGTGAAGCACTCAATATCGTGCCTGACACTGCATCGTTAAAGTTCAATATACGCGTGACAACCCTCGATCAAGCCGACTCTCTCATCGACCAAATTGATCACATTTTGCAAGACATTGAGGCTCATTCTGGTGTGAAGCTCACTCGCTACGGGAGTTACACCCGACCTCCCAAACCTATGTCACCCGACCTCGAGCGGTTATTTAAACTTTTGCAGACTGCAGGTGAATCTCTGGGTCAAATGATTCAATGGCGCGCAACTGGAGGCTGTTGCGAAGGCAACAACTTAGCGGCCGCAGGGTTGCTCAATATCGATACGCTTGGGGTGAGGGGAGCGAATATTCACACTGAGCAAGAGTATGCCTGTGTCAGCAGCTTTACTGAGCGTGCAGCGCTTACTATTGCATTCATCGATACCTTAATTAGTCAGCATAAGCGCGGAGGCCTGCCATGCTAATTATTCGCCCGACTCGCGACAGTGATATTGATGGCGTTCTTGATTTGGCCCGCAAAGCAGGTCCTGGAATGACATCTTTACCTCCAGACCGAGAAACACTTTGGAAGAGTATTCAGTTATCTCAAGAAAGCTTTGCTCACGACGTCAAACGTCGTGACGATTTCTTCCTGCTGGTGATGGAGGATACCCTTACTGAGCGCGTCGTCGGAACCGCAGGTATCTATTGCATGACGGGTGCCAAACAGGCGTTTTATGCCTACCGAGTTATGTCTTTGACACATCACTCGCACTCCCTGGGCAAACAAGTGCGTGGCAATATGCTTCACTTAACGAATGACTATACGGGGTGTTCAGAGGTGGGCGCTTTGTTTGTAGACCCTGATTATCGCGGCAATGGTGGCTGGCTGGGACGTGCCCGCTACATGCTGCTCGGTTTATTTCCTGAGCGATTCTCGGACTGTGTTATTGCCGAACTTCGTGGCTGGAAGGATGAATTCGGTAACAACCCGTTTTGGGAGGCGCTGGGCGCCAAGTTTTTTGCGATGTCGCATGACGAAGCCGACCATCTTTGCGCGGTGAGCTCTAATCAATTTATTACCGAATTAATGCCAAAATATCCGATTTATAGCACCTTGCTCCCAGAGAATGCGCAAGCGGTTATTGGTAGGCCGCGCGAGGAGAGTCGCCGCGCCATGGAGTTATTGGAAAACGAAGGCTTTAGATACGAAAATGTGGTAGACATATTCGATGCAGGCCCGCTTATGCACGCACCCACTGCGTCGATTCGTACCATTAGGTCAATGCAGAAACTGCCCGCCCTCGAGGATGATTCGTTGTCCCTCGCACATCCAACCCATATTGTGGCACGCCCCGATTGGCAGAACTTTTGTGTTATGCGTACACAGGCGGTGAATAGCGATAAGGCTATCGCAGTTCCTCCAGAGGTATTGGCCACCTTGGGTGTCAATTGTGGTGATAGGCTGGCTCATACTCTGATTGCGCCTCAGGAGCCTAATCAATGACAACTCATCTGATCAATGACGAATGGGTCGCGGGCGAAGGATCGAAATTTACATCCTTAAACCCGGTCACTGAGAAAGTACTCTGGGAGGGTAATGCCGCGTCTCGTGAGCAGGTTGAGTGCGCTGTTCATGCTGCGCATTCAGCCCATGATAGTTGGGCTGCAAAAACGGTAGACCAGCGTATCGCTTTATTGAAAGAGTTTGGAGCGGTGCTTGAGGCACATCGTGCTCAGTTAGCGGCCATTATTGTGGCAGAGACCGGTAAAATACCCAGCGAAGCCAATGCTGAGGTAACAGCGATGGTCAACAAAATAGGGATTAGTTGCGATGCCTACCATGCTCGAACGGGTGAGCTACGGGCGGGGCATCATGGTATAAGTCATCGCTCCCACGGTGTCATGGCAATATTCGGTCCATACAATTTCCCTGGGCATCTCGCTAATGGACACATTGTGCCTGCGCTGATTGCCGGGAATACCATTGTGTTAAAGCCGAGCGAGCTTACGCCGGCTACTGCGCAATACGTTGCAGAATTATGGCAGCGCGCAGGGCTGCCAGCAGGTGTTGTTAATCTTGTGCAGGGTGGCCGGGAAACGGGTGAGGCACTTGCGGCAACAAATATTCAGGGTTTGCTTTTCACCGGTTCGAGTCAGACGGGTGTTGCCCTGCATCGCCAATTTGGGGGCCGTCCGGAGGTCATTCTCGCGCTAGAAATGGGTGGGAATAATCCGATGATTGTCGACGTTAACCTTGACGCGACCAGGGTAGCGAAGATCGTAATGCAAAGTGCTTTCGCCTCTGCAGG
>JALRFH010000197.1 GCA_023253715.1 Halieaceae bacterium
AATGGATCGTTTTTATTCTTGGGTCCCACGGGTGTTGGTAAAACAGAACTCTGCAAAGCTTTAGCCAATTTCTTGTTTGACAGTGAGCAGGCGATGGTGCGCATCGATATGTCTGAGTTTATGGAAAAGCATTCGGTTGCGCGCCTGATTGGCGCTCCCCCGGGGTATGTAGGTTACGAGCAAGGCGGGTATTTAACCGAAGCCGTGCGTCGCAGACCCTACTCACTACTTTTGTTGGATGAGGTTGAAAAGGCCCATCCAGACGTGTTCAACATCTTATTGCAGGTGTTAGAAGATGGCCGCTTGACAGATGGGCAGGGGAGAACGGTCGATTTTCGTAATACCGTGGTGGTAATGACGTCTAACTTGGGTTCGGATGTGATTCAAGAAATGGCGGGTGAAGAAAATTACGGTGCGATGAAACAGGCGGTGATGACCATTGTGGGTAATCATTTCCGTCCTGAATTTATTAACCGTGTCGATGAGTCCGTGGTGTTCCACCCCTTGGCGCAAGCGCAAATTCGAGGCATTGCCGAGATCCAGTTGGTTGGTTTGCGAGAGCGTTTACAGGCACAAGAGATAGAGCTGGAAGTGTCGCCGGGGTTGCTTGATCACTTAGCCTCGGCCGGTTTTGATCCGGTCTATGGTGCGCGGCCATTAAAGCGCGCAATTCAACAACAGTTGGAGAATTCTCTGGCACAAGCGCTTCTGGCAGGTCAGTTTGGTGCCGGCGATAAGATTCTCGCCGATGTTGCTGATCAGGTAGTGACCTTCGCGTCTGCGAAGTGACTATTCACAAAACTGATCAATTAAGAGCAGCGCTTGTTGGCGTTGCTCTGCTTTTTCTTCGACGGTGAGATAACGATAGTTACCCTCTTCGTCACGCGTGCGAATCTGACTGAAGCTGTCTAGCGTTTTGAGGTTTGATTGCGCACGTTGACAGTAGGATGCATCCAGATCGACGCCTTGCATATTCTTGCTGTGGCTGGCGACCTCCGTGGTATCGATATCGGCTTCAAAACGAGGGCGCTGTTCTTCAGTACCTGTCTCTGCGTTTTGGATTTTGAAATTGATGCCTGCACTTGGGGGGCGATCACTGTGAACAAAGCTCCCGTCTTCGGCTTTCCAGACGTAGACCGGTGTGCCTAACGCACCGTGAACAACGAACATTAGCAGCAGTCCAAGCAGTTTAATTGATCGCGTGGTAGGCATAGCTTAAAACCCTATTGTCAATCTGCATAACACTACTGCAAGTCAGCGAGAGGCGCAATTACTAAAACTTGATCTGTAGCGGTTGACTTTGGCGGCGTCAGGACTAACAATTGCGCCGCTGACGAAAAGGTGTTTCACGTATCGTAGAACGACCTCGTTGCTGTAAGGAATAACCTCAGCACAGCGTCAGTAGCCCCGTACAGACAGCGTAAGCTGAGGCTTGAACTGCGTTATCCCGCAGGCGAACTCAACGGGTTCACTCCTTCATTGGGTGGCATCGCCAAGGAAATGCATCTCGTCGTTATGTGGGCGCACAGGATGGGGTGTGGTCTAAACTCTCGTACCCCATCGTTATTACAAAGGTGTCGGTTATGTCCGATGCACTACGAGGAGTTGCGCAGTGGAAATGCTGTCAGGTGGTGAGATGATCGCCCGAGCCATTGAGCTCGAAAACGTCGAATATATTTTCGGTTATCCCGGTGGAGCTGTGCTTCACATCTACGATGCTTTATTCAAAGGGTGTAAAGTGCCGCACGTGCTGGTTAGGCACGAGCAGGCGGCAACGCACGCGGCGGACGCCTATGCGCGCGCGACCGGTAAACCAGGAGTCGTGCTGGTGACCTCCGGTCCAGGCGCGACCAATGCAATCACGGGTATTGCCACAGCGTACATGGACTCTATTCCGATGGTGATTTTCTCGGGGCAGGTAATGAGTCACCTGATTGGTGAAGATGCCTTCCAAGAAACCGATATGCTTGGTATATCAAGGCCAGTGGTAAAACACAGTTTTCAGGTGAGGCATGCGGAAGAACTCCCGCTGATTATTAAAAAAGCGTTTCACATCGCGACCAGTGGACGTCCCGGACCTGTGGTTATTGATATCCCGAAAGATATGACCAAACCGGATGAAAAATTCCCATTCAAGTACCCAAGTAGCGTTGATATGCGCTCGTATTCACCTATCCAAAGAGGCCATGCAGGGCAAATCAAGAAAGCAGCAAAGCTTTTGTTAAGCGCTAAACGCCCTGTCATTTACTCAGGAGGTGGCGTTATATTGGGTGGGGCAAGCGACTTACTTACCCAACTTGCTCGGGAGCTGAACTTTCCGGTCACAAACACCCTGATGGGCTTGGGAGCCTATCCAGGGACAGATCGTCAATTTCTCGGCATGTTAGGTATGCACGGATTCTATGAAGCCAACATGGCGATGCATCATTCAGATGTTATTTTGGCCGTTGGTGCTCGTTTTGACGATCGTGTTACAAATACCGTCAGTAAATTCTGTCCCGGCGCCAAAATTGTTCATATTGATATTGATCCAACGTCGATTTCAAAAACTGTAAATGCCGATGTGCCCATTGTGGGTCCCGTGCAAACGGTGTTAGCCGATTTGCTCACCCAGGTTAAGGCCCTTCGCAAAAAAGATAAAGCCTTGCCCGATGCGCAGGCCTTGGATCGCTGGTGGCGTCAAATCGACGACTGGAGAGATAAACACGGTTTGTGGACGGCCGATCGTTTTAGCACTGACGGCGAACAAATCATGCCTCAACAAGTCATTCAAAGCTTGTATCGCGTGACCAAGGGCGATGCCTATGTCACCAGCGATGTGGGCCAGCATCAAATGTTTGCCGCTCAATATTACAAATTCGACAAGCCTCACCGGTGGATCAACTCGGGTGGTTTGGGAACCATGGGCTTTGGGCTGCCTGCCGCGATGGGTGTGAAGCTAGCTTACCCGGATGCCGACGTTGCGTGTGTCACAGGAGAGGGCTCTATTCAGATGAATATTCAAGAGCTTTCGACTTGCACTCAGTACAACACGCCGATCAAGATTATTAATCTACGCAACAACTACTTGGGTATGGTTAAGCAATGGCAAGACATGCAGTATGAAGGTCGTCACGCCATGAGCACCTATGAAGACTCTTTGCCCGATTTTGTGAAGTTGGTTGAGGCCTATGGACATGTGGGTATGCAGGTTACGAAGTTAGAGGATTTGGATGCCGCCATGGAAAAAGCCTTTGCCATGAAAGATAAGCTTGTGTTCTTGGATATTTTTATCGATCCAACTGAGCACGTGTATCCCATGCACATAGCGCCAAACGGCTCAATGAAGGATATGTGGATCAACAAGCACGAGAGGACTTCATAATGCGTCGAATAATCTCAATTTTGATGGAAAACGAGCCCGGCGCTCTGTCTCGAGTGGTTGGTCTTTTCTCTCAGCGCGGCTACAACATTGACACATTGAATGTGGCAGCTACCGAAGACCCAACGCTGTCGCGGCTGACGGTGACGACGGTCGGTGATGATCGGGTGATCGAGCAAATTACCAAGCAGCTTAATAAATTAGTGGATGTTGTTAAGCTTGTGGATCTGAGTGAGGGTACGCATGTTGAACGCGATCTGATGTTGGTTAAGGTGCGGGCCGAGGGTAGTGCGCGTGACGAGATTCGGCGTATCACCGAGATTTTTCGAGGGCACATCGTTGACGTAGGTCCGCAAGTCTTCACCATACAGTTAACAGGCGCAGCTGAAAAGTTGGATGCTTTCTTGGTGGCGATGGAAGAGGGTTCAATTTTAGAGGTTGTCCGCTCGGGTGTTGTGGGTATTTCACGCGGTGAAAAAGTCCTGCGCTTGTGACCCAATCTTCAGGCACGAAAAAGCCAGCTTCATTGTGAAGCTGGCTTTTTTATGGATCGGCGTTAACACTCAGTGTTCAAAGCTAAGACCTTGCAAATCGGCTGGGCTTGACGAGGTGCCAAGGTACACCCAGTACTTGCCTTTAGGCATAACCCACGCATCAGACGCTTCATCAAAAGTCGAGAAGGGATGATTGGTCGCATCAAAGTCAATCGAGATTTCCAGCTCACGACTTTCACCGGCTTCCAGCGCCACTTTATTGAAGGCAATTAAGCGTTTGGGAGGTTGTTCTGCTGACGGGATGCCCGCGTAGACCTGAACGACCTCGGCGCCAGCGCGCTCGCCAGTATTTGTGACGGCAGTGCGAATCCGGATGCCCGAGTCCGTCACAGATAGCTCGGACTTAGAGATCTCGAACTCGGTGTATGACAAACCATGACCGAAAGGGAAGGCGACGCAGGGGTTCGTGCCTTGCGGTGTTTGTGCGCATTGGCCGCTGATGTTGGCGTCATACCAGCGATAGCCAATGTTGAGTCCCTCTAGATATTCCACCGCGCCCTTGCCATTCACTGCAACACCCGGAAAGTATCGAGCGTCATCCTTGATGGCGTCAAGAAAGCCCATGCCTGTGAAGGGGTAGGTGACGGGGCTCTTGGCGGAGGGATTGACCTTGCCCCACAAGATGTCAGCAACAATGTGTCCGTCTTCTTGCCCAGGGAACCAGGCCTCGACGATTGCAGGCCCTGTCGCGCCGATAATATCGTTTGCTTTAGGAAGACTAATACCGGCGTTGTTTTTCATGACCAACGCGGTTTTCGTCGCAACATCATCGGATACCCCAAGGACCTGAGAGATCATTTCAATGGTCTTGCTGTTGCGTTCGGGGTTAAGCGGCTTGTCGTCCGTGCGAGTGAGCGTAGTCATTTGATTGGGGTGGTCAGTGTACCAGTCAAGAGTATCGCCCATTGACTCCACCGCACCCACACCCGTTTGATCCCTGAGCGTTGCGCGATCAGCACCTTCCTCGGAAATCGAGCCAACCATAATGACTACGGCGTCTGCATCACGAATAGCTTGAGTATATTGGGGTAAGTTGCTGTTGTCGTCATCGATCAGCACAAGTTCGACTTGTGCCGTGGTGTTACCAAGCTCGTTAAGTACACTTTTGATGCCATCGACAGGCGCAATTGTGTAGTGGGGTACAACGTCCGAGCTACCACCGCCTGCCCCCATCGGTTTTCCGACCATCACGCCGCCGGCGACTGCTTGCTGAGCGTAGACTTGTGAGGCTTTGCCGATCACCAATACGCGCTGAGTTGACGTTGAGAACGGCAGAGTGCTGTTATTTTGCAGCAGTACCACAGAATTTTGGCCAATGATCCTAGCTTTCTCGCCGCCACCCGCAATATCCATGGGCGTTTGGACAATAGGGCGCTCGAAGATGCCCATCTTGAACATTTGTGTGTAGCGTCGCTTCAGAGCAAGGTCGATGTCGCTGACGTCCAGCTCGCCGCTGGATAACGCTGCATTGAGTTTTTCGGGAGACCAGAACAGAGGTTGTGGCATCAGATGATCGAGCCCAGCCTTCATCGATTTGGCGGTGCTTTTCACAGCAAAAAAGTCGGATTGAACGTAGCCCTCAAAACCCCACATATCACGAAGTACGCCGGTTAATAACGCTTCGTTTTCACACATTTGATGTCCGTTTACATCGTTATACGAGCACATCAAAGAGGCGACCTCGCCGTCTTTGACCGCCATTTCAAAGGGCAACAGGTAGAGCTCATGTAACACTTGTTGAGCAACCGTTTGGGAAATATTCATTCGGTTCGTTTCTTGCTCGTTGGCCGCATAATGTTTAGCCATGGCGATGACGCCTTCCGATTGGATCTTTTTGATCTGCGCGGTTGCGATTGTGCCAGCGAGATACGGGTCTTCCCCGTTGTATTCAAAATTTCGACCCAAGACTGGGTTCCGGGCCAAGTTGACCCCGGGCGCCTCGAACACCTGTAGTGCTAAAGCTTTTGCTTCGTCAGCAATGACTTGCCCAAATAAGGCCGCCATTTCGGTGTCAAAGGATGCAGCGACGGCCATCGCCGAGGGTAAAGCCGTGGCTTTCGCGGATGACGGATCGGTATAAGCTGCCCAAAACGGACTGTTCTCGTCAATGATATTTGCATCCACACAGTCATTTTGACCAATACCGACTGGCCCGTTAGTAATACGCAAGGTGGGAATGCCGAGTTCGGCAATACCACGAACATGACGTGCTCCATAACATTCTGGAAGCTCGGGCACGATTTCGGGGACGTTACCGACGAGTTGCTGCTGTTTTTGTTCTAATGTCATTGCCGCAAGTAACAATTCCGCACGTTTAGCAGGTGGAAGATCGGCGTCATGCCATGTTGGTGGCGCTTCTTGGTTGGCGGAATTGCAAGCGATTAACAGGGCACTGATGCTGATACCACTGCACAGACGGGCCGCGTTTTTCAAGGTGGAGATCTTGGTCATAGTCATTAAGCTCGTGAATATTGTTCGGCCATAGTATCGCAAAAAAGCCAATTTGGTAAGACCACCTGACCAGTTTGGTATGGGCATTAAGATGGGGCGCCTACGTGCGTTTGTGTAGTAAGGCGAATTGAGATGATGTGCTTTGCATGAAAAACCCGGCGCTGAGGCCGGGTTTTGAAAAGTGCGAGTGACCCGCGGGTACTCTACACTAAAGACTTCATGGCGGTCATATAGCCGCGTAATTTTTTGCCGACCACTTCAACTGGGTGGTTGCGAATTGCTTCGTTCGCCGCAATGAGTTCACGGTTGTCCACCGTGTTGTCGTTGCCGATGCCTTGACCAATCACATCGATAGTGATTTTGCTCATGAAGTCATCCAACAGCGGACGGCAGGCGTGATCGAATAAGTAGCAGCCGTATTCTGCCGTATCCGAAATAACAACATTCATCTCGTACAGTTTGCGGCGAGCGATGGTGTTTGCAATGAGCGGAGTCTCATGCAGCGACTCGTAGTAGGCTGATTCGGCGATGATGCCTGCAGCGACCATGGTTTCAAACGCTAGCTCAACACCCGCTTTAACCATGGCGACCATCAAGATGCCTTTGTCGTAAAATTCTTGTTCAGAGATTTCTTGAGTGGTGTTCTCGGCTTTTTCAAAGGCTGTTTCAGCGGTCGCTGCGCGCCATTTCAGGAGGTTGGCGTCATCGTTGTCCCAGTCAGCCATCATGGTTGACGAGAACTCGCCGGTGATAATGTCGTCTTGGTGTTTTTCGTACAGCGGACGCATGATGTCTTTCAGTTCCTCGGCGAGGTAGAAAGCGCGTAATTTTGCAGGGTTGGATAGCCGGTCCATCATGTTGGTGATGCCGCCTTGCTTCAAGCCTTCGGTGATGGTTTCCCAGCCGTATTGAATCAACTTGGACGCGTAGCCTGAGTCGATGCCAGATTCTACCATTTTGTCAAAGCACAGGATCGAACCGGTCTGCAGCATGCCGCACAAAATCGTTTGCTCGCCCATCAAGTCCGATTTCACTTCGGCAATAAACGAGCTTTGTAATACACCTGCGCGGTGACCGCCCGTACCCACCGCATACGCTTTTGCCAGTTCTAAACCTTCACCGTTGGGGTCATTTTCAGTATGAACCGCGATCAGTGTGGGAACGCCAAAACCGCGCTTGTACTCCTCGCGAACTTCGGTACCTGGGCACTTTGGTGCAACCATGATAACTGTGATGTCTTCACGAATTTGCATGCCTTCTTCAACGATGTTGAAGCCGTGCGAGTATGACAGACACGCGCCATGCTTCATTAAGGGCATGATTTGCGATACCACCGCAGAGTGCTGTTTATCTGGGGTCAAGTTGAGCACCATGTCCGCCGTTGGGATGAGCTCTTCGTAGGTGCCTACCGTAAAGCCGTTATCCGTGGCGTTTTTCCATGATTGGCGCTTTTCAGCGATCGCTTCAGCGCGCAGTGTGTAGGAAACATCCAGGCCGCTGTCGCGTAGGTTCAAGCCTTGGTTCAGGCCCTGGGCTCCGCAGCCGACGATGACCAATTTTTTGCCTTTGAGTTTTTCAACGCCATCGCTGAATTCACTGGAGTCCATAAAGCGGCACTTACCCAACTGGGCGAGCTGTAACCGAAGGGGTAAGGTATTGAAGTAGTTGTTGCGCACGGTGCGTCCTCTTTAATGATGAAAATTTTGAGGTGCGTAAGATAAGGTATTTCTTTAATTGCGTAAAACGCTAAAATACCAATACAGTTTTGCGGATTTTGCAATATGGATCGAAAATCACTCTCGGTGTTCATTGGTGTGGCTGCCACACTGAACTTTTCTCGCGTGGCCGAGTTGAATCATATGAGCGTATCGGCGGTGAGTCGTACGATCGCTCGTTTAGAAGAGGATGTTGGCACGCCCTTGTTACAGCGAGACCGGCGTTCTATGTACTTAACGCCTGCCGGTCGAGAGTTCGAGCAATTTGCCAAAGAGTCGGTGATGCGGTGGGATGAGATGCGCAGGCTACTGAGTTCGCCCGACCATTTAAGCGGAGAGCTCAGTTTGTTTTGCTCGGTTACGGCCTCACTGAATGTGATGGGTCCGGTGATCGAGGTGTTTCAGTCGCGCTACGAACATGTCGATTTGATGTTGCATACTGGGGATCAGGCAGATGGTATATCGCGCGTGCTAAACCGTTCGGATGATTTGGCAGTCAGCGGTTATCCCGAGCGTATGCCTCAATTATTGGCGTTTATTGAGCTCATAGAGTCGCCGCTAGTGTTGTGTGCCCCTGTGCGAGACTGTAGTGTCAGACAGCAAGTTCTGCAGTCTGAGGTAGACTGGTCTCGGATTCCTTTTATCCTGCCTGAGCGAGGTGTCTCGAGAGACATGCTGGACCTTTGGTTTGGGAATTTGGGGGTTCAGCCTGATGTTTACGCGCAGGTTGCTGGACACGAAGCGATTGTGGCCATGGTGAGTCTTGGGCTGGGGGTGGGTGTGGTTCCGCGATTGGTGCATGATGGTTCGGGTATGAGCGATCGCGTAGAGATCATTGCGGGGCCCGGTGATTTGCCGGTTATGCCCGTGGGTCTCTGCGCATTGAAGCAGCGTTTGAAAGATCCGTTGTTGGCAACTTTTTGGCAAGTTGCTGCACAGACCTACGGCGTGGCGTGATAGCATACGCAAAGTGCAATAGGAGCGTGGCTCAACATGACAAATAAACATACCCCTGACGCTGAACAGGCTAATATTCCCGGTTTGGATGCTGACGATCTTGCGGCACTTGAACAGTTGGTCGATGACCATGAAGAAGAAGTAGTCGAGGGCGGGCAGACCGTCCGTCGTCGGGGTGTCTATCTGTTGCCAAATTTATTTACCACAGGAGCACTTTTTGCGGGCTTTTACGCCGTCGTGGCCGCGTTGAAAGGTGACTTTGAGGCGGCGCCTATAGCGATCTTTTTTGCTATGGTATTTGATGGCCTGGACGGGCGTGTTGCTCGGCTCACCAATACCAGTAGTAAGTTTGGTGCTGAATACGATAGTTTGTCGGATATGGTTTCGTTTGGTGTGGCGCCCGCGCTGGTGATGTTTAGCTTTGCCTTGCAAGATCTGGGGAAATTTGGCTGGAGTGCGGCGTTTGTCTACGTAGCCTGCGCGGCGCTGAGACTGGCGCGTTTTAATACCAGAATAGGCTCCGATGATGGCAATTATTTCACGGGTTTAGCGAGTCCGGCCGCTGCGGCAGTGGTTGCCAGTGCCGTTTGGTTGGCGCACGATTTGGGCTATGTGTCAGCGGCTGATGTCCCCGCTGAGCTGGGTGTGCCAATGGCGATCATGACGGCACTGATGGGTTTCGCGATGGTTGCTAACTTTAAATATCCTTCGTTCAAGGGTTTGGATGTTCGAGGCCGCGTGCCATTTGTGGTGATTTTCATCGTGGTTATTGTGTTCAGTTTAGTAACGCTGCATCCGCCCACCGTATTTTTGGTGACCTTTTTGGTCTACGCCCTGTCCTCGCCCGTATTAACACTGGTAAATCGCCTACGTCCGGCTAAAAGTCCTGATTAGGGCAAGCAATAGTCGTTTCAGATTGGGTGCGTATATATGGCTAAACAGTTTATTGACCCCACACTTTCTTCGTCTGAAATTACGCCGGAGTCCAGTTATATGAATCGGCGCCAGTTTGTAAAACGTGCCGTGGGCGGATCGGCGGCTTTACTGGCAGCGCAGGCTGTAGCCTCTAATTCTTCGGGCCTTAGAGACTTTGATTCTTATGTCTCTTCCAAAAAATCGGGATGGGCAGTGGAAGCGCCCGATGTGTTGACGCCGCTCGAGAATGTTACCAATTACAATAACTTTTATGAGTTTGGGATGGATAAATCGGATCCCGCTCAATACGCCTCGGCTATGACGCTCGATCCTTGGTCGATCAGGGTTAGCAGTGACGGCGGTAAAACGGTTGATGTGCAATTTGAAGATCTCTTGCGCGCTATGGACTTAGAGGAGCGTATTTACCGGCTTCGGTGTGTAGAGGCGTGGTCTATGGTCATTCCGTGGCTTGGGTTCCCTTTGGCCGATCTGATTCGCTGGCTCGACCCACAAGAAAATTATCGCTTTGTGCACTTTCAGACCCGTTACACGCGCTCCGAAATGCGCGGAACTCGATCGTTCAGTAGTGTGATCGATTGGCCTTATCAAGAAGCATTGAGAATGGATGAGGCGATGAATACGCTATCCTTCATCGCGGTAGGCTTGTACGGTAAATCCTTGCCCGCACAGAATGGTGCGCCGCTTCGTTTGGTCGTTCCCTGGAAGTATGGTTTTAAAAGTATCAAGTCAATAGCCAGTATCCACTTTACGAATCGGCAGCCTGAGACAAGTTGGCAAGCCATTGCGCCGCACGAATATGGTTTTTATGCCAACGTCAATCCCGAGGTTGATCATCCTCGATGGTCGCAGCGGTATGAGCGCCGACTGCCGTCGTCACTGTTTAATCCAAATCGTATACCTACCCAGATGTTTAATGGCTACGGTGAATATGTCGCTGACTTGTATAAGAACCTGAATCTGAGGCGTTACTATTAATCGTGTTTTTGTCTTGAGGCTTAAGCGGAGACTCGGTGTCGGGCGTTGGGTAATCCACGCCGCCGGTGTGCTGAGCTTTGTTGGGCTGGCGCTGGCGACCGTACAGAACCAATTGGGCCCAGACCCCGTCAAGCAGCTGGCGTTACTGACAGGCAATCGAGGGTTTCAGTTTCTGTTATTGTCTCTGCTTATTTCGCCATTGGCGCAACTACTTGCCGCGCCCTATTTAATACAGTGGCGCCGCCCAGCCGGTCTTTGGGCGTTTTACTTTTTATCTTTGCACTTGTTGGTGTTTGCCCAAGGCTACATAGGTTGGTCTTGGGTGATTCTTATCGAAGAGCTTATAGAGCGCCCGTACATTTCTGTCGGCGCCTTAGCGTGGGTTTTATTAGTGCCCCTGGCATTAACATCCACCCGAGCTGCCAGATTAAAGTTGGGAGCAAGCTGGGCGATCTTGCACCGGTTAGTCTATGTGGTTGCCGTGCTAGGGTGTCTTCATCTTATTTGGCAGGTTCGCTCGGATTGGATTAACGCTGGTGTCTATACACTGATTTGTGTTTTAATTGCAGGTTCCCGCTATCGAAACGCCCTGCGTTTTTAAAAGTACGCTAAAGCTGACATGGTGGGTTCCGGGCGGTCTAAATTTGGTGTCTCGGGGAGCGTTTTTCAGGCTGGATAAAAAAGTTTGAAAAAAGTAAAAAAAGCGCTTGCGTGGTTTTATGTGTTACGTATAATGCGCGTCCTCGGTAAGGGAACTGCCTTACTGAAAAGCTAGAACCCGAGCGGTTTTAGGTTATTTAACAGACAGATGAAGACAGAAATGTGGGCACTTGTTGAGGTGTATGGCTAACATTCCACAAATTTGAATTGAAATAAACATTATCTCTTCAACTTTTCTTTTTTGATCTTCAATTTTAATCAGCTTCCATGGCTCAGTATCAGCAAGGAACTTATTTCCAAGTCTAGCCAAATCTATAAGGGTGTTAACTGACTCTCTAAATTTAAAATTATCTAAAGACTTTGAAATTGATTTGGGATATTCATAAACCTCTTTTAAGATACCATAGTACTCACTTTTCTCATTAACTT
>JALRFH010000224.1 GCA_023253715.1 Halieaceae bacterium
AAATCACGGTCGAGTTCGATGGCATCTAGGCGCTGACAATAAGGCACGAGCTCCGCCGTTAGCGCTCCCTGACCCGGACCGATCTCAACAATATGGTCCTCTTTCGATGGTGCAATGGCCGACACGATCGAAGCTATCACGTGGGTGTCGTGCAAAAAGTTTTGGCCAAAGCGTTTGCGGGCCTTGTGTTTGTATAGACCAGAGCTTGGGTTCATGATTTTAAACTCGCCAATGTCGCCGCCAGTTCGAAGGCCGCAGTAAAGCTGCCGGTTTTGGCTCGACCCGTGCCGGCCAACTCCAGTGCTGTGCCATGATCGACCGAGGTTCGGATAAACGGTAGACCAAGGGTTACATTCACGGCCTCGCCAAAGCCAGCGTATTTAAGAACGGGTAAGCCTTGGTCATGATATTGCGCTATTACTGCGTCTACTTGATCCAAGATCAGAGGCTGGAAGGCAGTGTCGGCGGGTAGCGGACCCAACAGGTCAAAGCCTTGGGTCCTGAGTTGCTCTAGACAGGGTGTAATGACTTCGATTTCTTCGCGGCCAAGATGCCCGCTTTCACCGGCGTGAGGGTTTAGGCCCAGCACCGCAAGTTTTGGGTTGGCAATACCAAAATGCTGCTGCAAATCGGCTTGTGTGATCTTAAGTGTTTCAGTGATTGCTTGATGGGTAATGGCGGCGGGCACCGCGCTTAGTGGCAGGTGAGTGGTGACCAAGGCTACGCGCAAAGAGCCGGCCACCAGCATCATCACGACTTTGGGTGCTCCAGCGATGTCGGCGAAAAATTCGGTGTGTCCACTGAAGGGTACGCCCGCGTCATTGATGACCGACTTTTGCACGGGCGCGGTGACGATGGCATCGAACTCGCCCTGCAGTGCACCATGGGCCGCGCGCGTTAAGCTTTGTAAGACCGATGGCGCGTTGGCGCTATTCAAAATTCCCGCTTTTACGGGCGCGGCGCTTGGGCAGTCAATAACCTCAACAATGCCGTCATCTTTAGTCTGGTTGCTGTACGGCGCCAGTGCTATGGCCAAGCCCAGTTGTTGGGCTCTGGCTTTCAGTGTTGTTGCACAGCCGATAACGATGCGGCGGTGCGGGCTAGGGTTTTGCAACGCACAGGCGACAATGTCTGGGCCGATACCTGCTGGTTCGCCCAGTGTAATCGCAAGAGTAGCCACGGTTATTTTATGTCGACAAACGCTTCGTCGCGAATTTGTTGCAGCCAGGCTTCTAGTTCTTCTTGGTACTTCTGGTTGTGCAAAAAATCTTGAGCTCGGTTGCGATTCACGATTTGTGTTACGTCTTGATCACGGCGATCCAGCACTTGCAGGATGTGCCATCCAAATTGTGACCGGAAAGGCTCGGTAATGGCATTGAGCTCAGCGGTCGACATTTGCTCTTCAAAGACCGGCACCATCTGTCCAGGGCTTGCCCAACCGAGGTCGCCACCTTCTTGTGCTGAACCAATGTCTTCAGAATATTCGCGGGCCAAATCACCAAAGTCTTCACCATCGAGGGCGCGCTGGCGCAGTTCTGCGGCCAACTGTTGTGCTTGTTCGTCCGTCAGAATTTCGCTGGGTTTGATCAAAATATGGCGTACCGACGTTTGTGGAATGACCTGAGTTCCGCCGCGCTTTTCAAGCAGATAAATAAAGTGGAAGGAGCGACCGTTTTCAATCGGGCCAGCGAATGAGCCTTGTTCCATCGATGGGGCAATCGGTGCAAACAGCGATGGTAGGTCGGATTCGGGTCGAGCACCCAAATCACCGCCTTTAAATTGGTAGGGGTCGGTGGATGCGCCGATTACTTCGTTAAACTCTTCCCCAGTGTTAATGCGCGCAGCTAAACCTTCAACATAAGTACGCGCTGCATCGAGATCCAAGTCGTCGGCGACGTCAAGACGCGCATGAATCAAGCGATAAACCGGTTGAATAAGTTGCTGACCTTCCTCAGTATCTAGGAAGGCATCGATTTCTGCCGCAGTGATATCGATGCGTTGATTCACGTTACCGCCTTGAACGCGCTGGATGATCATTTCGCGTTCGATATTCGCCAGCAGTTCCGGATAGGAGCCTCCCGACTGCTGCAATTGATCTACGAATTGTTGCGGCGTCAAACCGTTCTGGCTAGCAAGGCGACCCACCGCGGCGGCCAGTTGCTGATCCTCGATGCGAATTCCGTAGCGCACGCCTTTCTGCAGCTGGATGCTTTCAAGGATTAGTCGATCGAGGGTTTCTCGCACTAGCGCATCCTCTGGGGGGGCTTCCATGCCGCGAGACGCGATATTGTTTTTAACGACAAGTAAGCGCTCTTGCAGTTCACTTTCCATGATGACGTCATCGTCGACTACAGCAATGACTCTGTCTAGGATTTCAACAGCCGCATTGGCGCCAACGATGGCGCAGCTAAATACCAAGCTTGCCGCTAATTTACCGAGTTGCTTCATGGAAACCTCTAATCAATTGGTTGAGCGTCGAATCAATCGCTTGGCCAAAACCCCCCAAGCCTTTGAGTACGACCTCGATTTGTACTTGTTGTTCCTCGCGCCAGTCTAACTCAGTTTGGTAATACAGTCCGTCGGGGACATCTTGGTACTGGCTGTGCACAATGCGTACCCGCCAACAGCAGCTGTCGTATTCCACACCGAGAAGCGTTTCTAAGTTGGCATTGTGCCGTGTGTCGACATTGCCCGCAAACAAAACTCGCCATTCTGGGGTTAAACGATAGGCGCCGGACACATGCCACTGCTCGCGGGCTGCGACTAGGCTGTCGACCTTAGAATAACCAACAGAGAAGAGGGCGTCTGCGCTAGCCCGCCAGCGGACTTCGGCAAACTGGTTCAGTGCTGTACCTGACTGAGCGTCGGCAATGACGTCGAGTGATGCGCTGAACCCCGAAGCCCATTGAGCCTCGGTATTAAAGCCAATCAACTCATCGTGCTGATACATGGCATGGGTATTTAATAGGGGGGCCGCCGGCGTGTCGATCAATGACAAATACGCCAAACGCGAGTCCCAAGTTACGGCATTGGTAACATGGTTTACTTTGATCGCGGCTGTCACGCGGTTTTCTTCAAGGAGGCGATCGTGGCCGACCGTTAAGCTGGGCTTAAACCAAGCATCGCTGTGCGCTGACCGTACTCGGGTGTCAAATAGCGGTGTGCTTAACGAGTCGTCGCTGTGGTTATTGACGTAGTAAATTGTCGGACTCACCGTTGTTCGCGAGTTCGAAATGCGACGGTCAAAGTAAAGCCCGGCGTCTAGAACAAACCGATCGGCAGAGGCCGTGGGTTTATCCTCAATACCTGGGAGCGTATTGTCGAGTTTGTAACTGAGGTCTTGAAAAGTCGCTTGGGCTTTTGCGTACGCGCCTGTGCCTTGCCAGTTAAGCGCTAGGCCTGCGTTGGTGTACGTTCGCTCACCCTGTATGGCTTGGTCGTTGTCATGGCTGAAGTCGGTCCACTGTACATTCAGTACGGGCTCAATGAGTCTATTTTGGCTGCGATAGCTGAGCTCAAGTTGGGGAAGGCTTGCGTAGGTATCGTTTAGATCAAGCGCGGTTGATTGCAGTTTGCGCGCACTGAGTTGGGCCTCGAGATATTGGGCTTGGTAGCGCAGATAGCCTTCTTGACTGAGTTGATCTTGATAACGGCTGTTCACCCGACCGCTGTCGAGATCGCGCAGGTAGTTGGGGTCGCTGATGCGCGCAATCTGAACTTCTGACGACCAGTTGTCGTTGTATTGCGCCTTTTGCGTCAAGTTAATGTGCCAGCGGTTCTCGCCGACTGCGCCACCGGCAAAGCCTAGATCATCGCTGTCGATATAGCCCAATTCAAGTTCGACTGCTCCCGTGGATTGACCCAGGTAGCGCCCGGCCAGTGTTTGGTGAAAACCGCGGTCTTGCATAAACATTGGGGTGTACAGCAGATCGTAAT
>JALRFH010000061.1 GCA_023253715.1 Halieaceae bacterium
CGATGTAGCTGGCCCCGGCGAGCAGTCGGTGAATGTGCTTTTGCCTCATTTCTACTGCGAGTTGGCTGAGGATTGTTTGCAGCGCAACGATCTAAAAGGTGCGCAAGAGGCGCTGGCGGCCGCTTTTAAAGAAGATCCAACAAACGTTAGGGTGACCTTAATGAGCGCGCAAATGGCGGTAGATGAACAAAAATTTGATCGAGCGATCGAATTGTTGGGGAAAGTCGAACAACAAGACGCTGAATTTTTGCCCGAGGTGGTACCTTTGCTGGGCACGTGCTACGAGGTTTTAGGCCAATCCGAGCGCTTTGGTGACTTCTTGCGCCAAAGCCTCGCAAAGTACCCAACGCCGGGATTGATGATTGCCTTGGCGGATCATATTAAAGACAACGAAGGTGCGGAAGCCGCTGCGATTTTCTTGACTGATGCCATGCGAGACGCGGCCTCTTTGCGCGGTTTGTACCGCTTGATGCTGTGGCAATTAGAAGAAAGTCGTTCGCAGCTGGCCTCCAAGCTTGAAGTGGCCATGACCTTAATGCGCCAGCTCACCGAGACGAGCCCTGCGTATCGCTGTCAGCATTGTGGCTTCAGAGGTCAACACCTGCATTGGTTTTGTCCTGGCTGTAAATTCTGGGGCTCGATAAAGCCCATCGGATTAAAGAAGACGATAAAGACATGAGTAGTTCTAACACTAAGCCCGTCATCGTGGCGCTCGACTTTCCAACTCAGGCAGAATGTTTGGCATTAGTGGACCAGCTTGACCCTGCACTGTGTCGTTTGAAAGTGGGCAAAGAGATGTTCACTCACTACGGGCCATCGTGGGTAGAGACGCTGCAATCCAGAGGTTTTGAGTTATTTTTAGACCTTAAGTTTCATGATATCCCGAATACGGTGGCGGCTGCGCTTCGAGTTGCAGCTGATTTAGGGGTCTGGATGGTAAATGTTCATGCGAGCGGTGGACGTAAGATGCTCACGGCGTCAGCCGATGCCTTAGCAAGCTATCAGCAGCGACCTTTGCTGACTGCAGTCACGGTGTTGACGAGTTTGTCCGACGATGAGCTAGTCGAGGTGGGCATCGCCGCGAGTGCTCAACAACAAGTGCAACGTTTAGCGGCACTGTCGTCCGATTGTGGAGTGGATGGTGTCGTGTGTTCTGCCCTAGAAGCGCCAGTAGTGAAAAAACTGTGTGGTGAGGCATTCTTGACCGTCACTCCGGGTATTCGTCCAGGGGGTTCAGACCTGGGCGACCAGACTCGTGTTATGACGCCGGAGCAGGCGCTTGCCAATGGTGTCGATTATATGGTGATAGGCCGCCCCATTACCCAATCAAGGGATCCCATCGCAACCCTTAAGGCGATACAGCAGAGCCTTGGTTTGTAAGCGGTTTCACTCATTACTCATCCTATTGGCGCAAATCCTTGGCAGTGTCAGGGCGATTTTTTTATGGTTGTAGTGCGCAATGACGCGCAATCAATCAGGAGAATCGTATGATGAACAGGATGTTATCAATAGATTTAGCACGTATGTTATTCGCTGTCGTGACACTCGTCACTGTAAGCTTCACTGCCTTGCCTTCGGTTGCGCAGCAAGCGGATGATCAACAAGGAGTTGAGATCACGCAGGTGGATTTGAACTCGGCGGATGCTGAGACCTTGGCGACGGTCTTAAAAGGCGTCGGGATATCAAAAGCGCGAGCAATCGTCTCTTACCGCACGCAATATGGACCTTTTGCTAGCCTCGATGAACTGACTGAGGTGAAAGGCATCGGGGTATCCATTCTTGAGCGTAATCGCGACCGTCTCGTACTCCGTTAGCTCTTCGGCGCGGTCTTCGGATCGCGCCACTTTACTTTGACTTTGGTCGCGAATTCCCTATGCTGTGCGTTTGACTTCGGTCTCGTGTTGCAGGGGAATTGCGTGGCTATTTACGATGTATTTAATGGTGATGCCGATGGTATCTGTGCGCTCGCGCAATGGCGTCTAGCGCATCCAGCTGATAGCCATCTAGTAACAGGGGTCAAACGCGATATCGCCTTGGTCTCACAGGTGCCAACTAGTGCTGAGCACGAGGTGACGGCCCTGGATATTTCGTTTGATAAAAATCGTGATGATGTTGAGCGATTACTAGCGGCAGGTTCGCACGTTTTTTATTGCGATCACCACTTTGCCGGTGACATTCCAGAACACGAAAATTTAACGACGATCATTAACCCAGCGCCGGAAGTCTGCACCGCCTTATTGATCAACGGCGTACTGAAGGGTGCCTACGCAGATTGGGCTGTGGTCGGTGCCTTTGGTGATAACCTTCACAATAGTGCCAAAGCCCTGGGCAGAACACTCAACCTAAGCGATGAAGCGTTAGAATTGTATGAGCGTTTGGGCTTGTATCTCAATTACAATGGCTACGGACCAAGCTTAGAGGACCTGTACTATCACCCTGCGGAGTTGTATCGAGCCGTGGTGCAGTGTTCTTCTCCCGTGGCATTCGTTCAGGAGCAAAAGTCCGTATTTGATACGCTTGCTGAGGGCTACGAGTCCGATATGTCTCAAGCTGACGCGCTTGCTCCGGAAATTGCTACCGAAGACTATGCCGTTTATCGTTTGCCGAATGCGGCGTGGGCTCGTCGCGTTAGTGGGGTATTCAGTAATAGTTTAGTCGAGGACAACCCCGATCGAGCACATGCGATATTAACGGACTTAGGAGATAACCATTCCTTAGTTAGTGTTCGCGCGCCCCTGAATCGACGGGAGGGTGCTGATACACTCGTGCGTCAGTTTCCAACGGGCGGTGGTAGAGCAGCAGCGGCCGGCATTAACCGCTTGGCTGAAGTAGACGTTCCCCGGTTTATCGATGCCCTTGCTGAAATTTATAAGTGTTGAGGCCACGATGAAACCAGAAGCTCAACTTTTAGGTATTGCCCGTCGAGTTCGCCCTAAGGCTTTGATGGAGCCGCTGCACCAAGGTGTTCTGAGTATCGATCAGGGTTTGTCGGGTGACTGTCGTGGAAAGCCGGGAAAGCGCCAAGTGACGGTCTTGAGCGAGGCTCAGTGGGCACAAGCGTGTGCAAGCGTAGGACGGGATCTCGAGTGGACGACACGTCGCGCCAATTTTTTAGTCAATGGGATTATGTTCGGCCCCAAGGACGTCGGCCGCGTATTAGCCATAGGTGGTGCCCGTCTGAGAGTATCGTGTGAATGCGATCCTTGCTTTCGTATGGATGAAGCAACCCTGGGTTTGCGCGCCGCGCTAGAGTCAGAGTGGCGCGGAGGTGTGTGCTGCCGGGTTGAACAAGGGGCTATCGTTCAGTTGGGTGACCCCGTGTATTGGCTCGACGTGTAGTATCCTGCCATCATTCGTCCCCGGCGGGCTTCAATAAACTAAAAATACCGCGGACTTCGCCAAGTTCGTACCCTCGTGCGCGATCCTCCGGGTAGAACCTGTGCAATGCGTCTGAGGTGCTATCGTCTAATTGCTTACCGTGACAGGCTAGGCAGAGGCCCTCGGTCAGTTGCGCTTTGGCGTAACGAAAGCCTTCGGCGGTCTGTTCAGAATACTCTAAACCTTGCGTTTTACCCGCAAGCGCGGCCGCCTTGAATGCATCGATACGAGCTTGCTCCCAGGTATCCGCTTGCGCTGCTGGGTTGCGGTTTTTATCGCTGGCGCGTCGAATTATCCAGCCACTCTCGATGCCCAAATTTCTGGCTATTGCGGGTGCGGTCTCAGCGCATACACCAACAGCGTGCGCTGGCCCCCCCGCTTGCAGTGCGTGTTTCAGCTGAGGTTTAAGTTGGTCTGCAAAACGGGCCACTAATACCCGCGCCTCCTGCGTCAGTTCTGTCTGCGTGTCGTTTTGCTCAGCGGACAAATACTGGGGTGCGAGGCCAAAGACTGAAATCGCCAATACCGCGCGCGTGAATGTTAACCTTGGCATAAATAGACCCTTGTTAGCGTGCTTGTGTCATCATAACGTGAGCAGGGTAAAAGATCTGTGATGCAAGTCAATCCAAGCACTGACATCATGCGACGCAGGTATCTTGAAAATACGAACAATAAATACAAGAAGGTAAGTCTATGTCTGTTACTTTGAGTGATTCCCTAGTTCTACCTTGCGGCGTCTCTTTGCCCAAT
Source organism: Halieaceae bacterium (assembly GCA_023253715.1). GTDB lineage: Bacteria > Pseudomonadota > Gammaproteobacteria > Pseudomonadales > Halieaceae > Aequoribacter. The sequence goes on from JALRFH010000061.1 coordinate 4,129, forward strand.
AGGATTTGCAAAGCGGCAATGACCGAAGGTTTGGCCGCTCCTGACGGGTCCGCGACCGAAGCTTTGGAAAAGCTGTACGGGGTTTGGTCTGATGGTGGCGCAGGCTTACTGTTGTCCGGCAATGTCATTATTGACCGTAATCACCTAGAACGGCCCGGCAACGTGATTGTTGATGCCGATTTATCCGACAAAAAACGCGAGGCCTTGGCGTCTTGGGCAAAAACCGCAACGCGCAATGGTAATCAGTTCTGGGCGCAAATTAGTCATGCGGGTCGGCAAACACAGAAGATCGTGAATGCTCATCCCAAGGCACCGTCGGCGGTAAAATTAGGCTTGCCCGGTGGTCAATTTGGTGAGCCGGTCGCACTGACCGAAGCCGAGATTGCCGAAGTCGTTCAAGGCTTTGCCCACTGCGCGGCGACACTTAAAGACGCAGGCTTTACCGGCGTGCAGCTACACGCTGCACACGGCTACCTGCTGTCACAGTTCTTAAGCCCCAGAAGCAACCAGCGCGACGATCGTTACGGTGGCTCGCTCGAGAATCGAGCGCGGTTACTGCTCGAGGTCTATCATGCCGTGCGTGAAGCGGTGGGTAGGGACTTTCCGGTGGCGGTTAAATTGAACAGTGCGGACTTTCAAAAAGGTGGCTTTGATTTCAGCGAAAGCTTACAGGTTGCGACGTGGCTACAAGAGGCGGGTATCGACTTGATTGAGGTATCGGGCGGAACCTATGAGCAACCTAAATTACTCGATTTGGAAGGTGTAGAACCGGTCGAGGAGCAAGCTGTCGCGGCCTCTACTTTGGCGAGAGAAGCCTACTTTGTCGACTTCACTAAAGCCATGCGTGAGACCCTAACCGTGCCGCTGATGGTGACCGGTGGCTTGCGCCGACGCGATGCGATGGAAGAGGCTTTGAATGAAGGTGGCGCAGATGTTATCGGTATTGGGCGGCCGATGTGTGTTATGGCCGATGCGCCCAAGCGTTTGTTAGCTGGGGAGCCAGAACTGCCGCGCTATGAAAAGCAGCTCTCGTTACTGCCGTCATGGCTGGGTTTTTTGAATCACCTAAAGTTGTTTCGAACCATCGGTGCTTTTGCAACCCAGTATTGGTATTACGAGCAGATCGCTTTAATCGGCGAGAAGGGGCAGGCTGCCGAACATTTATCGGTGATGAGCGCGACGAAAACGCAAACGGCGCGGGCAAAAGCCTGGCTGGCAGCGCGATCGAAGTAATGGTAAGTCTTGCAAAATGGGGCGAATTTTAAGTCGCTCCATCTCGTCTTATTTCAGCAAAAAGTCATTCAGCACGGTGTCCATCACACTGTGCTCTATCATGTGGCCCTGTTTCGGCAGAATGAGACAGTGCTCTGCCTGCAATAAGTCAGCGACATTGTGCAGTTCCGCTGGCTCACAAATTGGGTCTTCAGCCCCGGCAACTAAGGCGAGGTAATGCGGCTTCGCGATCATGCCGTGGCTTAGGGCAAGGTCCAAGCGTTTCAGTCGAGGTGGGCGCGAGCTAAACCCTTGGGTACGTAAATGTGTCCGTACCAGCAAAGGTGACAGTAACAGCACTTTTGTTGCCGCGGATAAGGGTCGGTCAATTAATGCGTGCAAGAGCACATAGCAACCGTAGGAGTTTGCGATGAGGTAGGTATCATCGCAAGCGACGTCGTGCAGCAGTTGCTGAACGGCTGTGACTTGGTCGTCGAAACTGTGCGAGAGAGTCGCATCATTAAAGGCGACACCGCCGAATTCGGTGGCACGGGATTGCAGATAGCGACCCAAGCCTTGGTCGAGTTCGCCGCCTCGTCCTGTTAAATATAAAATCTTCATCTCTGTATCAAT
>JALRFH010000167.1 GCA_023253715.1 Halieaceae bacterium
CAGGATGCACACGATCGCGAGACGACGAGGGTACCGGGTGACCCGGTCCCGATCGATGGTACGTTTTTTGGGATGCGATGCGTTATTAGTATTATTATTTTTTTTACCGAACTTTTGGAACCCGTGGAGGAGGAGGGGGGGTATATGTGTGATGAACCGAATTTTTTTCGCGGGAGTCGAGCTTCTTCTTCTTGTTTTTCTTCTTCTCCTCCCTTCTCGAGCGCGGAGATGGCGAACGAGAGACGCGATGATGATGAAGATTACGGTGTTTCTTTCCTCCTTTTTTCTTTCTTTCTCTGTGTTTGTGACTTCCACTGATTTTTCTCTCTTCTCTTTTTTTTTGCACCACCACCTTGCTTCTTCTTCGCTTTTGAACAAAGTCGCGAGACGACGAGGAGGAGGACACGTTCGACGTGGGAGGCGTAAACTTCCGGAAGGTCGTGCCGCACGTCCGCACGGTGCGACGCGTGAGTGGAGATGATGCCACGAATCAACAAGGCGCCTCCCCGAAAGGGGCGAAGAAGCTCGCCCGAAATATCTCGAACAAGTGGAGTTCGTTTCGCGCTCGCACCGCGTCGGGTTTGATTTTAGGCGCCGGCGCATTGATCGTTTTGTTCCACGGGGCCATGGCGACGATGGTGATGATTTTTTTGGTGCAGACATTGATGACGAAAGAGTTGTTCGATCTGAGCGAGTCGCAAGAGAAGGCAAAGTTGGAATCTGCTGGGATGCGTTTTCGCCTGCAGAAGTGGTACTTTTATTTTTGCGCGGCGTTTACCTTATACGGAAGGATTGGAAGACATTTTTACTTGACTGCGTTGGCAGAGAAAGGACATTTTTTCATGGACGAGACGACCAGGTTTGCAAAAGTAATTACCTGGGTCATCGTGCATCACTCGTTCATCAGTTACGCGCTATATATGGGTGGTTTTGTTGCGTTTGTTCTGTTGCTGAGGAAAGGTTTGTTCAAGTACCAATTCGCGCAGTTCGCGTGGACGCACATCACGATTGCCATCATTTTTTTGCAGTCATCCACAACGATCTCAAACATATTTGAAGGCATCATTTGGTTCTTATTTCCATTTCTATTGGTTGTCGTGAACGACGTCATGGCGTACGTCTTCGGAAAAGCGTTTGGCCGAACGCCTCTGATTGCGCTTTCGCCTAAGAAAACGTGGGAAGGCTTCATCGGCGCCATGTTTTGTACCGTCGCTATGGCACCGGTATTATCCACTTTTCTCGGAAAGTTTAAATTTTTAACGTGTCCACCCATGCGCAAAACGGTGTGGAAAACGAGCGAGAAGTATGGACTCATTACACAGTTTGATAAATACTTTTCGCGAGAAGCCGTGTGTCAACTGAAACATCCATTCATACCGATGAAATTTATGATTGACGACGTTCCGATGGTTCCTTTCGGAATAAAAATGTTCTTAAGGCTCATATTGAAGTTCGTTTACAACCGAGGCGGCCTTATCTCTATTGGCAGGGCAGCAAAGTAGCGCGCGCCGCGGCCGCGGCCTAGATTTCGATGAAGTTCGAAAGTATTACCCAGGGGATGACGTACGCGCTATCGACTGGCGGGTCACTGCTCGAACGGGGGATGCGCACACTAAGCTCTTTAAAGAAGAACGAGAGCGCCCCGTGCTCATCGCCGTCGACCAACGCAACAGCTTGTTTTTCGGCTCGCAAACCTGCATGAAATCGGTGTGGGCCGCAGAATTCGCCGCGACGATTGCCTGGGCCGGCCTTGAAAATGGCGATCGTATTGGCGGTTTAATCACGGGACAAACAGCCCACTGTGAACTCCGACCCAAATCTTCGCGCAGCAGCGTTTTGCACTTTCTTCAAAATTTATTGAGGATCAACCAAGCTCTACCAGATCAATCGGGTGAATCCTCGGGTTTAGATTTTACTGGGCAATTGCTCGCATTACGACGAATTACCCGACCCGGAACACATATTTTTATTGTCAGTGATTTTTCCGATTACACGAGCTCAAGACACCTTGCCCACCTCAGCTATTTGGCCCGTCACAATCGGATCACTTTGTGCATGGTAAGCGACCCAATCGACAAAGTCGCACCACCGCCGGGGTATTACCAATTCACCGATGGGAACCAAACCGCAGGACTCGATACCGATTCAGCACCGGTGCGGACGGCATATGCCCAGGTTTTTAATGACCGATTGAACAGTTTGCGCGCGGATTGCCTGAAAACAGCGATTCCTCTGATCGAGGCAAACACCACCGACGCGGTGATGGATGTCTTACACCCCCTGTTTGGAGCGCGCCGATGAACCCGCAAGATCCACTAGCGCTGTTGCGCCCCCTGCAACTCCCCGAGACTGACTTCAGTTGGCCTCTGGCGCCGGGCTGGTGGTTATTGGCCGCGCTCCTGTGTATTGCAAGCCTCGTCGCGATCGCGACCCTATATCGTTATTATCAGCGCCGCGCAGTACTTCGCCGAGCCAAGATCGAGCTTCAAAGGCTTGCCAACCAGTGGACCGATCGCACCCGCAGCAACGATGCCGTCATTGCAATTAATGCGCTCATAAAAGCGACTGCCCTGCACTACCAAAAAGACAGAACGATTGCGCGACTCTCAGACACAAAGTGGCAGTCATGGCTACAGCGCACTACCGCCCCCAAATACCGCAGCAACTGCAAGTTCGAATTCGCTTCGCAAATGTACATCGGCAATAACGACCAACTCTGGTCTAATCGCGAGGCAACACTGCAAGACTGCGAATGCTGGCTTGCGGGACACAAGGGGCACCACTATGCTTGAGTGGAGCTGGCCTTGGGCCTTGGCGCTGTTGCCAGTGCCTCTGTTACTGGTGTACTTTCGATCGCAAGAAGCGTCTTCAGGTGCTGCGCTATGGGTGCCTCAATTCCGTTTGTGGCAGTCGCTCGGAGATAACTCGCGGAGATCCCGCTCGTTTTTCAAACGACAACATTTTTGGCTTCAATGCTTGATCTGGATGTTTTTGGTGCTGGCCTTGGCACGACCCCAGTGGATTGGGGAACCCATTTTACTCCCACAAAGCGGCCGCGATTTGCTACTCGCCGTGGATATTTCGGGCAGCATGCGTGTTGAAGACATGGTCATTGCGAATCAAGGGGTTCGTCGGATCGATGCCGTCCGCGACATCGGCGCACAGTTTATCGAACGCCGCGAGGGCGACAGAGTGGGCTTAATCCTGTTTGGCAGCAGAGCCTACATGCAATCCCCCTTAAGCTTCGATCGCGACACGGTGAAGCAATTTCTATCAGAGGCACAAATTGGCTTCGCAGGCAGTGAAACCGCCATTGGCGATGCCCTAGGCCTAGCGGTTAAACGGCTTCGCGAAAAAGAAGACGGCGACCGAGTGGTGATTTTGTTGACCGATGGCCAAGATACCGCCTCCAGCGTCGACCCATTAGACGCCACCGCACTGGCGGCTAATTACGGTGTTAAAGTCTACACTATTGGTATTGGTGCCGACGAAATGCTCGTGCCAAGCTTATTTGGCAACCGCCGAGTTAACCCCTCAGCCGAGCTCGACGAGGAAACCTTATCCGCGATGGCGGAATCTACCGGAGGCCGTTACTTCCGCGCCCGATCCCCCGAAGAACTGGCAAAAATTTATGACTTACTGGATTTGCTTGAGCCAACTCAGACCGACGGCGCAACCTATCGCCCACAACAATCCATGCTCCACTGGCCGCTGGGTCTTGCCTGGTTGCTCAGCATGATTTGGCTCCTGGGTCAAAACGATTGGGGACGCAGTACCAAAGGAGGAGCAAATGAGCCTACCTGATTGGCATTTCCTCCGCCCAGAATGGCTCTGGCTGCTCCTCCCGACACTCGCTTTCGTAGCGCTTCTGTTGCGTCTCAAACGTCAGCGTAGCGACTGGTCTGACATTATTGCGCCACATTTGTTGGTGCATTTACAGTCCAGTAGCCACACCAAGCGCTCCCAACACACGGCGAAATTATTAGGTCTTGCGTGGCTGATTGGTATTGTGGGTGCCGCAGGGCCATCGTGGGAACAAACCCCAGTGCCGGTGTCGCAGCAAAAGGCGGCCTATGTAATCATCCTGGACCTGAGCTATTCGATGTATGCCGAGGACATTCAGCCCTCTCGCCTCGTGAAAGCTAAGCAAAAAATCCGCGACCTTCTCAGCCTTCCGCAAGATACGCAAGTGGCCTTGGTGGCCTACTCTGGAGAAGCTCATGTCGTCACTCCCCTAACCGACGATTTGGGCACCATCGAAAACCTGATTCCTGCGCTGAACCCAGGCATGATGCCCGTTCCAGGTAGCAATCCCATCGATGCGTTTCGACGCGCCAAGGACCTACTGAGTTCGTCGGGCGTTCCCAGCGGCAGCGTGCTGTGGTTAACCGATGATGTAGAAGCCGGGCAAGCAGCAGAACTTTCTGAGTGGCTAAGAACCGCGGGCGTCCGTTTGAGCACTCTGGCGGTAGGTACGCAGGCCGGCGCTCCGATTCCACTGGGCAATGGCGGCTTTTTGCGTGACCAAAATTCAGAGATTGTTGTACCCAGTGTGCCTCTCGATCGCTTGCACGACCTAACCACGAGTCATGCTGGGTTGTTTTCCACCTTGACGTTAGAAGACACTGACGTGCAGGCTGCGGTGGATTTCCTAGGGGCCGCCGAAGACGTCAATCGAACAGCCATCGAACGCCAGGCCGATACTTGGGCAGATGCTGGTTTTTGGCTCATCATCCCTTGGCTGCTGGTCATGGTGATTCAGTTCGTGCGCAATCCAAGTGGGCGCCTAGCGGGTGTCACCTTGGCTGCATCGCTGGTGGCCTTGGCGCAACCCTCGCCGGTACAGGCGCAAGACTGGGAAGCTTTGTGGAAGACGCCCAACCAAAGAGCCGCTGAATTACTCGAGACCGACCCGGCCACCGCTGCCGAGCTATTTGAAGACCCCACTTGGGCTGCCATTGCCGCCTATCAGGCCGAGGACCACGATCAAGCCAAAGCACGATTTGAGGCGCTTGAGGCTCGCTCAGCCACCGACTGGTATAACTTGGGTAACGCTCGGGCTAAAGCGGGTGATCTGCAGGCAGCCTTAGACGCCTATAACCAGTCGATCGCACTGCAAGAAAGCGATGACGCTGTATTCAACCGTGATCTTGTTCAGCAGTTGTTAGACCAACAGCAGCAGCAACAAAACCAAGACATGGATCAGCAAGGCGACGGATCTCGGCCCCAAGACGCTCAGAACGATTCAGAGACAAGCGGAAATTCTGGCGAGCAAGAGCCAAACCAAGCGCAAAACAGCGAAAAGGAATCCCGTGCGAGTGACGCCTCTGAGCAAGCCTCAAATCCGCAGCAAGATCAACAGCAAGAAGAAGCGCAAGCCCAAACCCAGCAAAATCAAAACGACCAAACACAAGACCGCCAAGAGCAAACTCAGCAGCAAGCCTCCGCGCAAGAGGCGATAGACCAACAACAACAAGCGATGACCCAACAAGCCATTCAAGAAGCACGGGAAAATCAGGAACAACAGCAAGCCATGGAGCAATGGATACGACGCATCGAAGATGATCCATCGGGTTTGCTGCGCGAAAAATTCCGTTACGAAAGCGAACGACGTAAAACAGACAACAGGCCAAGCAATGACAAAAAGATTTGGTAACGCCACCCGCCTCTGGGTCATAAGCCTTTGCTTCCTACTGCCCAGCGCATGGATTCATGCAGCCGTAGAAGCACGCCTAGATCGTTCTCAACTCGCCCTGGGCGACATCGTCACTTTAACGATCAGTTCCGATGGCTCAAACGACTTAAAACAGATTGACCTTACCCCCTTAGAACAAAACTTTGAGGTATTGGGTCAATCGAGTTCGAGTAACATGCAAATCATTAACGGATCGATGTCGCGCTCAGTCACTCTGCGCGTTGATATTACTCCCAAACGCCAGGGGACTTTAGAGATTCCAGCACTGCAAGCCGGGTCTGACCTTACTCAGGCAATTTCGATCAAGGTCGGGCCACCCGTCGTGGCGGCCAGTGGTGATTCGACCCTAAACTTTCGGGCCGAGGTCAATCGCAACGCCGTCTACGTACAAGGTCAATTGCACTTAACTGTGACCATTGAGCGCGCCGTAAACCTCGATGATTTAAACGTCTCGGAACTCAAGATAGAGAACGCTTACGTTCACACTCTGGAACAACAAACCTTCCAGCGAACCATCGCCGGTAAACCATGGATCATTCACGAGCTACGCTACGCCATCTTTCCCGAGCGTTCAGGCACCCTCACTGTACCCAGTCTACGCTTGAGCGGACGCGAAATCCTCGGCGGTGGTGGTTTGTTCTCACGCTCACGATCAGGCCGTTTATTAACCCGTAATACCGAACCTTTAACGATTGAGGTAAAACCCATACCTTACAATTACCCCAAAGACGAACCGTGGTTGGTAGCCGAGCAAGTCACTCTGAGCGACAGCCTAGATACCGTCACAGAAATTGCGGCGGGCCAAGCACTGACGCGTACGATCAAGTTATCCGGCTTGGGCGTGCAAGGCGTTCAATTGCCCCCAGTGATGCAAAACCTTCCAAACACACTGAAGATCTACCCAGACCAAGCTGTCATTCGCGATCAAGAGAGCCGAGATAACCTTCAGGGCGAGCGCATAGAAAGTACCGCGATTATTGCTTCGACACCCGGCACTATTTCTCTACCTGAGGTGCGAGTGATCTTTTGGAACAGTAAAACTAACGCGCTGGACGTAGCTGTATTGCCGAAACGTACACTCACGGTTTTGCCCAGAGCCGACCAAGATACCAGTTTAGAGCGGCCTCGCGATGCTTTTGTTATGGCGCCACCTCCCACGCGAGATGACACGCTGACGGAGACATTCGCCTCTGAGGGAGCCACTCAAACTACACTCGATAGCTCAAACTTGTGGCAATGGGTCAGTGCGGTGTTAGCCTGCTTATGGCTTATCACCCTTGTTTGGGCACTAATGGGCCGAACACAGGCCCGCAAAACGCCCGAAAAAACCAACCAACCATCCAGCAACAGCCCATTACAAAAGGCGATTAACGCAGCCAGAAATAACGATGCTGGCGCCTGCCTACTCCAGCTCCATCGGCTGGTGAGAGAAATAAGCACACACCAAACAGGGCTCACGCTGAATGGTTTAAGTAAAGCCATCGACTCGCCCGAGCTTGAGCAAGCAATACACGTGCTCTTGCAGTCACAGTACAGCGCTCACCCCCGAGAGTGGCGTGGCAACCAACTTGCGCAACTCTTGCGAGATAAGCGCAAGGACTTACAAGCCCTTCATGGGCAGGGGCAAAAGAAAGACCCGTTATCCTTGTATCCTGCGTAATGTAGAGACCACAGCGCAGTAGCTTGCGCTGCGGTGCTCTGGTTTTATACTGCCAGCGACTTAGAAACCACCTCAAAGACGTCCTTCGACAAGGCATCTTGTGCGGCGATTCGCTCAAGTTCTGCCTTCATACGCTGTGCATACTTGGGGTAATTGCGCCACTTCGTCAAAGGCGCCAACAACCGCGCCGCAATCTGTGGGTTTTTATTATTCAGGTCAATCACCACATCCGCCAGCAAAGCATAGCCCTTGCCCGACGCGGCATGAAACTGCACCGGGTTCGCTGAACAGAAGGCACCGACCAAGGAGCGAATTTTGTTCGGATTTAAACTGTCGTAGGCAGGGTGAGTCAGCAAGCGTTTCACGCGCGCTAACGCGTCTCCGTACGGGTTCATAGCCTGTATCTGGAACCATTGATTGACCACCAAAGGTTCATCAGCAAAGCGTCGATAAAAGGCCTCGAAGGCTACCTCCGCCCGCTTGCCACCTACAGCGCCTAAAACACGCAAAGCACCCAAGCGATCCGTCAAGTTATCTGATTTTTCCAACAAGCTCACCGCAAGATCTGCCGCTTTATCGGGCTCTACAAACCGCAAATAATCTAAGGCCGTATGACGTAAAGCACGTTCAGCAATAGCAGCACCTTCGGGCGCGTAGGCACTTTCAATGGCGCGACTGGCTAGCGTTTCGAACTCACTAGCAAGGGCACTTGCCAAAGCTGACTTCACCGCCTCGCGCGCCGCATGAATGGCTATTGGATCGGCGCCTTGCGATTGGCTATGAACCTCAGCGATGTAGTTTTCGCTTGGCAAGATCAAACTTGTTGCGAGCACAGCGCGATCACCGCCCTGCTCCAACAGGGCACTCATACTGACAATCAGGGCCGACAAAGCGGCTCCATCTCGACCCGCTATTACCTCATCAACAGCAAGCAATGCCAGCGTTTGCAGTGCATCCCATCGTAAAAAGCCGTCTTCCTCGCAGGTGATCAAACGTTGCAAGTCATCAATAGTCCAATCCATCTGGACACGTACGGGCGCTGAAAATCCGCGAAACATAGCCGGAACAGGGGGTTCCTCGACCTGTTCGAATACAAAGGTCTGCTCCGCTTCCTTAAGCCGTAATAAGGCTTCGGTATCACTGCGTTGCTCCGACTCTGGATCCGCAAGGGCGAAACTGAGATTCCCCTGGCTTCCGACCAACCCCATTAGGACGGGAATATCAAACGGCTCTTTGACAGCCTGTCCGGGCGTCGGAGGACAACTTTGCGCTAGTGTCAAAGTGTAGCGCTTTGCGTCCGCGTCGTAAGAACCGCGCGCACTCACTACGGGCGTACCCGACTGCGAATACCAGCGTTTAAACTGCGTCAAATCAATACCGCTTACCGCTTCCATTGCAGCGACAAAATCGTCACAGGTCACCGCTTGCCCATCGTGCCGCTCAAAATACAAATCCGAGCCTTGGCGGAACAATTCGGGCCCCAATAAAGTGTGCAGCATGCGCACAACCTCGGCGCCTTTCTCATACACGGTTAAGGTATAAAAATTTGATATTTCAATGTAGGAATCGGGGCGGACGGGGTGCGACATCGGGCCCGCGTCTTCAGCAAACTGCGCAGTTCGAAGCAAAGTCACGTCCTCAATGCGCTTCACCGCAGGAGAACCCATGTCCGAGGAAAACTGACTATCTCTAAAGACCGTAAAGCCCTCTTTCAGGCTCAGCTGGAACCAGTCTCGGCACGTTACACGATTACCCGACCAATTATGAAAATACTCGTGGGCCACAATCGCTTCGACCCTTTGATAACCTTGATCCGTCGTCACATCGGGGTTGGCTAATACCGCTGAAGTGTTAAAAATATTTAGACTCTTGTTCTCCATAGCCCCCATATTAAAGTCGTCAACCGCAACAATATTAAAGAGCTCTAAGTCATACTCACGCCCGTAAACTTCTTCATCCCAAAGCATCGAGCGTTTAAGCGCATCCATGGCAAAGTCGCACTTATCGAGGTCTTTAGGCTCGACAAAAATACGTAAGGTCACGGGGTCGCCAGACGCCGTGGTAAAACTGTCCTCGATGTGCGCCAAGTCGCCAGCGACCAATGCAAACAAGTAAGCGGGCTTCTTGTGGGGATCGTGCCATACGACTCGATGACGACCGTTCTCCAATTCGGCCGCCTCGATCTGATTACCATTGCTTAACAACACAGGGTAAGGCCTGCGGTCCGCCGTAATGCTCACAGTAAAGACCGACATCACATCGGGTCGATCAAGGTAGTAAGTAATTTTACGGAAGCCCTCGGCCTCGCACTGCGTACAAAACATAGTGCGCGAGCGGTACAGCCCTTCCAATGAGGTATTGGTTTCGGGATGTATTTCAGTCAGAATTTGCAGCTCAAAATGGTCAGGCACGCAGCGAAGCGTCAAAGAGTCAGAATCCAAGGAATACTCGTCGTTATTGAGCTCGCGACCGTCAATCGACACCGATAGCAGATTGAGCTCCTGGCCGTCGAGAATCAAAGGCGCGCTCTTGTCACCATCTCGAGTAATCTCGAGCTTCGATTTCACAAAGGTGCGATCGTCGTACAGATCAAAATCGAGCCTCACGCTCGCGATGGAAAACGCCGATGGCTGGTAATCGGCCAAGCGAATGGCCTGTGGTTGTGCATCCCGCATGGTGTCCTCCTAGTAGCTCAGGTGTAGCTTATAGCCGCCAAATTTACGAATGTTAAGAACGCCCGTATCCAACAGTAGATACTGGCCCTTGATACCCATCAAAGACCCTTCGATGGTCGTCTGCTTGTCAAAGTTCAGTGCTTTGATTTTTTCCGGATACGCTGTCACGGGAAAGGTGATATCCACCTGTCGTTGATCGTCTAACCAATGGATCGACTGAATGCCGTGTGTGTCTTGCAGTTGAGTGAATTCTAGGGCATAGCGCGCCTTCAGCTCATCGCGCTTGGCGGCTAAATCCATCGGATCTGCCGGACCTTTAAGCATCGTTTGCCAGGCTGTCTTATCTGCGACGGATTGACCAATCTGAACTTCCAAAAGACCTGACAAGTAGCGGCTACTGACCCGTGCAATCGGTAGCGCCTGCGATGCCCCCTGATCAATCCAGCGCGTCGGAATCTGACTGTGTCGCGTTATTCCTACTTTCAGACCTGAGGTATTGGCAAGGTATACAAAGTGATCAATATTACAATTCGCTTCGCCCCACTCCGGCTCGCGGCAGGTGCCAGCCGCAAAATGGCAACGCTCGGGGCTCATAATGCAGGTATCACATTGCGCCAACTTTTTGAAGCAGGGATAACAATAGCCTTGGTTAAAGCTTTTTTGAGTCAGACGTGAGCAGGCCACACATTGAATGACACCCGTAAATTCAAACCTCAGCCTCTGCCCAATCAATGGATTCAGAGTTACCGTGTGGTCACCAAGAGGTAAGGTGTAGCCCACCACATCGCCTAACTCTGTCTGCATTTTCGAGACACAGCCCTCAATTTGGGTCATTGTTTTGACTCCAAACCAAGGCGACTTCATCGTCACATTGTTCACCGGCCTTGTGCCCCTTATCAATGTAGCCAATACGCTCTTCTAAGGGCAAGTTGAGCTCACCATAGGCAATCACAGCCTGCATGACGTGCTCGCGTTGGTGGGGCTCAAGTAAGCGGCCATCGGGCCAGCGCCCTATTTCAAGTGCCGTAACAAAACGGCGATACAAATCGGGGGTCAGCCGCGCTACGGCATCCTGGTATGAATCGGGCATAATCTTCCCTAATTACGATTGTTTTGCTGCAAAGACAGTACGGTGCGCAAGGCTAGAGCGATCATAACCCCAGCCAACAAACCACCCACATGCGCGTGGTTCGCGATACTGCCGAACCCTAACACATCGATGACGCCGGTTAAACCAAGTAGTAGCCATACGAGCATAAAATACAGCAAGGTATTCGACGGCGACTCACACCAGCGAGGTGAGAGTTTTCCGCCCAACCAGACCATGGCAAGCAGCCCATACACGAGACCCGATAATCCCCCAAATAGGGCGGGCTCTGATAATTCAGCTTGGGCCACATTAGCCACGATAATAATGGCGATGTAGACAGCTGCAGTCCACAACCCACCGAGCGCAGGTTCTACACGCCGCCCGAACTCCCACACCCAAAGCGAATTAAATACCACGTGCATCCAACCAAAGTGCAGTATGGCGGGGGTAATTAAACGATACCACTGCGGCGGTTCGGTGCTCAACGTCCAACCTTGATCCGTCACGATCAAGGGATAATAAGTCAAGGCACTCAGCCAAGACCATTGCCCGAAGACGTGAATGGCTAAAAATACGACCAGACTGACTAGAATCGTAGTCAGTGTCACCGGGGCTCGCAGAAAGGCGGCAAGCACGGCTGTCGCGTTACCTGATCGCGCCGGTGGCGCCACGACGAGACCGGCTCGCAGATCCGCGTGCAAACGTCGTGCCACATCGACGTGTAAAGGCTGTAATACATACAAGGTAATGTGGTGGGCTTCGTGAACCCAGTGGTGGCCAATTTTATATGCCCATAGCACCTGACTCAGCGTCCGGACTTCAGCATCGGTTTGTAAAAATAGAACAGGAAAACCGGATTTCAAATGACAACCGCCTAGTCCACTAACGCGGCGCTCCAGCGCAGTTTATCTCTGCAGCTGGCGTAAAAGCTATGACCGACCGGATGGAGTAAAGTAAGACGATGGGGGTTTTTCTGAATTAACACCGAATCTCCAGGACGGGCGGTCATATTAGTTTGACCGTCACAGGTTACCGGTGGATGGATTCGATTTCGCGGCAGAATATCAATACGAATATCCGACGTTCCATCGACTACAATCGGTCTAGAACTGAGCGCATGCGGAAACATTGGCACTAACACGACCGCATCCAACGAGGGGTGCATAATGGGCCCTCCCCCGCTCAGTGAATAGGCAGTCGACCCTGTTGGCGTCGACACGATCAAACCATCAGCGCGTTGACGGTAAACAAACAAATCATTGATATACAGCTCGTATTCAATCATCTGTGCCGACGCGCCCGAGTTGACGACCACATCATTCAATGCATCGGCTTTCGCAATCACTTCGCCCTTGCGGATCACACACGCATCAAGCAAGAATCGCGACTCAGATTCATAGTGCCCGTCAAGGATTAATGGGATGGCATGTAACAGTTGATCAGGATTGATATCCGTCAAGAATCCGAGCCGACCGCGATTCACACCTAATACGGGCACCTCGTGACGCGCTAAAGTGCGAGCAGCGCTCAATAAAGACCCGTCACCCCCAATAACAATGGCTAAGTCAGCCTGTCCGCCAATCTCAGAGCGCTCAGCAAAGTCATAGACAAGGTGATCGGGCAACCCTGATCGCAGCCGATCCTCAACGATCACGCGATGCCCGCGCTGACCTAACATGTCGAGCATGTCGACCAGCGCCGCCGCGAAGTCTTTATCGTGACTGCGCCCCAGTACTCCGATCGTTTTAAATGGTGATAGCATAAGTCGTTGCATTCTGCATAAAAAACTCTGCTTAGCCTCGGTCTAAACCTAGGCCAACATTATTTCCCTCAAGAACTTGCTCTGCCCGATAACTTGAGCGCACCATAACACCCGACACGACTTCCAAAAAGCCCATAGATAATCCCAAGACACGATAATCCTCAAACTCTTCGGGCGTCAAATAACGATCAATGGGGTAATGATTCCTCGTTGGTTGTAAATACTGTCCGAAGGTTACGATATCGACCTCGGCCGCACGCAGATCACGCAAACACGCCTCAACCTCTTGCCGAGTTTCGCCAAGGCCCAGCATCAGACTGGTTTTTGTAAGCACATCGGGACGGTGACGTTTGGCGTGCGCCAGCACTTCGATCGTTTGGTGGTAACCAGCGCGAGGATCTCGCACGGGATGCGTCAATCGCTCAACCGTTTCAACATTTTGTGCAAACACCTGTAAGCCAGAATCCACTACGACCTCGACCGCACGAAGATCGCCCAGAAAATCCGGAGTTAGCGCCTCGACCGCTGTTTCAGGATTGCGTTCGCGAACGGCTTGGACACAAGCCGCATAGTGCGCGGCGCCGCCGTCGGGCAAATCATCGCGATTAACCGACGTGAGAACCACGTAGTTTAGACCCATCAGCTCAACCGACTTTGCCGTATTTTCCGGTTCTTCTGGGTCAAGCCAGCCCCGTGGATTCCCTGTGTTTACCGAGCAAAAGCGGCACGCGCGGGTACAAACATCCCCCATCAACATGATGGTAGCGGTACCGCGGCTCCAGCATTCACTCATGTTCGGGCACTTCGCCTCTTCACAGACGGTGGCTAAACGGTGTTTGTGAACAATGCTTTTCACCGCCTCGTACTTAGGGCCACCGTGCGCTTTGACTCGCAACCAGGAAGGCTTTTTTAAGGGCTCGTGGTCGACTTGGCTTTTTTTGATGCCGTCTTTAATCGCTTTGAATCCCTGGCGAGTTGTGTATTTTTCACCACTGTGAATCTGCACTACGGGAATGTGATTGTGTTCGCTCAAGTAACACCTCTGACCGTTTTACTAAACTACGTTTTGGACACCCGTCTATTGTACTGATTTTTCATTCGGATCGGTAATAACACACAACAAAAGCCTGCTTGAATGACTTATGGCACTTCATCCAATCCCTGAACACCTGCCCGCAAACCTTGAGATAACGCAAAACATAGTCTCGCCTCAATAGGCACAGTGCCGCGACTTTAGTACCATAACGCCTAACTAATTTCGAGAGTGACCTATGCACTTTACTTACACTGTCATCCAGGGTGAAGATTTTAGTCAGTGTTCCGCGCAGCTATCGGCCTGCGTCACTGCTCAGACCCAGACCTTGATTTTACTGGCGACCTCGAATAACAGCTGGGATATCAATGACCTGAGCTCTTGGTTGCAAGGATGCAATGTAGCCGTTGCCGGGGGCTTTTTCCCGGGTGTCATTGCCGGCGAACAGAGTTATCAACGTAACACCATCGTCGTCCTGTGCAGCACCACCCCACTGCGCAAATGTATGGTGAAGGGCCTAAGTAAGGGCGAAAGCTTTATCGATACTCAGCTTTCACAATACTTAGACGCAAAATCACCTGGTAAACCGTATCTGGTATTTATCGATGGGCTAAGCCAAAACATTGAGCGCTTTACCGACGTATTTTATCGCACCATGGGTGACAGCACGGCGACAATAGGTGGCGGGGCGGGATCCCTAGACTTCATTCAGAAACCCTGCATTTTCACTGAGAACGGTATCGCCGAGGATGCCGCGTTAATTATCGAACTACCCCTACCATTAAGCGTCGGAATACAACATGGGTGGGAAATTTGTGCGGGACCTCACCTGGTTACCGAGTCACAAGGTGTCGCAGTTACCCAGTTGAACTACACTGACGCGCTGCAGATCTATCAAGACGAAATCATGACGCACAGCGGCCTTAAACTCAGCGAACACGATTTCTTTGATATCGCTAAGCAATTCCCACTGGGCATCGAAAAGTTAGATTCGGAACCCTTGGTACGCGACCCAATTCAGGCGCAAAATAACACCCTGATTTGTGTTGGAGAAGTGCCGCAAAACGCCATGATCTATCTACTGAAAGGCGATACTGAAAAGCTCACCCAGGCAGCCTACAAAGCGGCTCAGCATGCAGTTTCGGCCCACAATCTTAGTAGCAAAACACCTTTGGAAGTATGCTTTACGGTAGACTGTATTTCCAGAGTGCTTTTCATGGACCAAGAGTTTACGCGGGAATTGGGCAGCATCAACAGCGCTTTGCCTGGGCATCTCACCCATGTTGGCATTCTCAGTTTGGGTGAAATCGGAAATATTGATGCCGGGCCCATAGAATGGCTCAACAAGACCACGGTAGTCGGCGTTCTCTAACATGCAACCTTTCCAGCTAATCTCGATCCAACATGAGCTGGCAATGGCCATTGGTCAAGACCTAGTACTCGAGGAGCTGCTCAGCCAGTTCAGTAAAACGGCAATCAGGCGGCTAGGCTTAGTAGGCGTTAGCTGGTATCTCAACGACAGCCTGTGGATCAACG
Source organism: Halieaceae bacterium (assembly GCA_023253715.1). Lineage (GTDB taxonomy): Bacteria > Pseudomonadota > Gammaproteobacteria > Pseudomonadales > Halieaceae > Aequoribacter. The sequence continues at coordinate 15,452 of JALRFH010000167.1, forward strand.
AGGAGGGCAGCAACGATCGTGTTGACGACGATACAGCCTCGCATTTTTTCAGCCTACCCCATATCGCTACGCCCCTAAGCATACAACCGTCGGACCAGGCCTATACGTCTTGGCAAAGCACACATGCGATAATTTACCAACTGAGACTTCCGAAAACGGGTTACCTTATATTCAGCCGTAAAACTCAACCTCTCAGTGAGCAAGTATTGGCTGCCCTATTACCAATTTCCACCAAACTGGCGCAAAGCATTATCGGTTGTATCGAACACAATGCCTTGCTGCAATCCAACCGACTTTTGCGCGAAGCGCGCAAACGCCTGAATCATCAATTACAGCACGATGACTTAACCGGAACACTCAACCGACAAGGCCTGCTGACACAATTAAGTCATGAGATTACTCGTAAGACTGACAGCCACGGAGCCCTATTGTTTCTGGACTTGGACCGATTTAAATGGGTCAACGACAGTTTTGGGCACCACATCGGCGACGAATTGTTGCGAAGTATCGCTCAATTACTCTCTTTGCTTGTTCACCGCAATGGGTATATCGCCCGTTTATCGGGTGATGAGTTTGTTATTTTGCTCAGTGCCACGCACGCTGCCTCAGACCAAGCGGAAGCAAACGCGTTGAACCTGGGACACAAGATTAATCGCCGCTTTAGTTCGCCCATGAACGTCGGGCGACATCAGTTCCAAGTCTCCGCCAGCATCGGCGTCAGGGTCTTCGACTCGACCGAAAACGACCACGCAGCTATTTTGCGCGAAGCCGATATTGCCATGTATCAATCCAAAATCCATCGCAATAACCGCACGGTCTTGTACCGGCCTAGTATGTCCGCAGCGCTGGATCAAAAGCTCGACAAAGAGCGAGAATTACGCAATGCCATTCTGCAGGGCAAAGGCTTTAAAATGGTGTATCAAGCGCAAGTGAATCCCGAGGGAGCGATCACCGGTGCAGAGGCACTCATCCGCTGGGATCATCCTAGCGAGGGTGAAGTCTTGCCCGATCGTTTTATTACACTGGCCGAGGATATTGGCGTTATGCGGGAATTGGGTGCCTGGGTGGTTAAAACCGTACTCGCCGATTTTGCCGCGGCGAGCCGGCAGGGTCTCCCTCCTTCATTTGAGAGAGTCAGCATCAACATATCCCCTCAACAGCTCGAGCAACGTGATTTTGTGGAATGGATTGAAAACACGCTGAAACAATTCGAAGTACCGCCAAAGCGCGTCTGTCTAGAACTTACCGAGAATGGTTTTGTCGGTAACGTGGAGCCCATGATTGAAAAAATTAAACGCCTAACCGCAATGGGCTTTCACGTCGCCATCGATGATTTTGGTAAAGGCTATTCCAGCCTAAGATACCTGCAGGAACTTCCTATCGATATTGTAAAAATCGACAAGGCCTTCATACGCAATGTCGACCGAGACGAGCGAACAGCCAACTTGGCTGAATCCATTCTTCACTTGTGTGGCGCTCTCAACATGCGAGCCGTGGCAGAAGGCATCGAAACACAAGCCGAAGCTGACACACTGTATAAGCAGGGATATCAGCGTCTACAGGGATTCCTATTCTCGATACCGGAACCCCTGCATACTTTGGTCGCTCGCTATAAGTCGTAGCCCCTTTCATCGTGCAACACAAGGTCAAGACCTTGGGTTTCGTCTTCCGCATCCATGCGTAAACCCACCAAAGCGTCCACCAATTTTAGCAATGCATACGAAACGACCGCCGTGAATACCAAGGTACTCAGCACCCCGACAGCTTGTACGTAAACTTGTCCCCCGATTGAACTAATACCCTCAGAAAAGCCGTTGCCCGACAAAATACCAATCCCAGGGGCACAAAAAACACCGGCCAACAAAGTACCCAAAATACCGCCCACGCCATGGACGGGGAATACATCTAAACTGTCGTCGATCATCAGCCGCAGTTTGATGGTCAGGGTCGCGTAGTAGCACACCACACCGCCGGTCAGACCGATCAAAACACCTGCCGCGGGACCGACCGAACCTGATGCAGGTGTAATACTGCCAAGCCCTGCAACCATCCCGGTAACAATGCCCAAGACGGAAGGCTTGCCGTGTTTAATCCATTCCATCGCCATCCACGCCAAAGCGCCGGCCGATGCAGAAAGATGTGTGACTAAAATTGCTTGAGCCGCACTCCCGTCGGCGGCTAAAGCTGAACCACCATTAAAGCCGAACCAGCCTACCCAGAGCATTCCTGCACCCGTCACCGTCATCGTTAAGTTGTGAGGTGGGAAAGGCTGACTGCCATAACCTCTTCTAGGGCCCATGACAATCGCTGCTATGATCGCTGCAACGCCGGCTGTGATATGTACCACAGTGCCACCAGCGAAATCCTGCAACCCCATATTCTGCAGCCAACCGCCACCCCACACCCAGTGGCAAATGGGGGCGTAAACGAAAATCAGCCACAGCGAGCTAAAGAGCAGCATCGCAGAAAATCGCATCCGCTCTGCAAAGCCGCCCACGATAAGCGCAGGTGTAATCACCGCAAAGGTCATTTGAAACATCGCAAACGCCATAGAGGGTATGGAACCTGACACCGAGTCCCCTGACATAGCCGCCAGAAAAATATTACCCAAGTCGCCCACCCATGGGCCTTGATTATCGCCACTTCCGAAAGCCAAGGTGTAACCCAAGCCGAACCAGAGTAAGGACATCAGACCGGTGAGTGCAAAACATTGCATCAATACCGACAGGACATTCTTCGACCGGACTAAACCAGCGTAAAACAATGACAAACCGGGGATTGTCATAAATAACACCAAGGCGCTAGAACTGAGTATCCAAGCTGTATCACCGGAAGATATATCAGCACTGGCAAAGGGTACGTTCAACAGTAAACACAGCGCTGAGACAGCGACAAAAGCTGACTTTGACATAGACTTTCCTCATTCGGAGATCGTTATTGTGCACTGAAGTTTACGACCAACTACACGAAAATCCAGTTTCAAAGCCAGAGAATTTAAAACGCACCAAAAGATTGCACGAATCGCACCAATTGCACCAATATGAGGCCAAATTTGTTAGATTTTGGTGCGCTCAACACGACAGATTCAATGCTATACTGCGTGTTTTTGGAAGAGCCTAACGTATGAAAATTGGCAAGAACTCTGTGGTGACGTTTCACTACACGCTATCGAATGTTGGTGGTGAAGCGCTCGAATCGAGCGACCAAAACCAACCCGCCTTATACTTACACGGGCACAACAACATCATGCCCGCACTTGAAGCTGCACTCGAAGGCAAACAGGCCGGCGATGAACTATCGATAACCCTGGAAGCGAAGGACGCCTACGGTGAACGCCGTCCGGACAGTATGCAGCGCGTGCCCATGAAGCACTTAGTCAATGCACCAAAACGCCTTCGCCCAGGCATGGCGGTGCAAGTAAACACCCAATCGGGCCCTCAGGCGGCAACCGTACTTAAAGTCGGTAAATTTAATGTCGACGTGGACACCAACCATCCTTTAGCCGGTATGAGCCTGAGCTTCTCGTTACAGGTCGTAGACGTACGTGAAGCCAGCGAAGACGAAATTGCACATGGTCATGCACACGGTCCCGGCGGCCATCACCACTAACAAATACTCAGCCTAACACCATCGGGGCCAGCCAAATAGCCACGATGGTGAGCAAACCCATCGCCACCAAATTTAAATAAAACCCCGCCCTGACCATGTCCGGGATACGAATAAAGCCCGACGCAAACACAATCGCATTAGGCGGCGTGGCCACCGGCAACATAAACGCGCAACTCGCTGCTAAAGTCACAGGCACAACCAGCATCAATACATCAATGCCCGACTGTGTGGCAATAGCGCCAATCACCGGCAAAAAGGTCGCAGCCGTCGCTAAATTGCTGGTCAACTCCGTTAAGAAAATCACCAAACCCGCCGCCGCCAAAATCACCACAATCACGCCCAAATCTGACAAAGGAGACAAACCTTCGCCCAACCACAAAGCCAGGCCACTTTGCGATACCGCAGACGCTAAACTTAAACCGCCACCAAACAACACCAGCACACCCCAAGGCAGACGCCCTACGTCGTGCCATACCATCAACTGCGATTGGCTGGGCGAACCACTGGGTACCAAAAACAACAGCAACGCCGCCGTCATCGCGACACCAGTATCACTTAAACCCGTAAGCCCCGTCGATTCCGTAATCACCCGACGAAACATCCACGCCAGAATCACCAACACAAAAATAACCGCAACACGCTTCTCGGCACTCGACATGGGGCCAAGTTCGGCGCGAAGTTGTTGTAGGTGCGCCTTAGCGCCTTCACTCTCTGGAATATCAAAGGCGAAGGCCCAACGCGTTAAGATCAACCACGCCAAGGGCAGCAACACAATACTGACGGGCACACCCACCAGCATCCAATTTAAAAAGCTAATTTCAATACCGTAGGTATCGGCCAAAAAGCCCGCCAGCAAGATGTTCGGTGGCGTCCCCACCAGGGTTGCTAAACCCCCTATCGTGGCCGCATAAGCCAAACCCAACAGCAGGGCAATTTGAAAGTTGCGTTTATCACGCTCGGACGCCGTCTCCATGTTCTCGGTCACCACCGCAGCCACCGATACGGCAATCGGCATAAGCATCATGGTGGTAGAGGTGTTTGTCATCCACATCGACAGTACCGCAGCGACCACCATAAAGCCCAAAATCAGACGTGCACCATCGGTGCCCGTATGCGACAAAATCATCAAGGCAGTGCGCTTATGCAGGTTCCAGCGCTCAACCGCTAACGCCAGCACAAAGGCCCCTAAAAACAAATAAATAATCGGATGTGCGTAGGATTGCGCCGCTTTAGCGATCGGAGCAATACCCAATAAATCAAAACACACTAAGGGCAAGAATGCGGTGGCCGGTACCGGTATCGCTTCGGTAGCCCACCAGATACCCATCCACAGCCCCACTGCCGCTACCCGCCACGCCATCTCGGGCATTACCGTTTGATGGATGCCCAGCAACATCATCACAGCAAAAATCAAAGGCCCTGCAATCAAGCCAATATTTTGATACGACAAACGCTCTTCTGGTAGTACAGCAGAATTCATAATTCACCCAAAATAACACGGATTGAAACCGCGGGGCCTGCGCCCCGCGGGTACGAACGGGCTAGAAGCTCGCGCGAACGTCTAGGTACATATAACGACCGTAGTCGGTGTGAGCATCGGCAAAAAATCCGAAGTATCGGTCCGCCAAGGGTGCACGCTCATCGGTGAAGTTCTTGAGCCCCAAACGGAACCGCGTCTTAGTACCCATCACTTCAGTGCGGTAGTCAAAGGTCGCATCATAAGTCGTCATTGAAGGAATGACGT
>JALRFH010000173.1 GCA_023253715.1 Halieaceae bacterium
GTAATTGTTGGCTCGCCAGCCAGGCGTAAGCACGCTCTGCGCCTTGATATTCGCCCGCTATCGATAAGGCCATGGCTGCCTCGACGTGATCCCAAGGGTCGGTGTGGCCTCCTTCAAACCAAGGAATCTCGCCGCTATTGCGCTGAATAGACAGGATGTAGCTCACCGTATCGCCAAACAATTCCTGCGGATAAAGACCGGGGCTTAAATACAAGCCAGTCATGATTTCACATCCTGTTTGCGATAGTACAAAACCACACTTTTACCCATCCAAGGATTTGTCAGGCGATCAATGAATGAGGTCAACCAAGGACGTTTCATTAAATCCCAAACCAGCAACTTATGGTACCAGCGCACAGGCCATGCCTCGGGATGGTGCCAAAAAATGCACCGTAACCACCAATACGGTACGTGTAAAGCATGAGCGCCGTGCTGATGATAAAAAACCAGGGGGAACGACTGGAGTTGACGTTTAAGATCAGCGATTCGAAAGATTCGCAAATGGCCACCCAGCTGTAAGTGATAATCACTCGATAACCACCAGCAGAGTTGCTCTGGCCAGCGTCTGGGGACTGAGATCACGAGTCGACCACCAGGGCGCAACACTCGATCAATCTCGTGCAGAACATTGGATACAAGGGGCACGTGCTCCAGCACTTCACTGCAAATGACGGCATCAAAGGCATTGTCTGCGAAAGGTAAACGGTAACCGCTCGCTTGCGCGAGCGTTGGACGCCGAGACTCACCTACACTCTCGGCCCAGTCCTGAGTTTTTTTTCGACCAGTCACTAAATCCGCGTGTGACAAATCGACACCAACCGCGTGGACATCTGCCGCCAGTAACGCACCGATCAAATGACGCCCCTCACCACACCCCAAATCTAAGACGCGGTCTCCGTTGTTAAGCGGAAAATACTGGAAATCAACGGTCTGCATGAGCGAGTATTGCCTCGTATTGCTGCACGGTTCGGCGCGCACACGCCGCCCACGAAAATTCTTTTACGATTCGGTCTCTCCCGCTGCGCTGCAAGCTTTCGCGCCGCACGGGATCGCGCAATAAGTGTGCTACTGCCTCGGCCAAGGCGCGACTATCACCCGCGGGCACAACGACACCCTCCTTACCCACCACTTCGGGCAGAGCACCACCGGTCGTCACCACCACTGCGGTACCCGTCGCCATCGCTTCGGCGGCGGGCAAGCCGAACCCTTCGTACAAAGAAGGAGAGAGAAACACACTCGCCTCGTTATAGTAAGAAACCAAATCCTCTTGACTCACTCGGGAATGATTATCGATTGTCGATGCCAAGTCCAATCGATGAATCGCTTTTTGCGCCTCCCCTTCCGGCTTCAGCTTGCCGATCAAGCGCAAACGCAAATCCGGAAACTCCTGGCGCAACTGATGAAAAGCCTCAATGGCATATACCACACCCTTCAATGCGGTATCGGATGACGCCGTGATCATGATGCGATTAGGGTCTTTCCGGCACTGAGGATTAGGTTTGAACAATTCGGTATCGGTACCAATGCCTGTCACCACCATGCGCGCCGGATCAACGCCAAACTCACGCTCAACATCAGCTCGCGCTGACTCAGACACCGCAAAAACGCGTTGGATTTGGCGTGCCACAGGAATTTGCATGCCCAAAAAAGTGTGCCAACGCCGCAGAAACAGCCGGCGCCACCAGATCGGTTCGGCCTGCAGGGCCAATCGCAAGTCACTGCTGATTGGATGATGAATGGTCGCGACAACCGGGTACCCCATGCCCTCTATGTCTAATAAGCCATAACACAGGCTCTGGTTGTCGTGAACCAGATCGTATTTTGGCTTCTCGGTAACGAAGAAGCGTCGCAAACGACGCCCAAAAGTATAGGGTTCCGCAAACCCACCGGTGAGCTTACTCAACCATTCAACAATATTGCTGTAAGAACTTAAATGATGCCAGCGCAAAGACCGCAGTCCGTGCTCGTACAGATCCATGCTGGGCAATTTAATGAGACCGACACGCTCGTCCAAATTAGGGTAAGGCGGGCCAGATATCACATCAACATCCACACCTTGTTCAACCAAGGCTTTCGCTAAAGCGCTGATGTAAACACCTTGGCCTCCACTAAAAGGATGACTGCGGTAACTCGTTAAAGCAATTTTCAGCGGCCGTGTCACCCCGTATTGTTCTCCAGTAGCGCTGCAACATCTCAACGATGCGCTGCTGCTCGCTCGATAAACGTTTGTACGTCCTGCATGACCTGAGCGCGCTCGGGCTCGTTGAAAATTTCATGATACAAGCCGTCATAACCCTGATATTCAGCGATCTCTGAGCCTACTTTGCCGATGAACGCTTGCGATAATTTGGGCGAGGTCATGACATCTGCTTCACCGTGAAAAATTTTAATCGGCAAAGTAATCGTTGCGGCCTTGTCATTCACCGTAGCCAAAGTCGCAAACAGTTCGGTCACCAGACGCGCGCTAATTTTTCCGTTGTGCACTAGTGGGTCTGCTCGATAGGCCTGGACCACATCGGCCGAACGCGAAATTTGACCAGCGTCCAGCTGCATCACACCCAATTTAGGTAGCAGCGCCGAAATGGCCTGTGTGATTTTCTGTTGCCACGCTGGCGGTTCAGGGTCAATACCCAGAGCCGGACCAGACAGCACCGCCGATTCAAATAGATTTTGATGCTCCAGCAAAAACGCCGCCGAAATCAGGCCGCCCAAGCTATGGCCCAACAAGACCTTCGGCACACCTGGATATAACTGCTCGGCTTCAGTGCACAACCGTGCCAAGGGCTCGAGGAAATCGCTGAAATTATCGATATGACATCGCACACCCGGCGATAACCCATGTCCTTTATGATCTAGTGCCACAACCGCTGTTGCGCGGGCATTAAAAAACTCGGCGAGCTCTTCGTAGCGACCGCTGTGCTCACCCAGACCGTGGACCAGCACCACGACCCGCTGAGCCTTAGCGACCGGCCAATGCCGCCAGAAAATGCCATCCTCAAAACTCTGCTCTAGTGCGCCTGCATGCATGGCGACCTCCGCTTATTACACGACTTCAGTGAGCCACTGTGGATTTTGACTGCGCTTTCCGCGTACCGAATCAAAATACATAGTTTGCAGT
>JALRFH010000196.1 GCA_023253715.1 Halieaceae bacterium
GGAGCTTTGCGTTCAGTTGCACCGCAAATGTTCGCAGCGACTCGGCAGAGCCGCGGCGTGGGGAGCGTTTTGTAGGGGGAGCTCTGCTCCAATCTGTGTCTTTTTCCCTCACGCCGCTTTTTTACCCTACGCCACGTTCGGGCACGGGAAAAAGACTTTTTTAAACTAAGGCGACGATACACTAATAGCATTTAAATATTCATGCGTTGTGCCAATACCGCTTAGAAGGTTTCTCAACTGTGACTCAGGCGGCGTCAGTTGTGGCCCGGGACAAAAATGCACTGCTGACGACTATGGTTCGAGTTTCCCCGCACTTACCCCACTAAACTCAAGGCCAAGGCGCACCACACCAATGTCTACCAAATTTCAGCGAATTTGTTAGCATAATAGGCGTCGCGCGAGGGGAGCCAAATTCCATGAGCAATCTACTGAAATATGTAGCACTGACGGCGGCGATGTCCGCCGCCATCGGAAACACCAACGCGGCCGAAGTGAGCTCAACCAACCTGACGTTGACCCCTGCCTACAACGCTTCGGGGTGCGCATTGGTCACCAGTAACGGCTACGGAGGGACAGACAGGCAGTTGTTCATTCCGGCTCAGGACGGCTATTTCTGGATTAAAGACTTCAGTTCAAGCAGCCTTATCTGGATTGTTACGCCCGAAGCTTTTGATCCCAATCAAAGGCTTGTGGATCAAGCCCTTGCAACCAATTACGGTGCTGTCGAGTCTCCGCGCCAAATCTACCTCACCGCGGGCACAAGAGTACTCGTTTGGGCGGCGTATACTGGGGGTTGGGGCACAGTAGCCGGCTGTCAGGGGGATGGGGCCACTTCAACGGTCACAATGCGCATTGTGGGCGAGGATTCGGGTATTCCTGATCCGCCAACCGCCCTCGCAGCCACCCTATTGAATGAGGGTGGGGGTGCCTCCATTGCCTTCACTGCTGGCGCCGGCAACGGCAGCGCCATTACCAACTATCAATACGGCACCTACGATGATGAAGAGGGTGAGTGGGCCTACACGGCCCTAACGCCGGCCGATGCAGCCAGCCCTATCGCGGTAACGGGATTTGCCAATGGCGCAGCAGTGACCGTTCGTCTGAAAGCAGTCAACGCCAATGGCGCCAGTACTGATTCGGCCGCGGTCACTTTCACTCCCGCCGCTACTGCCGCTCCCGCCGAGGTGCGACCAGTTCCTGCCATGCCATCATGGGCGCTCTTGTTGCTGACCACGCTATTGGCGCTTGCCGGGCTCACAAGGCGCAGGGCATAAACCTTAGAGAGGAGGCGCTGCCTCCTCGCATTCTTGCTGGAGCCTAGCGAGATATGGCGGAGCGGACGGGACTCGAACCCGCGACCCCCGGCGTGACAGGCCGGTATTCTAACCAACTGAACTACCGCTCCAGGTAGACGCTGCATTGATGCAACGGTTGTCTTTTCGGATCCAATTTCGTGTAGGAAATTGGTGGGTGGTGACGGGATCGAACCGCCGACCCTCTGCTTGTAAGGCAGATGCTCTCCCAGCTGAGCTAACCACCCCTAGCCGAGAAGGCGCATTATAGAGAGTTACATTTTAGTGTCAACGCACAATCCCAGTTTTTTTTACTTTTTTTATCTCACCATCTGAGTCACCAAATTGCGGGGCAATCCGGTCTCGATCAGTAGGGATCTACGCTTGTTTGAGCCCTGTTTATATCGTAACTGTGGCGTGTAAACGTTACACTTAAACACCGTACCCTGAACCGAGATTGACGAGCATGCAAATCTATAAAGATTTCCACTTTGAAGCCGCGCACAGACTGCCCAACGTACCCGACGGTCACAAATGCGCGCGCCTCCACGGCCACTCTTTTCAACTGCGAGTCACTGTTGCCGGGGACGCACCTCCACCCATGCACTGGATTATGGATTTTGGGGACCTAAAGCAAGTAGTCAATCCAGTGATCGATCAGCTTGATCACTACTACTTAAACGACATCCCGGGCCTAGAAAACCCAACCAGTGAACGACTGTGCGAGTGGCTCTGGGATAAACTCGCGCCTAAGCTACCCCAGCTTTTCTCAATTGAGCTAAAAGAGACTTGTACTTCAGGTTGCCTTTACAAAGGCCCCCACGCCGATGATTAAGTGATTAGCACGCAATCAGACCCGTTCTGGCGGGTCTGACCCAGCTGGTAACACGCGTTACCCACGGTTACCAAAAGTAGCAAGAAAAATATTGTTATACACATTTTCTAGACGCGGTCACAAAAACGTCATGTTAGCGAGCACTCTCAACCAATCACTCTAGATAAATAGCATAACATGTTGTTTTTATTATAATTTTTAAGCATGGTTAAATTTTAATCAATTTAAGTCAAATCTTAAGATTACTGGGCTAGAGCGCCGATTAAACAAATTACCCACCAAGTTATCCACAGATTCTGTGGAAAAAATAATGATCAAAAAAGGCGAAATTCGACTTGACAAGGAGCGTAAATATTGTCGTACCCAAGGCTCAAGGGATATTCTTAGCGTTCTGATAAACAGAGCGCCAAACCGTGCCTACCCTTCACCCAAAGCGTTTAAAAAATAACGAAGAATGCTGATCAGCTCATCGAATTTTTCTACATGAGGCCAATGTCCAGCCCCCTTCAAAGTGATCACGCGGCTCCTTGGAAATACGCATTTAATACGCTTTTTACCCTCGGTATTGATGTAGTTCGAGCACGACCCAGCCACAAAGAGAGCGAGGCAATCACTCGCCTCTACCGCCACTGGCGCGGCTAGTATGGCCGGGTAAATGTCCTTCAAGGCTTGCCAATCAAACTTCCAGTGGAACACCCCATCAAGGTCGCGGCGCAATTGCGTCAGTAGAAACTCGATTGTCGTCGCGTCCGCAAGTTCAGCATTCAAGGTTTGCCTTACTCCATGGCGCGTTGACAAAGCCCCAGTGGCCACCTGCTCTACCGCCGCAAACACGGCTTGGTGAGAGGGTGCGTAAGTCACTGGAGCAATATCCAGCACAACTAAAGCCTGACATTCTAATCCCGACAATACTGCGCTCATGGCAACCTTGCCGCCAAGTGAGTGTCCAACGATTACCGGCATGCGGAGCTGATTCACCGACACGTAATGGGCCAGGCAGTCACCCATCGTTTCTATCGAATCCGCCACCACCGTTTTGGATTGACCG
>JALRFH010000239.1 GCA_023253715.1 Halieaceae bacterium
GGACCACCTGAAGCTGTGCCGTCCTCAGCAAACTCACGGTATTTGTGGCTTAGAATTGTTATCAATGTATTTTGGGAATTATCAGAAACTGGTATATCTGGAACAAGTGTCCGACGCTAAGGTATTGGCAAACGATACCGATGCTGACGGAGATACCCTGACCATTGTATCGGCTACCGCGCCTAACGGTGCTGTCACGATAAATGCAGACGGGACGCTGTCGTACACACCGAACTCGGGCTTCATTGGTGACGACGTCATTACATATACAGTTGACGACGGGCGCGGTGCGCGCGACTCTGCCGTAATTATCGTTACAGTAGTCAGTGTCGATGAGGGGGCGAGTAATGAGATTCCATCCGCAAACGACGATCCGTCGTTAACGACGCCGTTTGAAACGCCGATTTCCAATATCAATGTTCTGGCCAATGACACCGACCCTGATGGCAGTGCATTGACGGTGATTCAAGCCAGCGCGCAATACGGTTCGGTCACGATTAATTCGGATTCAAGCTTGAACTACACGCCAGGTGCAGGGTTTTCAGGCGCCGATGTGGTTACTTACACCGTTTCCGATGGTGAGGGTGGGCGGGACTCTGCGACCTTCACTGTGGTCGTGGGCGCAGGGCAGACGAACACAGCTCCTCGCGCGCTGACCGATGGTCCGTTCACCATTGCTTTGGAAGAGACGCAAATTACGTTCAACGTGCTGACCAATGACGTTGACCCCGATGGCGACCCCATTGAGCTGTTGAATGCCTCGGCGGATGATGGTCGAATTTCAGCGAGACCGGACGGTACGATTGTGTATACCAAACCCTCGGCGTTCGATGGTTCCGATACTATCCGCTACACAATTACCGACGGAAAAGGCGGTATTGGTAACGGAAAGGCGACGGTTACGGGTCCCGCCACCATTGCCAACCGAGCGCCGGTGGCGGTTGCCGATGGTCCGTTCACCGTAGTGGAAGGTGGGCGCGCCAAAGACATTGATGTGCTGGCGAACGACACGGATGCTGACGGTGATCAACTTACGCTAACCGGGGCATCGGCGGATAGTGGTACAGCGACCGTGAGTGATGACAATACCGTTGATTATGTTGCGGCATCAGGTTTTGTTGGAACGGCCACCATTACCTATCAAATTAGTGATGGCAATGGTGGTACAGCGACCGCGACAGCGACAGTGAACATTGTGGCGGCGAAAGCCACGAATACGGCACCTGTATCCGCTTCGGGTCAATACAAGGTCACTACCGATCAGACCTTAACAAGTTTGTTACCCGCTGCAAGCGATGCGGAGCTGGATCCAATCCGCTACGTGTTGGCTATTGCTCCGAAAGATGGTTTGGCGAATGTGGATGGTAATGGTCGATTTACCTACAAGCCGCAGCCCGGTTTTGTTGGGACAGATACCTTCTTTTTCTATGTCACAGATGGTCAGCTCAATTCGCGTAACTATCAGGTTACGCTCGATATTGACGGTGACTCGGATGGCGACGGCTATTTGGATTCAATTGACCAGTGCGTCAACACCGATCCAGGGCTTAAGGTTGATGGAACAGGTTGTGCCATCGAGGAAGCCGAAGATTTTGACGGGGACGGCGTTCCCAATACGGCTGATAACTGCCCGAGTACCCCGGCCGGTCAGCAGGTGGACGAGAACGGTTGTTCGGATGAGCAAATCGAAGAAGAAGTCGAAGACTTCCGTGACATTGAAGATGACGTTCAGGAGGTGGCTCAAGTTGAAGTTGTAAAACAAGAAACCAAGTCTTTAGCAAGCACAGTTAACAGTGACTGCAATAGCTCGATTGGTCAGGGTGTGTCCAGTGGGCAACAATCCTCGTTAGGTACCGCTTGTCAAAGCCTCAAGTCGGGTGAAAACAGCTCAGAGCAGGTGAAAGAAGCGGTCGATGAGATTAACTACGAGGAAGTGGGTACCTTATCGGATAATGCCATCGCAACAACGAGCAACCAAACTCAAGCTGTGGGTCAGCGTATGCAGGTGGTAAATACTGGTGGTGGTGGCGGTGGTTCGGTGTCGGTTGATGGGCTGAATATTCGTTATGGCAAACAGTCGATTCCAACCGTCGCGCTTCAAGAAGCGGTAAACGCTCTTTTGGGTTTCGCCGCGGGTGAAGGCGAAGCTGAGGGCGACGACAGTTTTATCGATTTTGGCAAATTAGGTATTTTCATTCAGGGCGATTTAGACTTTGGCGATCGCGACAGCACGGACACGCAAACGGGTTATGAATCCGACAGTTGGAACCTGACCATTGGTGGAGATTATCGCTTTAAAGACAATCTGTACGGTGGTTTAGCCTTTAATTTTGGGCAAACGGAAGTTCAGTACGACAAGCGTGGTGACGAGTCCACGATCGATAATTGGGGCATGTCAATCTATGGCGGTTGGCAAATTACTGAGGCGTGGTATGTTGATGGTCTGATTTCCTACGGAAACTCAGATTATTCCACGCTGAGGAATATTGAGTACTCTTTGAATACGGGTGACTTCTCGGCGACACAGCGTGGTGATACGACGGGCACCCAATTGTCTTACGGTATCAATACAGGTTACATGTACAACAAGAATGGCTTCCGTTTTGGCCCCATACTTTCGTTCTTCTATTCAGACGGGACTATCGATGGGTTTAAAGAGCGCGCAATCAAAGGGTCTGATGCCTGGGCCTTTGAAGTGGGTGAGCAGACGATTCAGTCTACCCGTTTGAGTGCAGGTTTGCAGATGGATTACTCGTGGTCGACCGACTGGGGTGTACTGATCCCAGGTGTCCGAGCAACCTACGTACGGGAAAAGGAAGGTTCGGACGACACAGTGGTGGTGCGACTGGCCAACGGGGCTAACTTTGCCGATGGTACCTCGCGCTTCGCCATTGCGAATCAAAAAGATGACGAAGGTTACTACGATATCTCGGTGAATGTGTCGGGCCAGTTTGTAATGGGTATCTCTGGTTTTGTGAGTTATCAGTTTTACCAAGACTATAGAGGCTACTCGAGAGAGGGTTATTCCATTGGCATACGCTGGGATAAACCGTTTTAAGTGCTATTTAAAATGGTCGTCGCATTTGGCATAAGAAAAGCAAAGGGGCCGCGCGCATCAATGTGTTCAAAGACGGATTTTGATGGCGTGAGAACAGAGGGAGTAGTTGCAACACAGAGAGTTTAACTTGAACAAGTAGACGTTCAGGTCGTGGTGTAGGGGGTGACTCGGCATGAGTCGATTTCAAATAGCGGTCATCGGTGCAGGGCCAGCAGGCTTGAGTGCTGCAGCGCGAGCGGCACAATACGATAGAGAGGCTGGGGTGAGCACCCCGACACATGTCTTGCTTGAGGGTTTTAGTACTTTTGCTAAAACCATTCAGAAATACCAAAAAGGCAAGCATGTGATGGACGAGCCTGGCTTTTTGGATTTGCGCTCGCCGGTGCCGTTTACGGCGGGTAAGCGCGAAGCCATTTTGGGTTCGTGGGATGACAGCATCCAAGAAAACGGAATTAACATCCAGTATGACGCAGAGGTAACCAAAATATCGGGGCAGCAGGGCGGTTTTACTTTGCAATTAGCCTCGGGAGCTGAGGTTGGGGCTGATTATGTTGTATTGGCGATCGGTACACAGGGTAACCCTCGTGCCCTGGGTGTGCCGGGTGATGCCGAGAGTGATTTTGTGCAATACACCCTGGACGATCCAGAAGCATTTGCCGGCGAAACGATTATTGTTGTGGGTGCCGGTGATGCGGCGATCGAAAATGCCATTGGTTTGGCAAAGCAAAACTCTGTCGTGATTGTGAATCGG
>JALRFH010000031.1 GCA_023253715.1 Halieaceae bacterium
AAGTGTAATCCCCGACACATAAATCACGCCATAAGGGTCAAATATTTGCAGCCACTCGTTTACCGAGTCGGCTCCGATAAACCACTGTTTAGCGGCTGATTGTGCTCGCCAATAGTGAAACGACCGCTCGCCATGCTCGTCGGTTTGAATGGCATACAAACCAGGCAGTGCCTGCTCTAGAATCTGAATCTGCTCTAAACCGATACCCTCTTCACGCCATTGCTGCTTCAACCAGTCGCTGTAAGGATCCAGACCTAAACCGGTTAAAAAAGACACTGGCACACCCAAACGCGCCATATAAATACTGGTGTTAAGCGTATCGCCCCCCATGGCAATACGAGAGTTCGGCGTACTACCGACCAAGCCCTCAGGGAAGGCCAGCTCAATCATGCATTCGCCAATGGCAAGCACTTTAGAAGACCCTAACTGTGCAAAATCAAACATATCTCCGCCCTCCTTAGCCATTAAACCTAAGGCTTTGGGCAAAGCCTCGCTAATACCGGGAATGTACGTAACCAGCAACAACACCACCAACATTGCCGCATACATAGGTAAGAGCGGCCGAATAATGTTGTGAATGCTGGTTTTAGCGACCGCGCAACTGACAAACAAGACCGAGCCCACCGGTGGGGTACAAAGCCCAATGGATAAGTTCAATACCATAATGATGCCAAAGTGCAGCGGCGTAATGCCCATCTCCACCGCCGCGGGCAGAAAAATGGGTGTAAAAATCAGTACCGCCGGTGTCATGTCCATAAATGAACCAACAAGTAACAACACTAGGTTAATAATTAGCAGAATAATAAGTGGGTTATCACTGACCGCGAGCAAAGCCTCGGCGACCTGGGTCGGAATATTGTTAAACGCCAGCAACCACGACATCGCGACAGAACTGGCCACCAAAAACATCACTATTGCGGTGGTTTCAGTCGCTTTTAAAAACACCGAAAACCATTGTGTACGGGTAATTTCTTTGTAGATGGGGCCAGCCAAAACCAGTGAGTACACCACCGCGATGGCACCTGCCTCGGTGGCCGTAAATACGCCGCCGATAATTCCGCCAATAACAATCACAACCAAGAACAGGCTGGGCGCCGCGTCCAAGGCCGCTCTGAGCGTATAACCCAACGAGACAGTACCCGCAGACGGCAAATTGTGGCGCTTGGCGTGAATGTAAGCGACCAACATCAAGGCACTGGCAAGCAGTAAACCCGGCAAATAGCCCGCCAAAAACAAAGCGGCTATCGACACACCACCACTGGCGATCGCATACACAATTAAGATGTTGCTGGGTGGAATCAGTAGACCCGTGGTCGCAGACGTTGCAGTCACTGCTGCGCCAAAGTTTTTATCGAAGCCGTCTTTTTCCATTTCGGGCAGCATAAAGCCACCGACGGCAGAGCTTGCCGCCACGGCGGAGCCCGATATCGAACCAAACAAGGTACACGAGACCACATTCACCAAGGCCAAGCCGCCGGGAACCATTCCGACCAAACACTTAGCAAAAGCGATTAGGCGCCGAGCAATGCCGCCCTGCCCCATAATGACGCCGCTCAAAATGAATAAAGGCACGGCCAACAACGAAAAGCTGTTCAAGCCACCCGCCATGCGCTGAGCCATTGTGGTAAGCGCGGGCAGAGTATCGATACTGATGAGCAACGCCGCCATGGTAGCCAAGCCAATGCAGAATGCGACCGGCACGCCAACACACAGCAGCACCACAAAAATGAAACCCAAGACCAACTCAGCCATCGATTAACACTCCTTCAGCATTGGGCTTTTCTGGATGCAACATAGCATCCAATGCGTACACAATCATCATCACACCGCACAGCGGCAGGCTCATGTATATCCAAGACATGGGCACACCCAAAGCTGCTGATGTTTGATTCAAGGAAGCTGTCAAATAGACCAAACGGCCACCCCCAATCAGTAGCACCATGACTGAAAAGACAATCACCAAAGAATGCGCGCACAAGGCCCAGAGGCGATATCTGGTCGGACTTAAACTTTTGGGAAACAAATCTACGCCAAGATGTTGCCCTTCACGATAGGCATAGCAGGCGCCTAACAAGCCAATCCACATTAACAAAAACCGAGCCATCTCCTCGGTCCATGCGGCGGGGTCATTTAAAGCGTAACGAGAAATCACCTGCCAGCACACGGCGGCCACCATAGCCGCCATTAAACTCACAAGGAGTACGCGGAATCCGCGGTCTAACCATTGCGTCAAAGCTCGCATCACTGCACCTCCTCAATACGCTGAATCATGCGCCCTAAGTCGCCTGCCTTGAGCTCGTTAATAAGCCCCGACACCTGTTGCTGAAACTGCGATTTATCGGCGCTGATCACCTGTACCCCGGCTTCTTGAACGGCCGCGAGCGCCGCCTCCGTATCCAACTGCCATTGGGCTCTCTGAAAATCGACGGATTCATCCACCGCCTGTTGCAACCAAACCTGCTGCTGCTCAGATAAACGCTCCCATACATACCGACTAATTAAAATGACATCAGGTACCGAGGTGTGCTCATCCAAAATGTAGTAAGGCGCAACCTCGTAGTGACGCGACAAATAAAAACTGGGCGGATTGTTCTCGGCACCATCCACCACCCCTTGCTGCAGAGCAGTGTACAACTCGCCCCAGGAAATAGGCGTTGGATTCCCACCCAGCGCGCGAATCATTGCCATCGCTGCCTGACTTTCTTGAACACGTATTTTAACACTCGCCAGATCGGCGGGCGTCACCACTGGCTTTTTGGTGGTATAAAAACTACGACTACCCGCATCGTAATAACCCAAACCCAATAATTGCGCTGGCTTTAAAGATGCCAAAATGTCGCGACCAATGTCGGAGTCTAGCACCTTAAAAAAGTGATCTTGATCGCGGAACAAGTAAGGGATGTTAAAGAGCTTCATGGTCGGCACGAAACCTTCGAGCGGGCTCGCTGACACTTTCGTCATGGCTAAACTGCCAATCTGCAGCAGCTCGATCAATTCACGCTCTGAACCTAGCTGCCCACTGGGGTAAAGCTCGATCGCCATCGTACCGCCAGACAATTGCTCGAGGCGCTCGCCCATCTTAAGCATGGCTTTGTGCACGGTATGGGAGGGATCTAAGCTGTGCCCGACCCGCAAAACCATGACATCTTGCTTCGTACCACAAGAGACAAGCAATAACATCAAGACA
>JALRFH010000053.1 GCA_023253715.1 Halieaceae bacterium
CAGTGGTTACGCTGCCATTTCATGCACCGTCACCACCGAGGCCTTGTTTAACGAATTTAAACGCGCCGACGGCAACCCCTTAAACTACTTCCGCGACATCAGCACCTTCGGCGGTTGCACATCGGGACCGGCCGCCGGTATTGAAACGCTCGCAATTTTGGAAGAAGAAAACCTTATTCAAAATACGCGTGACATGGGTGACTACCTGATGGACCAGCTGTATGCCCTGCAAGAAAAGCACACGGTTATTGGTGATGTACGGGGCAAAGGCTTGTTCGTGGGGATCGAATTAGTCACCGATCGCGCTGCTAAAACACCCGCTTCAGAATCGCAAACGGCGCAGGTCGCTGGACACTGCCTAGAGCATGGTGTGATGATAGGCCGCACCAATCGAAGCTTTAGCGATCTGAATAACACGCTGTACTTAAGCCCAGCTCTGATCACAACCAAAACTGAGCTCGACGAAATTGTGAGCGCAATCGATGCGGGATTAAGTGCGGTATTTAAATAATAAGGGACTGTGTTGTCTGTTCTTAAAAAAGTAAGTCAGTTTTATCCCGGCACGGCGGCGGTCGTTCTAGTAGCGATCGCCAGCCAATTTCTAGCCACCAATTACGGCGCTCCGGTACTCGTCTTTGCCCTGCTATTAGGCATGGCGATGAACTTTTTGTACCGACAAGAGCACACCAAGGCAGGCGTTGACCTGTGCGCGACACAGGTCTTAAGAGCAGGTGTCGCAATGCTCGGCGCAGGCATCGCCGTCAGTGATATCGCTGCCATTGGTTTTGCGGGCGTAGGTGTACTGATCGGCGGCATGTTCTTTACCATCGCGATAGGGCCCGCGCTAGCTCGAATGCTTGGCCTAAAGCGCGATATGGGACTTCTTTCGGGCGGTGCTGTCGCTATTTGCGGTGTGTCCGCTGCCCTGACCTTGTCTTCGGTGATGCCCAAAAACGAAGAACAATCGAAGTTCACTCTGCTTACCGTGATTATGGTCACTACCATCGGTGCGATCGCCATGGTTACCTACCCCATCGCCGTTCAAATCTTGGAGCTAACCCCCCAGCAAGCCGGTTACTTCTTAGGTGGTGCGATACACGATGTATCACACGTTGCCGGCGCGGGTTTTGCCTTGTCTGAGGCCATAGGCGTAGAAGCCATGACCGTTAAGATGGTTCGCGTTGCCATGCTGATTCCCATCGCGTGGTGTTTCTTGCTGTTATTCAATCGCGCAGGCGGTAGCGGCCAATCACTCAAACCACCCGGCTTTTTGTTGGTATTTATTGCATTGGCGACGATTAACAGCTTTGGGTTTATTCCCCCAGCCTGGTCAAGCGCGCTGACCAGCTTGTCTAAGTTAAGTTTTCTACTGGCAATTGTGGCACTCGGTATTAAGACCGAACTCAGTGGCCTTATCAGTCATGGCTGGCGCCCTGTTGCGCTGGTACTACTTCAAAGTGTGTTCCTAGGCGCAACAATGTTACTCTGGGCCATATTCGCTATGTAAAACAAAAATGGGGGTTTGCACCAATGGCTAGAATCAGCACCGAACGCAGCGCAAGAGAGTTTTTATTGACCGGACTACTGCTGTTATTACTGCCCACCAGCGCCCTCGCCAGTATTGATCAAGCCATTAACGATGCTGTCGCACCCGCAACAGCGCTAATCTCAAGCATTATTTTTTATTCAGTCTCCGTTGCGGGCGCCAAAGTACCCTTGGTGGTTGTATGGTTACTTGTGGCCGCTACTTTTTTTACCGTGTATTTCCGTTTTTTAAACTTTTCCGGCTTCAAGCACGCTATCGATATCGTTCGAGGCCTCAACCACAACCCCAAAGCGCCAGGCGAGGTTACGCACTTTCAGGCACTGACTACCGCGGTATCAGGAACCGTTGGAATTGGTAACATAGGCGGTGTTGCCGTTGCCATAAGCATGGGCGGGCCGGGTGCCACCTTTTGGTTGATTGTTGCGGGGCTTTTGGGGATGTCTACTAAGTTTATTGAGTGCACCTTAGGAACCATCTATCGCAAACACAACCCCGATGGCTCGGTCTCGGGTGGCCCCATGTATTACCTCGAGCAGGGTTTTCTAGAAAAAGGCTTCCCGAATTTAGGTAAGTTTTTGGGTAAATTCTATGCGCTGGGTATTGTCATTGGCTGTTTAGGCATCGGCAACATGTTCCAAGCCAACCAAGCCTACTTACAATTCGTTAATGTCACAGGTGGCGAAAGCAGTTTCTTTGCCGGCAAAGGCTGGCTGGTAGGATTGGTTATGGCTGTTATCGTCGCCCTGGTGATTATTGGTGGCATTAAGAGTATTGCGCGTGTTACCAGCAAACTCGTACCCTTCATGGCGGTGTTCTATTGCGTAAGTGCCCTGATTATCATTTTGATGAACGCCGAAGCCCTACCGTTTGCCTTTCAGGCTATCATCGATGGCGCCTTCAGCCCGAATGGTGTTGCCGGCGGCATGTTAGGCGTTATCGTCATTGGGGTTCAGCGCGCCGTCTTCTCAAACGAGGCTGGCATTGGTTCGGCTCCTATTGCACACTCCGCCGTTCAAACTAAGGAGCCTATCACCCAAGGCTACGTCTCGATGTTAGAGCCTTTCATCGATACGGTGGTCATTTGTACATTAACCGCGCTGGTTATTGTGACGACGTTTTATTACGACCCCACCTTCAACGTCGGCCTTGATGGTATTGGCATGACCTCAGCAGCGTTTGAGCGCAACATCGGTTGGTCACCTTTACTCATCGCCTTTGCCGGCATGTTGTTTGCGTTTTCTACCATGATTGCTTGGGCTTACTACGGCTTAAAAGGCTTCACCTATTTGATGGGCGAGCACGCTTGGGCATCCAACCTGTTTAAACTGGTATTCTGCTTCTTTATTGTGGTGGGCTGTAGCATTCCTTTGACCGCGGTGCTCGACTTCTCAGATGCACTGGTGTTTTTAATCTGTGTGCCTAACATCATTGGCTTATACGTTCTGGCACCTGTCGCCAAGCAAGCCCTACAAGCCTATAATCAAAAAGTACGTTAATAGGCTAAACAGTGCCCCTCGCGGGGCTGTGACAGGGTGGCGCATGAGTAGCGAATTACTGCTGCAGTTGGACCCCGACTCCAAAGACAGTTTACAAACGCAAATTGTGGCCCAACTGTCTTTGGCAATCGCCAAAGGCACCATTGTGCTTAATTCGCCCATGCCCTCGTCTCGGCACCTAGCAACGCAACTGGGTGTGGGCCGCAATACCGTAATGCTAGCCTACCAACGACTATTGGACGACGGTTTAATTGTTACCCACCCGCGCCGCGGCTACTTTGTGAACCCTGACGTTGAGCGCACTCGCATACTAGAGCGCTATCAGGAGACATCTGAACCCAGTCACAGTATCGACTGGAACGCCCGATTAGGGGAAAAACCCTCGCAGTGGCAAGCCCTGCGCAAACCTAAGGATTGGCAACTCGCGCCATACCCTTTTGTATACGGTCAGATGAGCGCTGATTTGTTCCCGATTCAACATTGGCGCGAGTGCGCACGCGATGCGGTGTCGGTAAGAGCAATCAAATCGTGGGCAGTCGATCGCATCGACCACGACGAGCCCCTGCTGTTAGAGCAAATTCGCACTCGACTTTTACCCAAGCGCGGCATTTTTGTCGAAGATCAGGCCATTATGCTGACTGTTGGCGCCCAGCAAGCGCTTTACATGATTGCTGAGTTGTTGTGGCGCAAAACCAAGACGCTTGTTGGCATTGAAAACCCCGGATATGCCGACCTACGTAACTTAATCAACCTAATGGGTGCGCAAGCAAAGCCGCTCGTAATCGATTCGGACGGGCTAATCACCGACAAACAGCTTAATGACTGTGACTATGTGTGCGTTACGCCAAGCCATCAATCACCCACAACGGTCACACTGCCGCATGCAAGGCGACAGGAACTTCTGAAAAGAGCGTCGCACAATGACTTTGTGATCGTCGAAGACGACTACGAGAGTGAATTTAACTTTCACACTCGGCCAGAACCCGCACTGAAAAGTATGGATACCGAAGGGCGTGTCATTTACGTGGGTAGCGTATCAAAAACCTTAGCGCCAGGATTGCGCATGGGCTATATCGTTGCCAGCCCCGAGCTTATCGAGGAGCTTCGTGGCCTGCGTCGTTTAATGCTCAGGCACCCAGCCGCCAACAATCAACTCTCAGTGGCCTTATTCTTAGCGCGCGGCTACCACGACGCCCTCGTCAGTAAATTGTTCAAGATCTATCAAAAACGCCGAGCACTGCTTGTCGCTTGTTTAGAGCAAGAGCTGCCCGAACTGGATATTCAAGCGTCTCTGGGTGGTTCAGCGCTTTGGATTAAAGCACCTGAAATCATCGATACCGAGGAACTCGCAGCTAAAGCAAAGGAGTTGGGGGTGATCATCGAACCCGGCGCCATTCATTTTACGCAACCAAACCCACCCACAAACTTTTTGCGAATGGGCTTCTCTGCCATTGGCGAAGGCTCAATAGCCCAAGGCGTTGCTACGCTTCGTCGCGCTTACCACAGCCTGTAAACATCTGGCGCACAGCAAACCCAGAATCTGGCTCTATCAAATTCACCAAAAAAACCCTAGCATTGCGTCTCTTTCATAACTCTAAGGTGAGCAAGCTATGCCTCGTATGACCCCCAGTGAAGCCTTTGTTGAGACCCTAGTCGCACAAGGCGTCAAAAAGATATTCGGTATCATGGGTTCAGCCTTCATGGATGCCATGGATATTTTTGCCCCCGCCGGCATCGAACTCATTCCTGTCGTGCACGAACAAGGCGCTGCACACATGGCTGATGGTTACTCACGTGCAAGCGGCCGCCACGGTGTTGTTATCGGTCAAAATGGCCCTGGTATTTCAAACTGTGTTACGGGTATTGCCGCTGCGTACTGGGCACATTCGCCGGTTGTAATGATCACCCCAGAAGCGGGCACTATGACCATGGGCTTTGGTGGCTTCCAAGAGTGTCATCAGTTGCCGATGTTCCAAGAGTTCACCAAATATCAGGGTCACGTCAACAACCCCAACCGCATTGCAGAGTATACGTCTCGTTGTTTTGATCGCGCTCTATCAGAAATTGGCCCCACTCAGCTGAACATTCCACGCGATTATTTCTATGGCGATATCAACGTCGAGATTCCTCAGCCTATGCGCCTTGACCGCGGCCCAGGCGGCGACCAAAGCCTGAACGAAGCGGTAGAGCTGTTAAAAACTGCCGAGTTCCCAGTTATCGTTTCTGGTGGCGGTGTCGTTATGTCTGACGGCGTGGAAGAAGTTAAAGCCATTGCAGAATTCTTGGGCGCTCCAGTTGTAAACAGCTACCAGCACAATGACTCATTCCCCGCTAGCCACCCATTGTGGTGTGGGCCCTTGGGTTACCAAGGTTCAAAAGCGGGCATGAAGCTCATTTCTAAAGCCGACGTCGTCTTGGTCATTGGCTCGCGTTTGGGTCCCTTCGGCACCCTGCCTCAGCACGGCCTAGACTACTGGCCCAAAGAAGCGAAAATTATTCAAATCGATGCCGACCACAAAATGCTCGGTTTGGTGAAGAAAATTTCTGTCGGTATTTGTGGTGATGCCAAAGCAGCCTCTGTTGCTTTGGCCGAGCGTCTGCAAGGCCAAACACTGGCCTGTCACGCCAACAAAGACGCGCGCGCAGCCGAAGTTGCCGCTGAAAAAGCCGCCTGGGAAAAAGAGCTAGATGAGTGGACTCACGAACGCGACCCCTACAGCCTAGACGTGATTGCAGAAGCCGAAGCGGAGGAGGGCAACTGGTTGCACCCCCGCCAGGTACTGCGCGAACTTGAAAAAGCCATGCCCGCTGATGTGATGGTCTCTACCGATATCGGTAACATCAACTCTGTCGCACACAGCTATTTACGCTTTGAACGACCACGCAGCTTCTTCGCACCCATGAGCTTTGGTAACTGCGGCTACGCGCTCCCGACCATTATCGGTGCTAAAGCTGCTGCGCCAGAGCGCCCCGCAGTAGCCTATGCCGGTGACGGTGCGTGGGGCATGAGCATGTCTGAAATTATGACCGCTGTGCGCCACGATATTCCCGTAACCGCCGTGGTATTCCACAACCGCGATTGGGGTGCCGAGAAGAAAAACCAAGTCGAGTTCTACAACCGTCGCTTCGTGGCGGCAGAGCTGGTTAGCGAATCTTGGGCTGGCATTGCACAAGCCATGGGTGCTGAGGGCGAGCGTGTTGACAGCCTCGATCAAGTCGGCCCAGCATTGCAACGCGCTATCGATCGTCAGATGAACGAAGGCAAAACCACCGTCATAGAAGTGATGTGTACACGTGAGCTGGGCGACCCCTTCCGTCGTGATGCTTTGTCAAAACCTGTACGTTACTTAGAAAAGTACAAAGACTACGTATAAGGTCTTTACAGCCCCGCACTCGCGGGGCTTTGCTTTACCGGCAACCCGGTGGCCGACCAATGTTTCAAATGAGGTGAGATTGTGACTGATACCGACGAAAAAATTCGTGTATTCCGTGGCCTAAAGGGCGTGTATTTCGACCGTTCGCCAACCACACACATTGACGGACGCAAAGGCGAACTCCGCTACTGGGGCTACTCCATTCACGACCTAGCAACCCACTCGACCTTTGAAGAAACCGCCTATTTGTTGCTGCACGGTGAATTACCCACTAGCGATCAACTAAACGTCTTTGACCAAGGCTTAAAGAAAGCGCGCTCACTGCCTCCCGCGATTATTGAAATTATTAAAACCGTCGTCGATGGCCATCCAATGGATGTGTTGCGAACCGCAGTATCTGCTCTCGCGGCTTTCGACCCACAAACGGGGGACAACTCAAGTGAGGCCGTGATGCAGAAAACCCTGCGTCTGACCTCACAAGTGCCCATGATCGTGGCGGCCCACCATCGTATTCGTCAGGGTTTAGAGCCCCTTGAACCCAAGCCGACATTGAGTCATGCCGCACACTTTTTGTATCAGTTATCAGGTGAGATTCCCAGCGCTGACGCTGCGCGACTGATGGACCTTGATTTTATTTTGCACGCCGAACACGGGTCTAACGCCTCGTCGTTTACCGCCCGCGTGGTCACCGGTACCGACGCCAACTTGCATGCGTCAATCACCGCAGCCATAGCGGCCTTATCGGGCCCTGCTCACGGGGGTGCAGCGGAAGATGTCATGCATATGGCGCGAGAAATTGGCGACCCTGCTAACGCAGCTGAGTACGTTAAACGCAAGCGTGCCAACAAAGAAGCGATTATGGGCTTTGGCCACCGCGTATACCGTGCCGAAGACCCTCGCGCACGCCACTTGCGCGATGGCGTCGAGCGCCTGTCAATTGAAAAGGGCGAGCCCCATTGGAACGATATTTTAAAAGCCCTGGTCGACGCCATGAAACCCTACTCACGACTGGGTGTTAACGTCAACGTCGACTTTTACTCGGGCGTGATTTATCACTTAAACGGTATCCCCGAAGATTTGTTCGTACCTATTTTTGCCATTGGCCGCGTGCCCGGCTGGAGTCTTCAGGTCATGCAGCAAATGGAAAACAACATCCTCATTCGGCCGCTACTCGAGTACAACGGCCCCGATTTGCGTGCCTATGTTCCGGTAGAACAACGATAAACAAGTCAGCATGAGCGAGTTAGACCGTCAACGCGTCATTTTTGCAGAAGGTGAAGAGCCTCGGATCATTTCGGCGGCGTCACAACTGCGCCGCGAGCACAGGATCGAGTGTCTACTCGTCGGTGCGCCTGAAGCTGTGCGTGATGTCGCAAGCAGCCACGGCTTGAACCTGGATGGCCTAAAGTTCGTCTCCTCGTCAGACTCACTGCTGTTAGGTCGGTGTTCCGAGCATGTGCAGGGACTACGACAGTTCAAATCGATCAGCATGGCCGAACGTCTGGTAAAAAAACCTTTGCCGTTCGCCGCGGCCATGGTCGCCATCGGTGAGGCAGACCTCATGGTGGGTGGTGCAACCAGCCCTACCAAACGCGTGATTGAAGC
>JALRFH010000069.1 GCA_023253715.1 Halieaceae bacterium
CTATTGGTTCGCCTTTGCCTAAAACCTTAAATAGCATGGGAATTTATTAATGAATTAATAGCTTGAGTTAAACTTAAGACATCTTTTAAACTATGAAGTGCACTAAGCGAGATACGAAGCCTAGAAGTATTTTTTTCTGCCCTTGTCGTTCTACGTAAATCGTCGCGTGGATTTCAGTAAAGCGCTCGCCAAGCTCAAAGCTCTCGATGGCCACAACAGCAGAATACGGTAACTCGTCACCTAATTGACGAGTAATCTTTTCCCGAACAATCTCAGCCGCTAAAAATCTCGAGCTTCGGGTAGTGACTTGGTCATCAGGGAATAAGGCCTCACCTTCGGGACTCAGAGCCACCAAGGTTTTCACCAAACGCTGCACATCGTTGGGATTAAAGGCCGACACAGGGACAATTTCATCGGCCCCTGATTTTTGATAGAGCTCTTCTAAATAGGGCAGCAACCGCGCTTTGTCGCTCAACAAATCTACCTTATTCACAACCAGCACAAACTTAGCCGAGTGGCGCTTGATCTGTTTGAACACGCGGTCGTCGTCCGAATTCCAATGCGTGCGATCAACAATCATACAAATGATATCAGTGTCGACCATCGCCTGGCTCGCCGCCTGGTTCATGTACTCGTTCAAGGCTTTTTTGTGCTCGGAATGAATTCCGGGGGTATCGACAAAAACCAGCTGAAAGTCGTCCTCAGTATGAATACCCAAGAGCGTGTGACGCGTTGTCTGAGGCTTCCGCGAGGTAATGCTAATCTTCTGTCCCAAAATATGGTTTAGCAGCGTTGATTTACCCACATTGGGTCGCCCAACAATCGCCACGATCGCTGATTTATTGATTGCCTGTGTCATCTTAACCTGCCCAATACCTGTTGCGCTGACGCCTGCTCCGCTCGACGCCTGCTACTTGCGCTTGCCGTTTCTTTGAGGCCTTTGCTCGGCACATGACACTCCACGACAAACACTTTTTGATGATCCTCACCCCGCGTCGCAACCAAGTGATACTCCGGAAGGGCTAGCCCACGAGCTTGCAGCCACTCTTGTAGGCTCGTTTTCGCATCCTTATTGGCCGCGAACGAGGCTTCGTCCGTCAGTCGCTCGCGAAACCACTCATAAACCACCGCTTTGGCGGTCTCAAAATCGGAATCGAGAAGAATTGCGGCAGCGAGCGCCTCCAAGGCATCGGCTAAAATCGATTTTCGTCTATGCCCACCCGATTTTCGTTCGCCTTGCCCAAGCGCCAAACAATCGCCCACCGCTTTCTCACGCGCGATCGCGGCTAGAGTTTCCCCCTTCACCAAATGCGCTCGGCGGCGACTCATCTCGCCCTCGGGCGCCGTAGGATATTGCTTGTACAGTGCCTCTGCGACCACATGATTCACCAATGAGTCGCCCAAAAACTCCAACCGCTCGTTATTATTAGAACCTACACTGCGATGTGACAACGCTAAACTGAGCAGACTCGGATCGGCAAATTCATAACCCAACGCGTGTTGCAAGGCCCTCAGCTGCGCCGTATTGAGGTTCAATGGATACCGCCCACACGCTCAAAACTGGGGATACTCAACACCGATTCCCAATGCATCCAAATCGCGAAGGCCTCGCCCACAATATCTTCTTCAGGTACTTGCCCCCAGACCCGACTATCACTTGAGTTGTCGCGGTTATCGCCCATCATGAAGTAGTGCCCCGCTTGCACGACCTCTTTAAAGTCACGAATTGGGCGCAGTGGG
This sequence comes from Halieaceae bacterium, assembly GCA_023253715.1. Lineage (GTDB taxonomy): Bacteria > Pseudomonadota > Gammaproteobacteria > Pseudomonadales > Halieaceae > Aequoribacter. The sequence continues at coordinate 1,741 of JALRFH010000069.1, forward strand.
TCAAGTTGAACGTGGCGCTGTTCGCCCTGGGGCAAGGTCTCTACCAACCTATGATAAGGCCGCCCGCGTTCGATAACGACATCGACAAAATCTAGCTCTAGGACCTCTCCATTCACGGAGAGTTGCTTGTTGCGATACTCAATCACATCCCCCGGGATACCGATCACGCGTTTGATAAAATACGTCTTATTCTGATGGGGTGGAAAAAACACCATCACATCGCCACGTTGGGGCTCGCCGATATCGAAAACTTTTGTTCGAGCCACCGGAAGCCGCAATCCATAGGTGAACTTATTGACCAAAATGTAGTCGCCCACCTCGAGCGTAGGCACCATCGAAGACGATGGGATTTGAAAAGGCTCCACAATGAACGATCGCAGCACGAATATCGCCAATAAGACGGGGAAAAAAGAGCGCGCATATTCGACCAGAACGGGTTCATCCAGGGGCTGGGGTTCTAGGGCCCCTGCTGGAGTCAATGCTTCGTGTCGTTGGCGTCGTCTAGGCGCGAACACCAGGGCATCGAGCAGCCAAATCAGACCACTAAGCGATACCAACACCAACAAAATCAGCGGAAAATCAAACGACATGTCACTTCCTTAATTGTCGACTTGCAACACGGCTAAAAACGCAGCCTGAGGAACTTCGACGCGCCCCACTTGCTTCATGCGCTTTTTACCCGCTTTTTGTTTTTCAAGCAGTTTTCGTTTTCGGGTCGCGTCACCACCGTAGCATTTCGCCGTCACGTTCTTGCGCAAGGCTTTTACCGTCTGACGCGCAACCACTTTACCTCCGACTGCCGCCTGAATCGCCACATCAAACATCTGGCGTGGGATCAGGTCTTTCATTTTTTCAGTCAAGGCACGACCACGCGACATTACATGGTCTTTGTGCACAATAACCGCTAGGGCATCAACCCGCTCACCGTTGATCAGTACATCTAAACGCTGAAGGTTAGCAGGCTCGAAACGCTCAAAACTGTAGTCGAGCGAAGCGTATCCTCGCGACACCGACTTCAATCGATCGAAGAAATCCAAGACCACCTCAGACATCGGCAAGTCAAAGGTCAATGATACCTGTGACCCCAAAAATTGCATGTCTTTCTGAACACCACGTTTTTCAATGCACAGAGTAATGACACTGCCCAGATAGTCCTGTGGCACCAATATGTGCGCACGCGCAATCGGCTCGCGAATTTCTTGCACCAGTCCGGGATCAGGAAGGGCACTGGGGTTATCGACATTGATAATTTCGCCGCTTTTTGTCTCGACTTCGTAGACAACCGTTGGTGCGGTGGTAATCAAATCAAGATCATATTCCCGCTCGAGTCGCTCTTGAATGATCTCCATATGCAGCATACCCAAAAAGCCACAGCGAAATCCAAATCCCAGTGCATCGGACGTTTCGGGTTCATAAAACAAAGAGGCGTCGTTCAGGGTTAACTTCGCCAGCGCATCGCGAAAGTCCTCGTAGTCATCGGTCGACACGGTAAAAATACCCGCATAGACCTGAGGTTTAATACGTTGAAACCCGGGCAAAGCCGGGGTATCGGGGAACTGAGCACTAATTAAAGTGTCTCCGACTGGCGCGCCCAAAATATCTTTAATTCCGGCAATCATAAAACCTACTTCGCCGGCACGCAAAGCCGCCGTTTCGGTTCGTTTCGGCGTAAAAATGCCGACGCTATCGACTTGATGGAGCTTCCCGTTGGAGCGGGTCACCACACGGTCCCGTTTTTTTAACGTTCCTTGCACGACGCGCACGAGCGACACCACGCCGAGGTAATTATCAAACCAAGAATCAATAATCAGCGCCTGAAGGGGTGCGTCGTAATCGCCCTCTGGCGGCGGGATCATGTGAACGATTTCTTCGAGCACCTCATCCATACCAAAGCCGGTCTTCGCACTACATGGCACGGCTTGACTCGCGTCGATACCTATAATCTCTTCAATCTCGACCTTCACTTTTTCTGGCTCGGCCTGCGGCAAATCCATTTTATTCAAAATGGGAACGACCTCGAGACCTTGTTCAATTGCTTTGTAGCAATTGGCCACCGATTGCGCTTCGACCCCCTGCCCTGCATCAACGACAAGCAGGGCACCCTCGCACGCTGACAAGGACCGAGACACCTCATAACTAAAGTCCACATGCCCTGGGGTGTCGATAAAGTTCAGCTGATAGGTTTTCCCATCTAGAGCGGTGTAATTCAGCGTCACGCTCTGTGATTTAATGGTGATACCTCGCTCACGTTCAATGTCCATGGAGTCCAGCACTTGCTCAGCCATTTCGCGTTCGCTAAGCCCACCGCAGATCTGAATTAAGCGATCTGCTAGGGTGGATTTTCCGTGATCAATGTGGGCAATAATTGAAAAATTGCGAATGTGTGTTAAGTCGCTCAAGCAAAGTTCTCGCTGTGGAAGTAAAAGCCGTGATAACGCGGAGGGCAATTGTAGCCTAAGCTAGCCCCCCTCGCCATCCCAGCCTGTCGCTACAGCGCGATGCTCAACCAACTACTCACTAGGTACTTTAAGTCCTCGGAACATCGGCGCCCCGCGACGATTCAAACGAACAGGGATCGATTGCCCCGGACGAAGTTGCTGCAAAGCTTGATCAAAATCGACGATAGTTCGTATTGGTGTCGATCCGATCATAGTAATTGCGTCACCCGGTACGATCCCCTGAGCAGCCGCTGGTGATTCAGGCAAGACGCGCTCAACCACCACCGCTGCGGACAAACCCAACGCGTCCAGCACGTCTTGATCAGCGTTTTTAACGATCAAACCCAGAAGATTCTCGGCGCTGGGTTGCGAGCTCGCGATAACAGGCTTGTCTCGATCCGGCAACGCACCAACCTCAACGGTCAAGGATTGCAGTTCGCCGTTTCGCACGACCCCCACCGCCACCTTGGTCCCCGGCTTGACCAAGCCGACCACGTGGGGCAATTGAGCCGATGTCTCAATGGACTCTCCATCAAACGACACAATTACATCGCCCGAGATTAAGCCCGCGCTGGCCGCGGGACTGTCTTGCACGACATCCACCACCAGAGCCCCTTTCGGGCGATCCAAACCGAAACTCTCAGCTAAATTTTTGTCAACATTTTGTATGCTTACACCAAGCCATCCACGCTTCACTAGCCCACCGTCTCGGAGCTGATCAACGACATCGCGGACGACACTGACAGGAATGGCAAACGACAGTCCAATCGAACCACCCGAACGCGTATAAATTTGAGAGTTCACTCCGACAACTTCACCCTCGAGATTGAACAGTGGGCCACCACTATTACCGGGATTAATCGCCACGTCGGTCTGAATAAACGGCACGTAATTATCATTGGTTTCGGTTGGCAAAGAACGCCCCATAGCACTCACTATGCCCGCGGTCACGGAAAAGTCCAAGCCAAACGGAGAGCCGATCGCCAAAACCCACTCACCAACCTTCAAACTGTCGGGTTTGGCCAAGGGCAGGGTCGGAAGGTCCTGCGCCTCTATTTTCAGCAAGGCCAAATCTGACAACTGATCCAGACCGACAATCACTGCATCATACTCTCGCCGATCAGAAAACCTTACAATGACTGAATCAGCCCCTTCAACAACGTGATTGTTCGTTACGATGTAACCATCGGGCGTCAACACGAACCCCGACCCCATCGAGCTTTTGGGTCGACCATTATTCGGCATATTTCTCGGGTCGAAGAATCGTTTCAAATAATCGGGTAAAGCGTCGTGATCAAATGCCTCAGCGTCCGGCGCAGATCGATCCGACTTATACTCGACTAAAATTTTGACCACTGCCGGAGCACTCTGCTCCACAATTTCCGTAAAATCGGGAAGGCTCGACGCCGCGCTCAACGCGCTGACTACGACAAATACCAAGGCTACAAGCCACCGCTTTGGTGCCATAACTAATCTCCTATTGAAAATATGATCATCCTTACAAACCGGACAATGTGAAGACAACTAATACGCCGAATCACCTGCACATTTCGTCGCTGGAACCACCTCAGATTGCATGAGCGTTTGCACCACAGCACTGCGCATCCGAGGGCGCATCACAGACCACCAAAGCCCGCCTCCTAAACCACCCAGCGCTGCGATCGCGTGCAAGAGGGTTTGTGACGGCAACCAGTAGGCAACTAAGGTCACCGTAGCAAGTAAGCCTAAAAGGGGTAGTACATACGCCTGAAAGGCCAACGCAAGCAAAGCCTTCTCGGGGATCAGCACATGCACCGTTTCTCCGGCCTTGAACGCTCTCACCTGACGGTCAGTCAGCGCCAGAGTAAAGCGTTCGCGCTCATCCATACCCAAACCTTGAACGATTCCGTGGCCACAGGCCGCCCGAGCAGAACAAACGCCACAGGTGCTTTTACGTTGGCCCCGCACCCGCATACTGCGCTGGTCACATGCGACGTGTTCAACAAGCAGGGGTTCACTCAGCATGATGTAACCATTCAAGGCTTTCCACCAGCATTCTCGCCGTGTTGATTGGTATCTCACCGATCACCGAGACCAACACAGACTGCGTTCCGATGTGCAGGCCACGCGTGTAGGCCAAAGTGGCCCCACGGTTCACCATTCCCTCGCCGATGCGAATCTCCCCTTTGGGGAACTCGACAAAAATACTGAAGGTCGAAAGACCATCGGTATAGGTTCGCATTTGTGCCAACTCGTTGGCGCTTCGCGCGGCTTGCTCAAAACCCGCCGGTGTCCACGACACAGCCCAATCAAAATCGCCGAGTTCGACACTCTCATCGCTCCCAAGCACCGCGCCTTGAGCTGCTTGAGGGTCAGTGCCGGAGACCTCATCAACCGCTATTGACAGGGCTCTCAGCTCGACGTTTTCGAGCGCGTTTGTGCCGTTAAATGTCGTCGAACGCAACACAATATCGTTGCGCTCGTCGATGACTAACTGGTAGCCGTGTCGATAAACGTCCTTTGGCAGCGCCGTTATGATCGTTACCGGTTCGCTCCCGATGACTTCGTGTTGAAGCTGGAACTTGTACCATCGTGCAACACTGCAATGGGATTCTGAGGCCATTAGAAGTCGGTGACTGAGGTTATTACAATCACTGGCGTGATCGGGAATCTCGACCGAGTAGGTCCCATTGGCATCCGGCATACCTCGAGTAACAACGATTTGCTGCGCACCTACTGCGGTCTGTACCACCGCTCTGGCGGCGAAACTACTGGCATGCGCAGACTGCAACACATTGCGGAGTCTATGTACCGCTTGTTGATCCTCTTCGGTGCAAATTGGCTCCGCCGTAGCCCGCATTGTGAGCGCAAGGGCAAGCGCACACAGCGCCTTAGGTGCTAACACGCCTCTCATCTCCTAGCGTTTACCCGCCTCGGCCTCGGCTTTGGCCAATGTTCCCGTCATCAAGGTCGTGGGCGTATGTAAGGCGCCTGCTGCCGCATGGCGACCTGCATAGAGCTCAAGCCGCTGACGAGCAAGTTCTTGGTATAACCCCTCGATCGGCACCGGCGTGGGGGCACGAAGTGTTTGACTCTGTTCAAAACTCGCGGGAATCGCCTGCAAACCCACTGAATCAAGGGGCATAACGGGCATCGACCGGACCGTGGGCACCGCTGACGCAGCAATCGAGGGGGCTTCTTGCTGGGTGACTGACTGCTGCCATTGCGAACCCAATACAACACCGAGGCAAGCCACAGAAGCCGCCACAGCAAGGGGCCTCAGTTGTTTCAACCAAGCGGACTGCCTGACTGGACGCCCTCCCCGGCGCTCCAATTCATCCCTAACACGATCCGCTATCGATAAGCCCGGAGGCGCAACGTTGGCACCCAGCATGAGCTGCCGGTTCACTTGGTAGCGCTGCCATGTAGCACGCATCGCCTCGTTTTCCCCGACGTGCTTCAACAGACGCTGCATCGAAAACTCGTCGAGATCGCCATCCATCAATCGGGACAGAAGCTCATCGTATTCACTACCCTGCGCTGCATCCTGCTTATTCGCCACAGACACCTCTCTATTGGCCATAATTCGCCTCACCATTCATTACCGCAGCAACCTGCTTATCTACGGTTTCCCTACCTCGAAAAATACGCGACCTGACGGTGCCAATGGGGCAGTCCATAATGGCCGCGATATCTTCGTAACTCAAGCCGTCAAATTCCCGCAAACACAACGCTGTTCGCAACTCATCTGGCAACTCTGCTACCGCTCGCTTAATGGCCTGCTCCATCTCTTGCATCGCCATAACCGCTTCGGGACCCTCGTGGTCACGGAGCTGCTCACCTTCATCCTGAGACACAGCGTCGTCAATATCAATATCGACGACCGGCGTTCGTCGCGCTCTCGCCACCAAATGATTTTTGGCGGTATTGGTCGCTATACGAAATAGCCAAGTGTAAAACGCACTGTCTCCTCGAAACTGCTCCAAGGCGTTAAACGCCTTTATAAAGCTCTCTTGAGCCACGTCTTGGGCCTCATCGCCATCACTCACGAACCGCCGGATTACGCTCAATACTCGGTGTTGATACTTAATCACTAACAGGTCGAAAGCTCGCAAATCACCTTTTTGTGCCCGCTCGACAAGTAAGCGATCCGACTCCTCGTCTGTCACTGAGCCTCCACCCACGCAATCTCCTTATAGTTTCGCTCTTGCAGGACCGAACTGCGTGCCAATCGCTTTTTCCGTCGTACTGCTAGTAAGAGCGTCAATTTCTGATAAAGTTCCGCCTATTGTGCCACGGCGTCAAAAATTTCTCATGACTAAACCGCGGCAGCGAATTTTAACGGACTTTACGCGGGATTTTATCAACTAAATGGCCTCGACATTATCTGAATATGACGTTGTTGTTGTCGGCACGGGTGCGGCTGGAATGGCTCTCGCCTTGCACCTTCCCTCACACCTGCGTATCGCATTGCTCACCAAGTCAACTCTGAATCAAGGCAGCACTTACTGGGCCCAGGGCGGTATGGCGGCAGTGGTGGATGCCAACGACACGGTGGACTCGCACGTTGAAGACACCCTCGTCGCAGGGGCGGGTTTGTGTCGGCGCGAGGCGGTTGAATTTACCGTATCCCGAAGCAGCCAAGTCGTTGATTGGCTGGTGCAGCTCGGCGTCAATTTTGATCGCTTAGAGCAAGGGGAGCATCAAGGAACCGATTTTCACCTGACCCGCGAAGGGGGACACAGTCATCGCCGCATCCTACATGCTGCCGACGCCACCGGTAAAGCAATTTCAAAAACACTCAGCCGCCATGTTGTGCAGGCGGCTAATATCGATGTCCTCACTGAACGCGTGGCGGTGGATGTTATCGTGCAGGACGGCTGCTGTCGGGGTTTGTATGCGTTAAACACCAAAACGGGCGCCGTGGATGCCTTTCAAACGAATGTGGTGGCTTTGGCAACAGGCGGCGCCAGCAAAGCCTACCTGTACACCAGTAATCCTGACGGTAACAGTGGCGACGGTATCGCAATCGCTTGGCGCGCAGGTTGCAGAGTCGCTAATATGGAATTCAACCAGTTTCATCCGACCTGCCTGTACCACCCGAAGGCAAAGTCCTATCTCATTACGGAAGCCATTCGGGGAGAAGGCGGTCACCTCTTACTACCCAATGGCGAACGATTTATGCACCGGTTTGATCATCGTGCCGAACTCGCGCCAAGGGACATTGTCGCGCGCGCGATCGATCACGAGATGAAGCGCTTGGGCGCCGACCACCTGCTACTCGACATCTCTCATAAGCCCGCCGCTGAGGTGTTAGCTCACTTCCCCAATACCGCCAAAAAATGCTTGGAATTCGGGATTGATATTACCCGCGAGCCTATACCCATCGTACCCGCTGCCCATTACACTTGTGGCGGGGTTGTCGTCGACCACCACGGCTGCACCGACATTCCAGGGCTGTATGCCATTGGCGAAACATCGCATACAGGCTTGCACGGCGCCAACCGCATGGCCAGCAACTCCCTGCTGGAATGCCTTGTGTTTGCCGAGTCGGCTGCTGAGCATATTCGTGCCGCCGCCTTGACCGACCAAGCCAAAGCTCGCGTGCCTGCCTGGGACGAAAGCCAAGTCACCGATTCCGACGAAGACGTCGTGATTTCGCACAACTGGGATGAATTACGGCGCTTCATGTGGGATTACGTGGGCATCGTCCGCACCGATAAACGCCTAGAGCGCGCCCAACATCGCTGTGACTTACTGCGCTCAGAGATCAACGAGTATTATGCGAACTATCGGGTCAGCAACGATTTGCTGGAGTTACGCAATCTGGCGGTTGTTGCCGACTTGATGATACGTTGCGCACGCCAACGCAAAGAGAGCCGGGGCCTACACTTCACCTTGGACTACCCCGAAATGGCTCAACACCCAATCGACACTGTTTTAGTGCCCAGCTAAGGCCCCCACCAGCGACTTTCTCGCTAAGCTGCGAAAGTCTCGTGCAGACATTTGCCAGCCAAAACACCAGGTGGCGCCCCCGCCCTCGTGGACCAGCCATAACAGACCGGGGACAACGAGGTACACGCGATCCGCCGCCTTGGCACTAGGGTCAATCATCTAGACCTGCGGCGCACCGGTCAGCCGCCGGATGGTCGTCACCAGGGCAGCGAAAGCCGGATCTTCAGGTTGCACGCGCTGCATCAGGTAAGCATACAAGTCCTGATCCTGACAGCTCATAAAGCGCTCAAAGGTCGCACGATCATCTGCGTTCAAATTCGCATAGTGTTGATCGACAAAGGGCTCCAGCAACAAATCCAGCTCCAACATGCCGCGCCGAGCGGCCCAACGCATGCGGTTCACCTCAGCAGTATCAACCATAATCACATCCAAAACCCGAGAAAAAAGCGTAGTATACTGTATCCACAGTGAGTGCGCCTGCGCACGGCGTGATTACCCCCGTTTTTGATCTAAAGTGATGATAATAAGCAATGTATAACCTAGCGCCCAACACCTATTTCTCCGGTTTTAGCCTGATCGGCGTAGACGCCAGCAAAACCCTTCAAGGACAACTTACAAACGATGTTGAAAATATAAAAAATGGAAGAGGAATCAAGGCTTTATTGTGCAATATTAAAGGAAGGGTTGAGGTTATCGTCTGGCTCGTTAAGCACGATTCGCAGCATTTTACGCTGCTTGTACCCACCGGCAACGCGGGCACTCTTACCGGACGGCTGGCGCCCTATCTGGCGTTCTCCAAAAGCGCACTAGTCCCACTGGACTTAAGCAACCACAGCATCGCTTATCCTTATCAGATCGTAGCACCACAAGACACGATAACTTCCTATCAAATGGATGACATTGCCCTACTGGCACCAGAGCACCTCAAGCAAACCCAGGAGGCCTGCCCCGCCTCGATAGAGACTTTCCACAGCCACCGAGTCCAAGCTGGCTTATTACAGCTGTTGCCCGAACAATCCGGCGTCTACACGCCCCAAGCGTTGAGCTTGGACCATCTTGGTTACATTAGCTTTAACAAAGGTTGTTACATGGGCCAAGAAATCATCGCCCGCTTGCACTATAAAGGACAGTCCAAACATCAACTCGCACTCTTGTCAGGTGCACAGAACATTACGTCTGAAGCCGTGATCCAGAGCGAGCTGGGTGACCCCATTGGCACCATTGTCGACGCTACATCAGCAAGCAGCGGTTTGTATTTGGCCAGTATTCGGACCGATGCCACGGCCAGCCTGACATACCGAGTACAGGAACACAGCTTGATTCTGATACGCTTATTTAACAAATAAGCACCGAACGGCGCTGGCGTTGCCTCAGTGCTTTACGGTAACCTGCGCTACTGAAAGAGCTGGCGCATACATCGACCATGAGTGACACCGCACCCGACAACTTGGAACTACCCACACTGGTTCTTAGCGACGACCGCCAGCAGCGGGGTGCACTTAGATTTGGAAACACCTTTGACGAAGTCTTGCTGTCTGTACCCGCGTTACCTGAGCCCGGCGACATACCCTCGCCACCCGCCAAGCGGGGTGAATCTGGCAAACTTTATATTCCCAGCATCGAAGATACCCTATGTCTTCAAGTCGAGATTAGTGCCACGGCGATTGACCACGTCACACTGAACATCATCAACTCGAGCGAGCAAGATCAAAACCGCTTGCGGCAACGCGTTCGGGGGCGCCCGCGGAAAGTCGTCGATCCGACGACGCAAACCGTTGAGCTGACTCCGCAGCACAAGCGCGCCGTATTGGCACAAATAGACCGCTACATTCTGGATCAATTGAACGATCTGTTTCGTTCCCTATTCGATGAACTCGTTGCAGACCTGCAGAATGGATCAACCAATCCGAAGCTACTCCCGACACAGCAAGAACTGTTGTTCGAAGGCATGCGCCAAGTAGAGCTCGTAAAACCCAGAATGCTCGAACTCTTAGCGCGCGACCTTCAGCGCCGACTCGAGGGTTCCCCAGAACCTCGTGTCACCACCAGCAAGAAACGCATTGATCAGATCAAACAGGAAGAACTTGATTTGATCGACCTACGGGAATTCGAAGAGAGTCTGGCGGTTAAACGCCTGCTGCGTATTGGCGAAGATCATCACCGAGGCGCGTTCGAACTTACGACGGTACGTTACGCCCTACTCAAAGACACCGCGCCAAGATTTGGTCTGCTACCCCTCTCACTCAACATCCTGATCCCGAGCCTAAAGCGCGCACTCAACCAACGAGAAATTCCAAAAGAGCTTGGGCATCGCGTGTTCGAATTTTGCGGTAATCTATTGCTCCGAAGAATCAAAACGCTGTACGCCAACATCAATAACGCTCTTAAACAAGCTGGCATTGGGGAAGGTATCGAACACCGGTTAGAGTCTGGGGCACCGCTATTATCGCCCCCGAGTTTAGGTGCGCAGCGCCCGGTCAAGCCCAGTTCCCAGCCCAGGCCGAATCAAGCCGATACAGAACCCGATCTGAACGATTTGGCCTCAACCTTACCCCAAACTGACACCGTGACTTTGCAGGTAGCCAAGGATAAAGCCGCCTTTATCGAACGACTCATGGCATCGATGGGAGATGAAGTCGACCCTAATCGTTTTTCCGACCAATTAGTGGCCGACATGTTCGCTCAAGTGCGAGACGATACGGATACTCATCCCGCGCTAAGCCCTGCGATTGAATCCCTACAAGCCCCCCTGCAGGCCATTGCCCGTGATGACCCCACTTTTTTGGTCAACAGTCAACATCCAATGCGTCGAGCATTTGACCAATTGACCCAACTGGCCCGTGCAGACTTGTACCCCAACCCAAAGCTTCAAGAGCGGGTGTTGACACTGGTAGCGCAACTGCAAGACAAGCACGAAGTCGATCCGTCATTAACCCAGGAGCTAGCAGAGCAAACCGAGGCAATCCGCCAACAGCAGCAACGACAATTTCTGCGAAACATCGAACGCCTGAGACAAGTCGAGAATGGGCAAGTCCGTTATCGAGAGGCTCGCTTAACCATCCTCAGGCTACTGCAAGACGCCTTACCGGACACGCTCATACCGCAAAGTTTAGCCAATATCATCACCAATGGCTGGTTAGAGTTATTGACACTCAATCAACTTCGCAACCCTCAGTCATCAGCAGACGCGAACACCATCCATGCCGATATCACGACATTGCTGAACGCTCTGGATAACAACACTCAAGATAGTGCGCCCAGGCCAAGTGAGACCCATCGCGCACATGAATTACTCGACGTGATAGAGCGTGAAATCAACCATGCTTTGCCAACCCGTGTCACCCACGTACGCCATTTGGAAACGCTTAGAAAAGAACTGGGCGGGCTGGAACAGACGGCGCTGGTCAGCGTTTACGATACCGGCTTATTTAGTGAACTGAGTGGCACGAACCTGAGGGATCGCTTGCGCGGCTTACCGCGTCTCAATCGACTTGTCCAGCGCGCCCTCGCCCTACCGATCGATTCGTGGCTACACGACAAACAACAAGGCAAGCGTGTCTATTTGGCGTGGTGCGACGAGCAGCGAGTGCATTTCACCTTCGCTAACGAGCGGGGCCAAAAAGCGTATGATCTGAGCTTGCTCGAGTTCGCTCGCGCGCTACACCGGGGCTTGCACCCATTGCGACCGGTAGAAGAACTCCCTTTAATCGACAAGCACTTATTGAAAAAAATACAGGCATTCGTGCCGCGACGATTACGCCATCCTGACTACTTTGCTAACAGTAGCGCTTTAACATCAACCGCCTTGGCCCAGCAAGTCGCGCTGTCCAGCCAACAAGCGATCGAACAAGGCCAACAGATGCATATTGCGCTGTTAACTTCTGGCAACGTCGAACTCGTGGCCAGACTGTACGATAACGTCATCCTGAAAGCCTACGAAGATTTGTTTCTTCAATCCGTCACCGACAACTTGGGCGACGACCAGATGCTGGGTCTGATACGAAGAGGCAAGATCGCGGTCATCTTCTTCGGTCAATCTACCGTCAGTTTGCGTCGACGTTTAAGTGCGATCAGACAACAGCTGAACCTGCGGTCAATTGCGACCGGGACGGAATCGGTGGCGCTAGACGTCCATTGGTCTACGCTGCAGATCGATACCAACCTCGCAAGCCAAGAGCAAGCACACACCGCCTTGGAGCACCTGGCCGCCATCGAGTTTTCATCAAGCATCAAGCTCTCTGATGTCACTGACACAGACGCCACAGAACCTGAGCGACGCGCGCAATTCGATCACACCGCCGTCACTTTACAGGCCTTTCACTCACAATGGCTCGCGTATCAGACCCATCTAACGGATAAACGCATCGACTTCAGAATAAAAGATCTACAATCGGGTGAAGAAATCATGGAGCCCTACCAGTTCTATCGACCGGAAACGCACGCTGAAATGGATCGCTGGCGCCTTCAAACCGTGTTCTCATGGCTCCAATCCCTGGTCGAACAAGAACGTGAAATTCCAAATTGCGTCATCGATATCGGCACTGCAAGCTTGCACGATATGACATTTTGCGATGCCGTCTTAGATGACATATCGGAATATGGGGTGGGCACCAACAAACTGTATTTTCGTATCGACCTGCAGCCGTCAGACACAGCCTTAGAGCGGATTCAAGAGTTCACTCAGATTCTCTCAGATATTGGCTGCCGCATCATCGGCAGCAACGTCTTGAATGCCGACACAAAACTATTCACCGCGGTTAGCTGCGACCTACTCGAGATCACAGACGACAGAGCCTTGCACGACCAAACACAGCAGCTCAAACGCCTAGATAGTGCGCAATTGTTGGGGTGCCCCTTGATCTATTGCTGCCGACAGACTTACGCGGAGCCACCAGAGTGGCTGCGTTTTAGCCTGACTGGCGAAGAAACCGCCCGTTCAGAGAGCAAACCCATGGCGCAAATTAGTCGAGAACTCGAACGACTGACGCATTGATCCGGATTTGACCCACATCAAAGGTCCCTGCCCGCGAATCGGCTATGGTACGACTGAACCAATCGCTACAAGTCGCCAAAACCATGACTCAACGCACCGATGAGCTCCAATCCGAGATAGAGCGTCTGGGCCCCAAGTATCAGAAATCTGGGCCGCGTTACACGTCCTACCCAACAGCGCCGCATTTAAGTGAGCAGTTTCCCTTGGCTGAATTTGAAACACACTGTGCTCAAGACACTCGGATCACTCAACCGCTGTCCTTGTATGTGCACGTCCCGTTTTGTCGATCCATTTGTTACTACTGCGGCTGCAACAAGGTAGTGACGCGCAAGCCCGGTGTCGCTCAAGAGTACCTCAACGCCCTTAGCAATGAACTTCAGCGTTACCGAGATTGGGGACTCAACCAACGCGTCATCACACAGCTTCACTGGGGCGGAGGAACACCCACCTACCTAAGCGACGCGGAACTGACACAACTAATGCATCTCATTGCGCGAAACTATCGATTGACCGATTCACCAGATCGAGAGTACTCGATAGAGATTGATCCACGCACTGTGACGAGAGAAACCATCGCCTTACTGCGCGGCCTTGGTTTTAACCGCCTGAGTCTTGGCATTCAGGATTTCGACCCTTTGGTACAAAAAGCGATCAATCGCCTACAAAGCTTCGAATGGGTGAGCGAATTGACCCAAACGATTCGTGAACACGGTTTTAAATCGCTCTCCTTTGACCTAATCTACGGCCTACCTCACCAAACCGAAAACAGCATTCAGGCCACCCTAGATAAGGTCATCGAGTTAGCGCCTGATCGGATCGCATGTTACAACTATGCCCATCTACCTGCCCGCTTTCCGTCGCAACGAGCGATCGATCGCCTGACGCTACCTTCGGCGACTCAAAGGCTTCGACTACACCGTTACATCGATGCCCACCTGCAAAACTCAGGCTACCTTTTGATCGGTTTGGATCATTACGTCAAAGCCGATGACGAACTTGCGTTGGCTCAGCGCGAGGGACGCCTACAGCGAAACTTCCAAGGCTATTCACTGAAAACCGCTGATGACATGATGGGTATCGGGCACTCGGCCATTTCCCAAATCGGCAACATGATCGTACAAAACGAGCGTTCTTTGGAGGATTACCTAACGAAAACACTCAATAAGCGGTCACCCTTGAGTCGGGGTTTGCACCTAAGTGACGACGACCTTCTGCGCCGAGACATCATCATGGACATCTGTTGTCAGCTTGAGTTTTCGCTCGCCGACATTTGCGCACGATACGGGATCGACCCAGACATCTATTTACAAAGAGAAATTAACGAGTTGCACACATTCATTCGCGATGGCTTGTTAATCAGCACGCAAACGGGCTATCGTCTAACCGACTTGGGGCGGCATTTTCTTCGCAATATTTGCATGGTGTTTGACGCATGGCTTGAGCGGACGCCCATTGAGGTTAAATACTCTAAAACGGTATGACAAATTGTCGCAGGGGCAAGACCTGGCGCGAATATTAGATTATAGTAATACAACAAGTAGGTATGAACGACACTTTTGGGGGGTGCAGTTCAAATGGATACAAGAATACACTTAACAAGTGATACCACCTGTCATCACGATTTTAAAACCAACTGTAATAACTGTCGGCTGAACACCTTATGCTTGCCGCTGGCGTTAGAGAGCAAGGACATAGATGCCTTAGACGCCATTGTGCAGCGCAGCAAACCCATCCAGAAAAACGAATATTTGTTTCACGAAGGAGACCCGTTTAACGCGATTTATGCCGTCCGCTCGGGTAGTGTCAAGGCGTTTTCCACCACGGATGACGGTCGCGAACAAGTCACCGGCTTTTATTTTCCTGGCGAACTATTGGGAATGGACGGCATCAGCCGGAACATCCATGCCTCAACCGCTAAAGCGCTCGAGACATCAGCAGTATGCGAAATACCCTTCGAATCCCTCGGTGAACTCAGCGCCAGAATTCCCAATCTACAACGCCACTTCTTCCAGCTCATGAGCCGAGAAATCACGGAAGATCAACAACTGATCACCCTCCTGAGCAAAAACTCAGCGGATGAGCGTATCGCAGCCCTGCTACTGAGCATTTCGTCGCGCAACGCACGTCGACAGCTGAGCGCGAATCGTTTCCGCCTGCCAATGTCTCGCGTCGATATCGGCAATTATCTGGGGCTCACCATCGAGACCGTCAGTCGAGTAATTGGACGTTTGCAGAAAAAATCTGTCCTTCAGGTCGACAATAAAGAAGTCGAGATTCTGAATTTCGAGGCACTGACTGAAATAGCTCACACCAAGGTGAGTCATCGAGAGGCCTCCTAAAGGCTGGGACCAGCACTTGCTGTTTGACCCAAGTCAAAGCAATGATTGAAACAAGCTTTACACTATAGCGTGCGTGTTGGGACGCAGACTCATAAAGGAGAACACAAATGATTCAACATGGCTTAGCCTTGCTGGTACAACCGCACGCGGCCTGGCGTCGTGTCGCCCAGCTCAAGGAGTCAAGTTTCAACGCATTGGCTCTTTTCCCTCTAATCATGGCGATCCTTCCCGCGGTGGCTTGGTACTATGGCACAAGCCGAGTCGGCTGGACGGTGGGAAACGCCACAGATGCCATTCGCCTAACCGATGCCAGTGCGACTGAAATTTCGTTTTTGTTTTACTTTGTGATGATTGGCTCGATCGCAATTATTGGATATTTTATTCACTGGATGTCAGCAACTTATGGGGCAAATTCGACCCTGATTCGCGGCATCGTTATCGCGGGTCTCACCTGCACCCCCCTATTCGTTGCGGGACTCGTCGGCTTTTACCCTTTGCTATGGCTTGATCTACTGATTGGTGTGGTGGCCCTATCTTGGTCGACCTATCTGCTGTATCTGGGCATCCCCATCGTGATGAACATCCCAGAAGAGCGGGGATTTCTGTTCTCCAGCGCAATTATTGCCATAGCGCTCGTTATTTTTGTTGGAATTTTGGTGGTCACAATCATCGCGTGGGAATACGGTTTTGCCCCGCAGTTTACCGACCATTCAGCTTAACAGTGCCCAAGACTACGGAAGAAGATCATGAGTGAATTAAACGAACAACTGGAGCACCCCGTCTACAACTATAAGGTGGTGCGGCAATTTGCCATTATGACCGTTGTCTGGGGTATCGTCGGCATGTTGGTCGGCGTCATTATCGCGGCGCAACTTGTGTGGCCAGACCTGAGCTTCCAGCAACCTTGGTTCAGCTTTGGTCGTCTGCGTCCCCTGCATACCAACGCAGTCATTTTCGCCTTCGGTGGCTCCGCTCTATTTGCCACATCGTACTACGTGGTCCAGCGAACCACTCAAGCACGCTTGATATCTGATGGTCTGGCCGCGTTTACGTTTTGGGGTTGGCAGCTCGTTATCTTGCTAGCGGCAATCAGCCTGCCCTTGGGGTATACCTCCTCCAAGGAGTACGCTGAACTCATATGGCCAATTGATGTCCTGATCACCGTGGTATGGGTCGCCTACGCCATCGTATTCTTTGGCACCATTGCGAAACGTAAAGTCAGCCACATCTATGTCGCCAACTGGTTCTTCGGTTCCTTTATCATCACTGTGGCCGTGTTGCACCTAATCAATAGCGCTGCCCTACCGGTCAACTTATTCACGGCGTATAGTTTGTACGCCGGCACGGCAGACGCGATGGTGCAATGGTGGTATGGCCACAACGCCGTAGGATTTTTCCTCACCGCGGGTTTCCTTGGCATGATGTACTATTTTGTACCCAAGCAAGCAGAACGACCTGTTTATTCCTATCGCTTAAGTATCGTTCACTTTTGGGCCTTGGTAGCCGTCTACATTTGGGCGGGGCCTCACCATTTGCACTACACCGCGCTTCCCGATTGGGCTCAGAGCTTAGGTATGGTCATGTCATTGATCCTTTTGGCCCCCAGCTGGGGCGGCATGATCAACGGCATCATGACTCTATCAGGCGCTTGGCACAAACTGCGCTCAGATCCGATTTTACGATTCTTAGTGGTGAGCCTGTCTTTTTACGGTATGTCAACCTTTGAAGGCCCCATGATGTCGATCAAAACGGTTAACTCCTTGAGTCATTACACGGATTGGACCATTGGGCACGTTCATTCGGGAGCGCTGGGATGGGTCGCCATGATTTCTATCGGCTCTATGTACCATTTGATCCCGGTATTGTTTGGCAAATCCAAGATGTACAGCACTGATCTGATCAACACCCACTTCTGGATGTCCACTATCGGCACGGTACTCTACATAGCCTCTATGTGGGTAAACGGCATTCTGCAAGGTTTAATGTGGAGGGCCTATAACCAAGACGGCACGCTAACCTACACCTTCGTCGAATCGCTAGTCGCAAGCTACCCAGGCTACATGGTCCGCTTGGCCGGTGGGTTTATCTTCTTTGCCGGTATGCTCATTATGGCTTACAACGTGTACATGACTGCGCGTGGTACCGAAGATAGCGTCGCTAACACGCAAACAGTAGCAGCCTAAGGAGATCATCATGAAGCATGACGTGATTGAAAAAAATGTGAGCCTGATGATCGTTTTGACCATCGTCGCAATCAGCTTCGGTACCCTCGTAGAGTTGGTCCCACTGATCTTCTCGAAGCAAGTGTCAGAACCTGTCGAGGGTCTAAAGCCCCTGACGGCACTGCAACTTGAGGGTCGAGATATTTACATTCGAGAAGGCTGCAATACCTGTCACTCGCAAATGATCCGTGCCCTTCGAGCTGAGAGCGAACGCTACGGTCACTACTCCGTCGCGGGGGAATTTGTGTACGACCGCCCCTTCCTATGGGGTTCGAAAAGGACGGGGCCTGATCTCGCGCGCGTGGGCGGACGTTACAGCGATGACTGGCATCGCGCGCACCTGATGAACCCGAGGGATGTCGTGCCTGAAAGCAACATGCCTGCCTTCCCCTGGTTGTTTGAAAACACGATTGATAGCAACGTGACACCGAAGAAACTTGCGACATTGAAAACCCTCGGTGTGCCCTACACAGATGCAGATATTGCTGGGGCTTCAGCCTCGGTTGAGGGTAAGCGAGAAATCGATGCCGTAGTCGCCTATCTGCAAAACCTAGGCACTGTCCTTTCGGAGAAACGCTAATGGATATTAATGATCTGCGCGGCCTGAGCACAGTGCTTATGCTGTGTTCATTCCTGGGTTTATGTGCGTGGGCATACAGTGGAGCCCGCAAAAAAGAGTTTGATGAAGCGGCATCTCTGCCTTTCGCAGACGAGAACACGGCGGCAGTAAAGCAGTCACAGGAGACCAACAATGACTAGTTTTTGGAGTAACTGGATCATCATTCTGACCAGTATCACAATCGTCGGTGTTACTTGGATCTTATTTGGCAACCGCAAGCGTGACAACACCGAGAACCAGACAACTGGACACGTGTACGACGGCATCGAGGAGTATGATAACCCACTGCCAGCGTGGTGGTTTTTCATGTTCACGGTCACCATTATTTGGGGGCTGGGTTATTTGGTTGCTTACCCCGGCATGGGAAAATGGGAAGGTTTATTAGGTTGGTCACAAGAGGGGCAACACGATGCCGAGGTCGCGAAAGCAGAGGCAAAATACCGCGCCATGCGCGATCGATATCTAGCCTTACCGATTGAAGAAATTGCCTTTGATCCCGCCGTCAAAAAGATGGGGCAACGTCTGTTTGGTAACCACTGCGCTCAGTGTCATGGTGCGGATGCTCGCGGTGCCTATGGCTTCCCTAATTTGACCGACAACGATTGGATCTGGGGCGGGTCGCCAGCAGAAATTAAATATACTTTGAATCATGGGCGACAAGCGGCTATGCCGGCTTGGGGCCCCGTGCTCGGTGACCAAGGCATCCAAGAAATGACGGCTTACTTAATGAGCCTCAACAACCGCACTGCGGATAGCACTCTGGCCGAGGCCGGCAAACAAAAATTCGGGCTGTTTTGCGCTGCATGCCACCAAGCAGATGCCAAGGGCAATCCCCTTCTCGGAGCTCCAAATTTGACCGATGGCATTTGGCTCTATGGCGGCAGCGAAGCAGACATCGCGCACACGCTTCGATCCGGCCGGAACGGTATGATGCCAGCACAAAGCAAAATCCTCTCGGAGGACAGAATTCACATTCTAACCGCCTATGTGTATGGGCTGTCTCAGCGCGAGGGGAACTAAGTTCCCCTTTTTTAAACCCAGCTTTACCCAATTTACTCGAGGCAATGAGTAGCGCATGACAGACGACCAACGCATTGATTTAACGGACGTTGCTCCTGCTGAGGTCGCTGAAGTCGACCTCTATCAGAAACGAGAAAAAATCTACACACGCAAAATCGAAGGCTTTTTTCAACGGGTTCGCCTCTATACTGGATGGCCACTGCTCATCGGTTACTTCGGTCTACCCTGGCTTGACTGGGGTGGGCGTCAAGCCATCTTGTTTGACTTACCCGAACGTAAATTTCATATCTTAGGTCTCACTTTCTGGCCGCAGGATTTCTCGTTGCTCGCGTTCCTATTGATCATTGCCGCCTACGCTCTATTCGCTATTACCGTCGTAGCTGGACGTGTATGGTGTGGCTACACCTGCCCGCAAACGGTTTGGACAGCCATTTTTATGTACTTGGAGCAAAGGTTTGAAGGTAGCCGCAACCAGCGCATAAAACTCGACAAATCGCCATGGGGTTTTGAGAAATTCTGGCGTAAAGGAATGAAGCACAGCGCTTGGTTGTTCGTAGCGTTTATGACCGGAATGACCTTCGTAGGCTATTTTTATCCCATCAAACAACTGGTCCCTGAACTGGCCACATTGAGCACAGGCTTCTGGCAGGCGGCGTGGACCGTTTTTTTTACCTTGGCGACGTACATCAACGCGGGCTGGATGCGCGAACAGGTGTGCAAATACATGTGTCCATACGCACGATTCCAGTCTGTCATGTTTGACAAAGACACCCTCATAGTGTCTTACAACCCGGCGCGAGGTGAACCAAGGGGTTCACGAAAACACCAAGCCGACCCCAAAGAACTGGGCTTAGGAGAGTGTATCGATTGCCAGTTGTGTGTCCAAGTCTGCCCCACCGGTATCGATATACGCGATGGCCTGCAATATGAGTGTATCGGTTGTGCGCTATGCATCGACGCATGTAACTCCGTAATGGACAAAATGCACTACCCTCGCGACTTGATCTCGTACACGAGTGAGCATGAATTAGCCGGCGGCAAAATGCACTGGTTCCGACCACGAATTATCGGATATGTCACCATGCTCGCTGTGATGATCAGCGTGTTTGCTTACAACATCATCGCCCGTGTCCCATTAGAACTCACCGTCATGCGTGACCGAGGGGACTTGTACGTGCAAACCCAAGAGGGCCGAATCGAAAACATTTACACACTCCACATCGTGAACATGACTGACAAGCAGCACCGCTATACGCTGTCTGTGGAGGGTTTGACGGATGTCCGGATCGTCGGCGACCGAGAACCTTTGGTGGGCGCAGGCGGCGATTTGACTCTCTCTCTGCGCCTAAATGCCGCTCCCGATTCCGTCACCAGCGCATCGGCGCCTATTCACTTTATGCTTGTGGCAGAGGATAATCCCGACTTATCGGTTCGTGTTGAGTCGCGTTTCATGAGGCCTTTGTGACCAAAGTCATTCCCTCAAATTTGCCTGACAAGCCTTGGTACAAGGAATTCTGGCCTTGGTTCATCATCGCTCTGTTGGCGACGGTGGTTAGCGCGAGCTTAATTACCGTCTCTATCGCCTTTCGACATGCCGATGACCTCGTGGTAGACGACTATTACAAAGTCGGACTTGCGATCAATCAACGCATCGAACACCGCGAGGCTGCAGCTCGCCTTGGTATCAAGCTTGATCTTAAAATCAGTGGGCAAGAACTGCGTTTGCGCACCCAAAACATTGATCCCTCAACCCAACTCAGCATCGTTTTGGCACACCCCATGGAAGCAGACAAAGACTTTACCCTAGCTTTGTTACCGGGTCCCGATGGCCTATTTTTCGCGACTATGCCTAGGTCGATTAGTCGCGGGTGGCACTGGGCAGTCTCAGCACATGATCCAGAGCTATGGCTTATCTCGGGGGTCATCGATGCCCAAGTGCTCTCCAATGGCGACAGCTAGCGTCCAAAACGAACTCAACGAAAAGCTAGGCGACGCGTGTTGTTACCATTGCGGTGAACACCTTGCCACACCGGCCTTATTTTTCAGCGTCATCAATCAAACACAGCAACCCATGTGTTGTGCTGGGTGTAAAGCCGTTGCCGATTTGATAGTTGAGTCCGGCATGTCAAGCTTCTATTCGCAACGGACGCATTATGCCGAGACGCCGCCGGCAGAGCTTGGGCAAAACCCATACCCAAGCTATGACCTGAGCGAGCTAAAACTGGATTCAGATCATAGTGCCACGACAGACGGGCAAAAAGTCCTGTTCCTAATCGGCGGCATGACATGTGCTGCATGCTCTTGGCTGATTGAACGCCAGGTCCTGAAGACGCCCGGTGTCAAAACGGCACGCGTCAATCTGACTGAGTCAACATTAAGCGCAGACATTGACGCCAATACAGACCCAGTTAAATTGATGCAAACGGTTGCGGAACTGGGTTATCGGTTTCAACCTTTTCGACGTTCGGAACGCACGAAACTCTTGGCGCAGGAAAACACTGACATGCTTAAAAGGCTGGCGGTGGCAGGATTGGGTATGATGCAAGTCGGGATGTTCGCCATTGCTCTGCACGCGGGTGAGCTGCAGGGAATGGCGCTAGAATACCAACAAT
This sequence comes from Halieaceae bacterium, assembly GCA_023253715.1. Lineage (GTDB taxonomy): Bacteria > Pseudomonadota > Gammaproteobacteria > Pseudomonadales > Halieaceae > Aequoribacter. The sequence continues at coordinate 23,918 of JALRFH010000069.1, forward strand.
TGATGCGCTGGGTGAGCTTGCCGATTGCAGTTTTCGTGACGGTATACAGTGGTGGGCGTTTTTTTGTCTCCGCTTGGTCCCACATAAAGTACGGGGCAGTCGTTATGGACTTACCCATCGCTATCGCATGCAGCCTAGCACTAGCCGCCTCGGTCTACGCGACCCTCTCTGCCACGGGGGAGGTGTATTTCGACTCGGTGGTGATGTTCATTTTTTTCCTACTATTGGCACGTTATTTAGAACATCGCAGTCGGTTCAAGGCAAGTCTTAGTTTACAGAAGATACAAGACCAACTCCCCCGCTTGGCAACCCGGGTGCGTGGCAATACCACAGAGCAGTGCAGTATCAAACAGCTATCCTATGGGGACCGTATCCGAATCTTTGCTGGCGACACCATACCCCTAGACGGCATCGTCGTTCGCGGAGTCAGCGATATTGACGAAAGCACATTCACAGGTGAATCGGTGCCTCGATCAGTCAGGCCTGACGACACCTTGTTCGCCGGTACGGTCAACATCAAGCAAACACTGGATCTTGAAATACGCTCTGAACCGGACTCGACCAAACTCAAGGCGCTTGAAGATGCTATCGCCTACGCCGAGACCCAAAAACCCAAAGTTGCACAAATAGCTGATCAGATTGCCGGCGTGTTCATTATCGGTATCCTCAGCATTGCCTGTGCAACCGCCTATTACTGGTGGCAACACCAACCCGAACACGCGCTCTGGATCGCTCTTTCGGTTTTGGTCGTAAGCTGCCCCTGTGCTCTTGGCTTGGCCACGCCGGCCGCATTAACCGCCGCTGCGCAACGCTTGCGTCAGCTTGGAGCCATTATCCGTGGCGACAACGCGATTGAGCGACTGAGCCAAATCGACACCGTCATATTTGATAAAACCGGCACTTTGACCGACGGCCAATTTGAATGTGTCGAAACAATCATCTTAGGCGAGCAACCTGCAGAGGATTACTTTGCACTCGCACAAGCACTACAAAGCCATAGCGCTCATCCGGTTGCCAGCGCATTCTCGAACGCTACTCACAATGATCCCACTGATGCGACTCTGCGCACGGCTATTCAGGCATTGAGGGACCCCTCCGCCCAGTATGCACCCGAGCGCAACGCCCAAGGGCTCTCTTTCGAGCATGTCGGTCATGCCTATCTACTGGGTAACGCCGCTTTCTTGACGAAATGCACCCTCGAGGGACAGTGGCCGACCCAAAACTTGCACTGGTTGGGTTTAAGCATTGACGCTCGAGTCGTGGCTTTATTTGGACTCAGAGATAAACTCAGGCCCGATGCCAGCAAACTAGTCAATGACTTTAAATCCAGCGGTCTTCGAACTGTGCTCTTAACCGGTGATGCCAGCCCACACGCCCGGAGCTTAGCACTCAAACTCCCTTTCGACGACGCCGCATTTGGGTTAAGTCCTCAGGCTAAATTAGACTATCTGAGCCGCTTGCACCAGCGCGGCCACAAAGTTTTGATGGTGGGCGATGGGATTAATGACGCTGCCGTACTCGCCCAAGCTGATACCGGAATTGCAGTATCCCAAGCCGCCGACTTAGCGCGCGCAAAAGCCGACATTGTGGTCACTAATCTCGATTTAAAACCGATCCGCTGGGCTCACGTGTTAGCGCGAAAAACACGCACAGTGATCAAACAAAATCTTTTTTGGGCCCTAAGTTACAATGTCATCGCAATTCCTTTGGCATGTCTCGGTCACATCCCGCCCTGGCTCGCCGCAATTGGCATGTCACTCAGCTCCTTGATCGTGGTTTTGAATTCACTGCGACTCAAAACACTGGCCCGGGCCTAGGTAAACGTTTTATGTCCACACTTTATTTCCTGATACCCATTGCGCTTGTCTTCTGTGTTGTCACTCTGAAACTGGTGCTGTGGGCCATACAATCGGGTCAGTATCGAGACCTTGATCGAGACGCTCACATCATTTTCGAGGACGATAGCACCAACCCAAAGGATCCGATGGATGAATGAAATCAATGTACTTGCCGCAATCATGCTCGGTTTGGCAGGCGCAGGCCACTGCATCGGCATGTGTGGTGGCATCGCGAGTGCGATCGGTATCGGCAGCAGCAATCGCCGCAGCCTTCTTCTCGCCTATCAGCTAGGGCGAATTGTCAGCTATACCGCCTTGGGCTATTTGTTTGGAGCAGCCGCAGGTATGATCGATCTACCACCATGGAGACTGGGCTTGAGAGTATTTGCCGCTCTGATGTTAATCGCCATGGGCTTATACACGGCGAATTGGTGGCTGGGGCTCCAGCATCTGGAGCGCCTAGGAGGCATCCTATGGCGCCCAATACAGCGCCTTGCCCGACCTCTACTACCCGCTAAACGCATCCCCCAAGCCCTCGCACTGGGTGCGGCATGGGGGATGCTCCCCTGTGGCTTAATCTACAGCGCTCTTGCCTGGGCGAGCGCCCAAGCCGAAGCAGCAGAGGCGGCTTTACTCATGATGTTTTTTGGGGTCGGCACGTTACCGGCGATGTTAACCGCAAGTTTTGGCGCAAATCTTTTATCAGAGTCCTTTCGCAAACTTTGGGTGCGGCGAATCATTGGAGGCACATTGTGTGGTTGGGGTGTGCTGAATTTATGGATGCTGGTGCGTCACACTTTGCACTAAAAAAAAGCCCCGCAAGCGCGGGGCGAAGCGGTGGTGTTGGGGACACCACGTAGCGACTTAAAAGCGATAAGCAAAACCGATGTTGTACACCATGGGATCCAATTCCACATCGAACTTTACGGTACCCACATCCGTTTTAACCTTGGCCGTGGTGTTGATGTCGACCCACCAGATACCCATATTTATAGACCACTTGTCATTCAGCGGAATATCCATTCCAACTTGTGCGGCTAAGCCAAACGAATCCTCAAGCTGTAATCCCACTCGGTTTGCGCCCAAGAGTGCACCCACAGCATCGGTTAGTTCTTGCGAAGGGTCTTCACTAAAGAACGTTGTATAGTTCAAACCCAGACCAAGATAGGGCTGCCAGCCATCCGAATGGCCTCGGGGATACCACTGCAGGCTAACCGTTGGCGGCAAATGTTTGGTATCTCCTGCGGGAATATTCGCGCCTTCAAGCCGCAGATCATGGCTGAATGGCGTGGCGGCGAGAACCTCCAGACCCAATTGACTGCTCAACATGTAGACTCCCATCAGAGAGATCTGCGTATCGTTGTCCACGGACACTCCGGGCAGTACCGTAGCGGGAGTGGTGGGTAGTACCACTGGGTCACTGTTTTCATCCGGCGCAACACGGACTGTTCCGGCGCGAACAATCCAGTCACCGGCCTCATAGGCATCAACAGATGCAACCCCCATCGTCATACCCGCTGCCAAAACAACTGACGACCACCAAGCTTGTTTTCTCATAACAACTCCATCATTTCTCTCTAAGGACTGAGGATGACCAAGCATCCATGGAGACATCATAAATGGACATTGAAAGCGGACTTTGATCACGGTCAAAATCCTGCTCAGCACGACGGATTCCTCAGTGCTTTGTTGACGTATATCAACTAAGCCGCACACCCAACGCCATGGCACTCGACGTTTAGCGCATTGTTCCTCCTGACAAGAGTGTTTAAACTTACGTTTTTGTTACTCAAGCAGAACATTCAATGCCAAAAACCACCTTCGATCTTGTCGTCATCGGCAGCGGTCCAGCCGGCGAGTCAGCCGCGCTTAACGCCGCTAAACAGCAAAAAAAAGTGGCCGTTGTAGAGGTCAACACGCAAGTTGGAGGCGCCTGCACTCACAAGGGCACCATCCCGTCAAAAGCGCTGCGACACACGGTCAAGCAACTGATGCGATTCAACAACGGTACACTCTTTCGCGAGATCGGGCACAGTCGCCAGATACCCTACCCCACTGTGCTGAAACACGCGATATCCGTCGTAGAACAACAAGTCGACATGCGCAGTAAGTTTTACGGGCGCAACCATATTGCCGTGTACAAAGGCCACGCAAAGTTCATTGACACGCAGCACATTTCAGTGACCCGACCCGACGGTTCTGTCGAGACCCTAGCTTCACAAGAGTTTGTCATCGCAACAGGGAGCCGCCCCTACCACCCACCTGACGTACCCTTCGAGCATTCCCGGGTTTATGACAGTGATACGATATTGAGCCTAGAACATACCCCTCGGAAGCTGATTATCTATGGCGCGGGCGTGATTGGCTGTGAATACGCTTCGATTTTCAGCGGTCTGGGTATCAAGGTTGAGCTCATTAACAGTTTCGAGAACCTACTCGCATTTTTAGATGATGAGATTTCCGTCGCCCTCGATTATCACCTTCGCGAGTCCGGGGTTATGGTGCGCCATCGAGAAAGTTATGAGCGCGTAGAAGCCAACCAAGACGGCATCGCCTTGCACCTGCAATCTGGCAAGGTTATTCGCGGTGACGCCTTGCTGTGGTGCAATGGACGCAGCGGCAACACGCAAAATTTGGGACTGGAACACATCGGCCTAAACAGCGACGGACGAGGACAAATTAAAGTCGATCAACGCTACCAAACCGACGTCGAGAATGTTTACGCCGTGGGCGATGTGATTGGTGCGCCCAGTTTGGCAAGTGCCGCGTATGATCAAGGTCGGGCCGCGGCGTCGTCTAATCAACGCGACCAGCGTTTTGTGGATGACGTCCCTACGGGCATCTACACCATCCCCGAAATCAGTTCTGTAGGGAGAACGGAACGCGAGCTCACCGACAATAGAATTCCCTTCGAAGTTGGCCGAGCTTTTTTTAAAGATACGGCACGAGGACAAATTTCCGGTGAAGGGACGGGCATGCTCAAAATTTTATTCTGCCCCAAAACGCTGACTATTTTGGGTATCCACTGTTTCGGCGCAGAAGCCACGGAAATTATCCACATTGGCCAAGCCATTATGAAGCAGCCGGGTGACGCCAATACGATTAGATACTTCGTCGAAACCACATTCAATTATCCGACGATGGCAGAGGCATATCGCATCGCGGCTCTGAATGGATTAAATCGACTCAGCGGATACTGAGGTGGCAACACTGACCAAGCAAGGACTGTGTTTTTGGCTGTTAACGCTGCTTGCCTGTCAGCTCAATGCCGCCGAGCAGCGCAAGCGCTTTGATATAAAAACGCCGCTATGGATGCAAAATATCGCAGCACTCGAGGTCCCATCGTTACGCTTTGAAGACGGTCGTGCTCGCCACTATATCGAATATTGTAGCGGCACTTTGCTTCACGATGTTGAAACATCACAACCTCGCTACATCCTAAGCGCATGGCATTGTGTGGAACATTATCACGATTTGAGCCAGGCGCTCCGGGTTCGTTTTCCCCATCTTGGGGATGGCAATGCGGTATACAAGGCTCGCTTAATGGACAGTGGAGGCCGTATCGATCGGGATTGGGCGCTACTGGAGTTGAGCGCATCAATTCCTGAGCAGCAATTGAGTGGGCTGCCTTTAATCGCCAGCGATCCAGAAAAACCCGCTACCGCTGCTGGCTTTGCGCTGGCACTGGAGCAAGGTAAAAATCGGTTGTCATTCGACGATACTTGCCAAACCCAAGATTCTATTTCTTGGGAACACTGCGTCACATCAAAAGGAGCCTCTGGCGGCCCCTTAGTACAGACCCTAGATGGAACAACCGGCATCGTTGGGGTGATATCTCAAGGCGACAGTCAAACGCTAACGATCAGTTTCCCAAGCACAAGGCTCCCCCAACGATGGCGACAGCGACTCACCTTATGAGTTGCCCGCCGCGCCACTTATATCCCGTATTTGCCGCTCTGGCGGCGCCGCACCGAGATGTTGCTCATGCCGACCGGCGGCCAGTTCAATCTGCTTCTGACGCTCTGCAAAGCGCTCTTTTTGATCCGCCGTTAAGGTGTCGAAACAGCGTGGACAGCAGACACCTTTTTGATACCGCGGGTCGCACTTTTGCTCTTCAGTGATGGGATGACGACAGCCATGACACTGATCATACTGCCCTTTTTCGAGACGGTGATTCACTGACACTCGGTTATCAAACACAAAACACTCTCCGCGCCACATCGAATCACGCTCGGGCACCTCTTCAAGATACTTGAGAATACCGCCCTTTAAATGATAAACCTCCTCGAAACCCTGCTCTAACATATAGGCTGTCGCCTTCTCGCAGCGAATGCCACCCGTACAAAACATGGCAACTTTTTTGTGCTTAGCTGGGCTCATAGTGCGTTCAACGTAGGCCGGAAATTCTCGAAACGTCGTGGTTTTCGGATCCAGAGCTCCCTCGAAGGTGCCAATCTCAAATTCGTAATCGTTGCGAGTATCAATTAATACCACGTCCGGATCCGAGATCAGGGCATTCCAATCTGCTGGTTCCACGTATCGCCCCACCGAGACATTGGGGTCAATACCCTCTACCCCCATGGTGACAATCTCTTTTTTCAATTTGACTTTCATTCGGTAGAACGGCTTTTCTTGATAAAAGGATTCTTTATGCTCCAGTCCTTCAAGTCCCGGCAAGGTGCGCAGATAGTCCAACAGTTGATCTATCCCCTCACGCGTCCCTGAAACCGTCCCATTGATGCCCTCATGTGCCAACAGCAAGGTGCCCTTAATCCCCAACCGGATGCAGGTATCCAATATCGGCTCTCTGAGTGTTTGATAATGAGGAAAGGCCACAAATCGGTACATCGCGGCAACGACGATATCCTGTGGCTCTGTCGGCTTGGGCTGAGTGTTCATCGACCACCTCCTAAACATGCGGGCGATACTGGAACGTGTTCGTTTCGCTCTGCCCACTGCTGTGGCGTATAAAGGTGCAATGCCATGGCGTGCACTGGGCCCTCCAATAGGTCTGAGACTAAGGCGAAAACCCTTTGATGCCTACGAACTCGCGGCATGGCCTCGAACTCTTCACTGACGAGGGTCAACGCAAAATGTGTCTCAGAACCGTCGGGCACATTGTGTTTGTAACTTTCATTTTCTAGGACCACCAAGGCGCCCGGGAAGGCGTCCTCCACGCGTGATCGCAATGTTGTCTCTATCGTCATTTGCCAGCCTCGCAAATAAAAACCCGTAGTATAACCGAAGCCGCAAACGTCTAGGAGGATACAATGTCACAGAATTGAGTTGAAACCCCTTGCCAAGTTATCTAGTCTTAGGCGGAAGACAGTTTTCAAGCAATCGACGCTTGCCCATTTAATGCGATGACAGAATTTGACGTTTTTTTCAACGGACAATGCCTACCGGGTTTTGAACAGGATGAGGTTCGCAACAATCTCGGAGAATTGTTCAAGGCCAATGACACGATTCTGGATTTGCTTTTTTCGGGGAAAGAGCAAAAGGTAAAAGGCGGTCTTAACGAGGCTCAGGCAAAGCGTTACGCCAGCGCCCTGCGCAAAGCCGGCGCCAAACCCTTGATTCGAAAAAGAGTTGTGACACCACCCACCACAAGCGCGCGCCCTGCTTCGGTATTTAAGCCCACCGGCGTCGCAGGCAACTTCGATCTAAGCCCTGTGGGTAGCTTAATTTTAAGGCCGGAAGAAAAACCCAAGGTCACACCAGTGCGGGTTACGACTGATCACCTTAACGCCCTCGAGCCAGGGGTCTATACCCCAACAGAAAAAGCCGTAATCACCGATTTACCCGACACCACTCATTTACGACTCAGCAATAGCTCGGACCCAATGGGGCGCATCAGTTTTCCTCCGAAACGCTTTAATTTGAGCGCCTACCAGCTGGTGGGCGAAGGACACGATCTGAGTGAATTCGCTCGGCCCTCGCTACCGACCGTTGAGCCGATGCTGGATCTCGAGCTCGCGCCTCTCTCCTAGGTGCGTTTCGGCAAGCTCACGGGAAAATTCACCACAACTCGCAACCCTGGATGATTATCCTGTAGCTCAACCGTCGCACGATGGTAAAATGCAATCGCCTGCACCAGTGACAAGCCCAGGCCATGACCTTTGTGTTCACCGCGACTGGGCTCGCCGCGATAAAATCGCCTAAACACCTGTTGCCTATCGGCCTCAGGAATACCAATACCCGTGTCAGCAATAACGACGCGAAGTTTCTCGACCCCAGATCGCTCCAACCGAATGCCTATCACTCCGCCAGAGGGTGTAAATTTTATGGCGTTATCGAGAATATTGGCAAACATTTGCCCCAGCAAATCGGTTTCACCGGGTATCTGCTCGACGTATTCAGCCTGAAAATCAAGCAGCACTCCTGAATTATGCGCTACGGGTTCATACATTTCCACGACGTCTTGAATGACCACTCGCAAGCTGACCTGTTTAGCATCGGTTCGGATTTGACTGCCCGCTTCAAGCATCGAGATCCGCAATAACGCGTTGAACGAAGCCAGCAAGTCATCACAGTCGGATAACAGTTCGTCGATCGTTCCCTGATGCTCTCTCGGTACTCGCGGTTTAAGTTGCGTCAGCTTGTTCCTTAAGCGGGTCAATGGCGTCCGCAAATCGTGCGCAATGTTGTCTGATACCGAGCGAACCCCCTGGAGGGAAATCGACACGTACTCCAGCATCTCATTGCCAACCTCTACTAACTCTCGCACATACGGTGACGCCGTGTCAGGATGCAAGCGGCCTTCAAGATTATGTTGCATGATAGCTCTAAGCTCTGTGCCAATGCGATGAGCCCCCATCAGCGCCCGATGCGTCGCAATTGCCGTTGTTAGCATGGCACCCAACCAGAACACAGCGATGACCAACGCGACGTTACCGATCAAGTAATTTATGGCGTCGAGCTCGTCTTGAAAAAAACGGCCCACCGTCAACACCACCCCCCCATCAAGCACCTTGGTTTCGGCAAACATCTTCCGCTGCAGTTGCTCTTCTGAACTCAGGTTGCTCAGGACAAATGGGACAAGCCCAGCACCGGAGTCGCGGTAGGCGAAGGTCGGCGCCAAGGCATCCGCCTCAGAGCCCTGAACCTCAAGAAAATACAGTACCCTACCGCTGTCATCACTAAAACCTTGGCGCCCCACTATCTGGGTCAGCCGTTCAATCCCGTGACTGTAATACACCTCTGTCAAAAATTGAGTTCGCCCTACAACATCGGCTTGCAAGCTTGAATGAAGATTGGTGTAGGAAACGAGCGCAAATACCGCGAACAAAGTGATACCCATCGCTGCTAGGGCAATACCCAACCCTGAAACCAATTGCAGCCCTAGGGTTTGCAGCCAAGATCGTAGCAGCGAGCTATTCATCACCGAAGCGATAGCCTGCGCCCCTGACCGTGTGCACTAAAGGGTAATCAAAGTCGCGATCAATCTTCTGCCGCAAGCGAGAAATATGGACATCAATGACGTTGGTTTGAGGGTCGAAGTGATACCCCCACACGTTCTCCAGCAACATACTGCGTGTCACGATTTTACCAGCGTGCCGCATGAGATACTCGAGCAAACGGTATTCTCTGGGTTGCAGGCTGATGACGCGACCTTCTCGACGAACCTCTTGAGAAATTAAATCGAGCCGCAAACCCTGAGCTTCAAGCGTTGTCCGAAAATCCGCCCCCAAGGGCGCCAAGCGACGATGAATGGCTTCCAGCCGTGCCAGCAACTCTTCCGAGGAAAACGGCTTCACCAAGTAATCGTCGGCGCCAATTTGAAGCCCCTTCACACGGTCATCCACCTCGCCAAGGGCACTTAAAATCAGCACCGGCGTTAAATCGCCTTTGTCACGAAGACTTTTAACGACACTGAGTCCATCAAGCTTTGGTAGCATGCGATCCACAATCAGCGCGTCCCAACGCGCGGAATTAGCCGCAAGCAAACCCTCGGTGCCACTCGAGGCGCACTCGCAGTTATGACCTTTCAAAGCGAGTTCGCTGGCAACAAAATCCGCGACCGACATATCGTCTTCGATCAATAACACTCTCATGACATCTACCTCTTACCTGCTTTAAGGTGGCGACTGACGTATAATAACAAGGCCTTCACCCATGATACTAGGAAACTTCTATTTATGTCTGCCCCAATCACGCCGCCCTTTCACCGACATTTGTTGGCCTTGGTGTACGACACATTTTTGGTCGTCCCTATTGTTATGGTAACGACAGCCTTGGTGATGGCACTGTATGTGCAAGTAATACCCGTTAACACAGACCATGACGTCGTAGCCCTACCCGCCAGTCTCGTCCAAACAAGCGCCCTGCTCAGCGTAGCCATATTTTACGCCATCTTTTGGCGTCGAGGCGGGCAAACTCTCGGCATGCAAGCCTGGCGCATACAATTGGTGAACTCAGAGGGGCTCGCGGTTTCCAACCGTCAGATCTGCCTGCGCCTCGTCATGGCGCTAATTTCTTACGGCGCATTGGGTTTTGGCCTTGCCTGGCGCTTTATCGATCCACACCACTGTTACTTGCATGACCGACTGTCCGGAACCCGCTTGACTCTGGTGCCAAAGCTGAATTGAATCACGGCGCTCGGTATAGCAACCAAGCAGCGACGAGTAAGCCCAATAACAGAGGTAAGGCAACCGCAGCTGCCGGCGCAATACCATAAACAATCGTGACCGACGCAACCACGTCTTGACTAATTTTGAACACGAGACCTACCAGTGTCCCTATGAACACTCGAAGCCCCAGGGTGCCATCGCGCAAAGGGCCAAAAATAAACCCCATCGCCACCAAAACCAACACAAAAATTGCCAGCGGCTGTGTTATTTTTCGCCATGCTGCCACCTCGTAATCCGCGGCTTCGAGCCCCTGCTGGCGCAAGTAATGACTGTATTGAAACAGACTGTTGATGCTCATCCGTTCTGGACTTAACGATTCCATAGCCAATAAGTCAGGCGTTAAATCCGTCTCCCATAACAGCGTCGTGTGCTCGCTGGCCTGCGAACCCCAAGAGTTCATTTGCGTGCGTCGAACATTCTCCAACAACCACCCGTTACTTTGAAAAGTCGCGCGAGTAGCACTCATCGATTCGTACAAACGCCAATTGTCATCAAAGGTAAACAGCGTCACCCCGTAGATCACTCCGCCGGCCTGCACCGCATTGAAATGAATAAAATGTCTCCCCTCGCGATTCCACATACCATAGCGGCCAGTGATTGACCCTTTGTTGCTCAAAGCCAGGGCTCTTTCCGCTTCACCGAATTGCTCGCTTTTGGGCACCACAAATTCACCGATCAACAATATTAGACCCGCAAAAACCAGTACCGGTTTAACCAGCACTTTCAACAAGTGCCAAGATGACAAGCCCGCTCCCCTGATGACCACCAGTTCACTGCTCGAAGCCAGTTGCCCGAGAGCGACCAAAACACCGATAAGCACACCAACGGGTGCAAGTTCGACAACTCGTGCTGGCACGGAAGCACCCACATACAAAAGGGCTTTGGTCAAGGTATAGCCGGCCTTGAGATCCTGCATTTCATCGATCAACGCCGACAACACATCCAAACCAACCAACACCAAGAGCACCATACTAATGGCATAGATCACCTGCGTACCGACGTAACGATCAAGAATCCTCATGCACGCACCGCGTCAGTGTGTACCCACCGAATACGCCACTGAGGCCACTGCAAGATCAGACAGCCAACCCCCGCAATCAAACCATGTAAAACCCACATACTGGTAGCTGAGCCACCCTCAGCGACCGATCCTCGCAAACTGGCGAGCCCCACCAGATAAATCAGATAAAGTATGATTGCGGGTAACAGCATAGTATACCGACCCCGTCTTCGATCAGTCCGGGCCAGCCCTAAAGCCAAAAACGCCAGATTAAAGGGCATCAGAACCAACGACAGCCGCCAGTGCAGCGTTGCGATACTGCCGGCTTGCATGTTTTCCAGCAGAGCAGCTGTTGATAGCGCATCATAAAAATCATCACCGAAGGTCGCGTTCACCGCCTCGACATCGGGCAAGCGCTCTCCGAGTATTTCAAATTCGGTAACACGGTACTCCAATTGACCCGGCTGGCCTTGGTAACGTCGACCGTTTAACAATTCTATGTAGCGACCTCCGTGTATTTCCGAGGCGACCACCCGTCCCTGTTCAGCGTAAGTCAGGGTGATAAGAGGCTCACCATCACTGTTCAAACTCTGTTCCGCTAAAAACAGACCATTCAGTTTTTGCTGGTCGGAGTCGATGGCTTCAGCATACAAGGTGTCAAAACCACCACTGCGTCGCTGAAATCGACCGGGCACGAGCGCTGCTAGCCCTCGGTCATCTGAAGCTTCGGTGACGAGTGACAACACCTTGGCCTTAGTCCAAGGAGTCAGACCAAGCGACAGGCAGGCACTGACTAAGGCCACCAGCGCGCCCGATACAAAGACCCATCGCACTAAATGCCATGGTCCAATACCGCTGGCGCTCATTACAACCATTTCGCTGTCGATATACAGACGGCCAAGCGCTAGCATCAGCCCAACAAAAAACCCCAAAGGGAGTATCAACTCGAGATAACTCGGGATCGAGAACGCCATGATTGCCGCTAAAAACCCCGCTGCTAAATCACCTTCGGCGACATCGGCCAAGAGACGCACAAACTGACTGCTAAACACGACGACAAACACAACGAGGACCACGGCACCCGTGTGAAACAAAATATCCCGTGTCAAATACCGAACTATTAGCACCTTGTCGCTTTGACCCCTATACTAGTGGCTCACAAACATAACACTGCCATAGTACACTATGGCCTTACCGACTTCAGAGGAAATTTTATGTCCGTTCTGGCTTTCGCGAGCAAATCAGGGGCTCCAGAATCCCAAAAAACATCTTGTTTGGTTGTGGCCATGAGTGCCACCAAATCACTTCCATCCGCACTCGACGCTTTGGATGTAGCGTGCGAGGGTGCTTTAGCACGCGTCATCAAGAATAAGGACTTTGCGGGCGAGGCTAAGCAAATCGTCTGTTTGTCACCCAATGACAACTTCCCTCGGGTCATCTTGCTTGGACTGGGCGACGCACCTGTTCAGGCACCCAAAGCACGACAGGCCATCGCTGCCCTGTGGACCTTCGTGACGAAAACTCAAGCGAAAGATCTATTACTCGATTTCAGCGCAGCTAAGCTGGATGCAGATTGCGATATCGCGCAAATTGTGGCGCAAGAAATCACCACAGCAAGCTATACCTACACCCGCACGCTCAGCAAACCCAAAGCGCCCAGTCGAATCAAAAAGGTCACCTTGCTCACCACGCACAAAAACGATGTCACGCGCATGAAAGTGGCACTGTCTTCTGGTCAAGCCACAGGTCAAGGTATCAACTATGCGCGCGAGTTGGCTAATTTACCGGGCAATATTTGCACCCCCACCTACTTGGCTCAACAAGCGGAAGAACTCGCCAGTACGTTCCCGGCAATTTCTACCGAGTCTTTGGGCGAAGAGCAAATGCGCGCCTTGGGCATGCATTCCCTGCTGTCGGTTGCCGCGGGCTCAGATCAAGAGGCCAAACTGATTATCATGCAATACCAAGGAAACCCGGCGAGTGAGGCGCGACACTGCCTAGTGGGCAAGGGTATTACCTTCGATACCGGCGGCATCTCTCTCAAACCGGGAGCCAAGATGGATGAGATGAAATTCGATATGGGTGGCGCAGCCAGTGTCTTCGGCACCCTACACGCTCTGGCAAGTGTACAAGCCAAAGTCAATGTCGTGGGCATTGTTGCGGCGGCTGAAAACATGCCAAGCGGCAGTGCCACCAAGCCCGGTGACGTTGTGACCAGCATGGCGGGCCTGACAATCGAAGTACTCAACACGGACGCAGAGGGACGTTTGGTGTTGTGCGACGCCTTAACCTACGCAGAGCGCTTTAATCCTGTCACTGTCGTTGATATCGCCACGCTAACAGGTGCCTGTGTCGTTGCCTTAGGACATCATGCAACTGGACTCTACGCGAATAACGACGACCTAGCGACCCAACTGCTGGCAGCCGGTGAACACACGGGTGACCGCGCATGGCGCATGCCTCTGTGGGACGAATATCAAT